>JAZOXB010000273.1:0-2061 GCA_045659585.1 Faecousia sp. | reverse complement strand
TTTTCCATATATTCTCCTTATTATTTAGGAAATGATTTGGGGATCATTCCCCATGCTTTCCATAGTGATCTGCAGAATATGCACGACCACGGGCGTAAGGACGGCCGGGCTCACCGCCGGGGAATTCCTCGGTAGTGGGAGTTTCTTCCGGAATACCCAGATCCAAACGCTTTTTCTGTTCATAATCCTTTGCGGCAGCTTCCCGTTCCTGCTTCTCACGGAGCTGCTGTTTCTTTTTGCTATTGGCGTTGATACCGTCGGGGTTGGCGGCACGCTTTGCGGCACGGATCCGCTCTTTCTCAGCCTCTTCTGCGGCAAACTGAGCGGCTCTTTCACGCTTGATGGCATCCTCTGCGTCATAAACCTTGCGGTAGTGAGAGGTCAGGATCACATCCTGAATGATGCCGAAAACGGACTGTGAGATCCAGTAGACAGAGATGCCTACGGGGAACATAAAACCAAAGACGACAGACATCAGAGGCATGAGCATCTGCATGGTCTTGCCGGTATCGGCCATTTGTGCGGAGGCGGTATCTCTCTCGCCCTTTTCGTTACTGATAACGGTGCTGTTCATCTTAGTGCTGATGAACATGGTCAGATAGTTCAGACCGCCGGAAATCAGGGGAAGCAGGGCTCCGCCGATCGCGGACCAGGTAGTCAAGGTCCAGATCTGCCAGGTGGGAGTCTGACCCAAGTCAATGCCCCAGAGAGAAAGTTTCAGGGATTCTACACCCTCGACAATACCTGCACCGTAGCGATCGATATTGCCTGCAACAGCAAATTGCCAATAGTAATTGACCTTATCCAGAGCGATACCCTCTGCGGCGGCGTAAATCTCCTTCAGTTGGGTGATCACATCGGCCTCCATGTGGAGGATGTAGGTCAGAGGTTCCTGAATAACACGGTACAGGGGAATGATGATCAGCAGAGGCAGGATAGACCAAAGGCAACCGCCGAACATGCTGACGCCTTCGTCTTTGTACAGCTGGCTGACAGCCTGCTGATAACCCTGCTTATCCTCGCCGTAAGCCAGCTCCAATTGCTTGAGCTGAGGCTGTAGGCGGGAGGTTTTCATCATGCTCTTTTTGCCCTTGGCGCTGGGGAAGAACAGTACCAGCTTGACTGCCAGAGAGAACAGGATCAGAGCCAAACCATAGTTGTTTGTGAAGTTATAGAAGAACTCCAAAACATAGCCGAATGCAGTTTTGATAATACTACCCATTTTATTCTCCTAAGTTTGAATACTTCAAGGCACGGGATCGAAATAATCTCCGTGATTGAACGGGTTGCACCGGAGCAACCGCTTGAAGGTCAACCACCCACCCTTGAGGGCTCCGTATTTCTCGATGGCTTCCAGACCGTATTCCGAGCAGGTAGGAATGAAACGGCACTTACCGGGGAAGACAGGGGAAATATACTTCCGATAAAAGCGGATCAGAGTCAATAGGAGCTGTTTCATACCAATAGCTCCAGCTTTCCGCACAGATAGCGGAGGTTCCGTTCCAACAGAGCAAATTCCGCGTCGATGGTAGCAGAGCGAGCAACAACTACGATGTCATAGCCCGGCTTTAGGTCGGGCTCTACCAAGCGGTAGATCTCGCGGAGACGACGACGGATGCGATTACGAACAACGGCATGTCCCAGCTTGGTGCTTACGGTAAAGCCCAGACGGGAAACCTTGGTGCCATTAGGACGGCAATAAACCACCAGATAACGGCTTCCTGCACTGTTGCCTCTGTGGTAGAGGCGACGGAACACTGCATTTTCTTTCAGGGAGACGGTATGCAGCATAGTGACTCCTTTCGGGTAGGGAAAAAGGCGAACAGATCTCTCCATTCGCCCCTGGTTGATGTTACAAGCAGTACGGTGCGGTCACGATTCCGGATCCGATTGCAAAAACCGAATTAGGCGGACAGGACAGCTCTGCCTTTTGCACGGCGGCGAGCAAGAACCTTGCGGCCGTTGGCGGTAGCCATTCTCTTGCGGAATCCATGGACCTTTGCGCGATGGCGCTTTCTGGGCTGATAGGTACGCAGCATCTCGTGTACACCTCCTGTAAGA
>JAZOXB010000272.1:0-18498 GCA_045659585.1 Faecousia sp. | reverse complement strand
AAAGACAATTTCTGCACAAAAACCGCTTAAATTCGCACGAATCAAAGGCTAAAATAAATTCTCTCTAACAAAGATCAACGGCGAGCCTCATTGAAGAGACTCGCCGTCTTGTTTTGGCTGTTTTTTTTACAGCCCCTTTTTAGCAAATGATTATCTTTTTATCCTACAAAATAAACCTTGGCAGAATCGCTGTATGCAAGCATCGCCTTACATACTGCCAGCAGGTTGCCGGTCTTTCCGTTGGGATAGGTATCCGCACTGTAGGACAGAGTCTCACTGATCTGCGTATTTCCCGAATAGACCGCAACATTGACCACGGTTCTCAGTTCTGCCGCCAGAAGCCCATTAAATTCAAAGGAATACCAGTTCTTAGAGGCGTTGTAAGCTACAGGATTTCCAATGGTCTTAGATACCGTCTTTCCGCTATAGTCTCGGTAGCTTACACGGAGAGTCAGTGCATTGATGTCGCCCTTATAGTTGGATGCATTGAAAATATAGCGGAGGGTGATCTTGGAGTCCAGGATCAGAGACTTACCTTCCCATGTTACAGAGGGAGAGGTTACATCACCCTGCTGGATGGAAGTAGAGCCGAATACCACAGCGTCCAAATCAGACAAGTAGGTCTTGTGGAGTTCGGTCATAGCCTCATCGACCAAGGTATCGGTACGATAGGACTTAAAGGTCTGTGCCGCAGCACCGTAGCGGAGGAGATCCGCACACAGGCTCTTCAGAGAATCGGAAGCATTGCTCTTATCCAGCTGGTTATAAGCGTATACGGAAACACTGTAAATATCCTCGTTGGAGCAATAAACCTTGTCATTCTTGATCATGTACAGAGTCGCACTGATCTCATCCCCCATCTGGGTCGCATTGATGCCCATAAGCGTAAAGTAATAGTAACCGTTACTGAGGGTAGGTGCATCAATAATGACACTTTCGGTAGCGACCTGTTCGTTCCCGCTGTAGGTATCTCTGACACACTCCAGATAGAACATATCATAGTCGCTCAAGGAAGCCGCAGAAACAGCAAAATTGATAGAAATGTCGCTGGCAAGGTTCAGGGTATGGCGAATAACAATGGCATCATCTACAGGAATGCCTTGAGGCTCCGCGGCACCGCAGAGACTGCAGAAGCCCGCATCATAGCTATGTTCTTCCCTACCTTCCGCCCAGCAAACGGAGCAGGAATAGCTATGAGTGTCTCCCTCGTCAAAATAAACACAGGTATGTCCCAGTGCAGAGACTTCACCCCAATATTCATCCTCGCAACGGATACAATCGTAATATCCTTCACCGGGTTCTGTGCAGGTAGGAGCCTTGATCAGTTCCAGAACATAGTCATGCTCCAGAGCAGGAACAGTCTCTCCGTATGCAATGACCACAAAGCACACATCGCAGATCTGGTCACCGGTATAGCCATCTACATCGCAGGTAGCCTCTACATCATTTACCGTAATAATGGTATGAGAGGGAGGAACGGTCTGGCCCTTTTCCACCAGCACATTGCAGAGGTTACAGTAGACATCTCCGGAGTAGCCGGAGGTAGTGCAGGTAGGTGCTATGGCATTGAGCACAGTGGTATCGCCGTGAGTGGGAGGAATGGGCTGTCCCTTTTCCACAAAGGCTCCGCAAACCGTGCAATACAGATCTCCGGTGTAGCCGCTTGTGGTGCAATCGGGAGCAATATCATTCATGGGCATGGTTTCCTTGTGGGTACACTTGGAACCGTAGGTAATGGCATCGGCATCTACGATGACCAGCTCATAGTTGAAGTTATAGCCGGAAACGGTTGCAGTAACATCTACCACAGCATCCTGTACACAGCCTTCGTTCAAAGTCGGTGCGGTATAAATATCAATGGTATAGTCATCTTGCCACAGACATACGGTACCCTTATCGTCGATTTCCAGAATGGAAACATCGTTTAGGAATACCTTTTCTGCAAAGAGGTCGTAGTTGATAGCAGAATCAGCCAGAAGCTGTTCAATGGTTACAGCCTGGGCAACCACCTGATTGTTATGGGAAAGAACTTTGAAGAAATAGGGATCAGTGTGATCCACATACTGCAATTCCAGTACGCCGTCATAGTTGCCAAAGGAACCGTAAACGCGGATCATATCACCTACGGCACAGGGTGCCTCTGTGGGCATTTTAGCCAGATAAATGACGATACCGCCGGTCTCATCCTGAATGAAGATCTGTCGACCCTTCAGACAGGTAACGACACCCTCTACCTGATAGTAGATACCCTGCACACCGGCCTTAGCAAAGGAAATAGGCTTGGTTTCCTTCACAATAGGGACACCTTCGCCCACTTTCTTTACATCGGTGGTTGCGGTACTACCGTTGATCAAGATCTGGAATCCGTTCTTGTAATAAGAAATAATGCCGGTCACATCCACCTTGTTACCACTGCGGATATCACTGCTGAGAGTAGGCACGGCATAGATACAAATGCTGTTGCCTGTACTGTCTGTCAGAGGGGTATAGCCGGAGGAATTGATAACGCCCAGCGTAACATCCTTAAGGGTTACACGCTTGCCCAAATGAACCATTTCTTCATCAGCCATAATATCACCGATGGAAAGATTGGTGGTATTGGGCAAGGAATTACCTGAGGACAAGATCAAATACTGCTGTACATTGTTCAGCTCCGGAAGGCCCTGATAGGTAGTCATAGTAGAGGATACAAAGATCTCATCTCCCAAGCGGAGCTTGCTGAGATCAGCGGCAGTGCTGAAATACACGCACAGTGCCTCTCCGTTGGCCTCGATATAGATGGTACGACTCTTAATGTAGGTTACAACACCCTTTACATTATAGACCGCAGATTTACTGGTATAGGCCTTTGCTTCCGCAAAGGTATGGAGGGTCATTGCTTCCGACTTGTTGCACTGAGAGCATCGACGATAGATGTCTCCGTTTACTACGGTAAATCCGTAGGTATGACCCGTAGCCGCAATGGTCTCGGTCCATGTTACTCCACAGGCTACACAGGTATAGGTTCCTACACCCTTTTCCTCACAGGTAGGAGCCGTGGTTACGGTATAGGTAGTATCCTCATGAGCACAAGCATTTGCTGTAGCCCTATAGATCTGAACAGTGCTGTATCCGGTAGTCGCAATGGTCTTGCCGGTATAGCAGGAAAAACGAGGAGAGCTGTTATTCCACCAGATCTGTCTTGCGGTATCACTGCTGTTCAAAATAGTGGCGTTACCGGAACGGTCGAAGCTGATTTTCCAGGAGGTCTTCTCACTGAGAGTGGCATTCAGGTTCAGGGAGTTACCACTGGTCCAGTACAGATACTTTCCATTGTATTTGAGAGCATAGGTACCGCTACTGTAGCCGTTGCAAACCTCAAATACCATAATACCTCCCGGTTCACCGGAATAAGGAGAGCCGATGCCGTACTTGGTGCTGGTGGTAGAGATGCTGCTAAGTTCCATAGATACAGCCTCACTGACCAGAATCACTCGGTCACCCACCGCTAAGGAGGTAGTTCTTACATAGGCACCGGCGGCAGATACACTCATGCCACATAGGAGGGACAATAGCATTGCCACAGCAAGAAGCATGGACAGGACTCGTTTTTTCATACAATAACGCCTCCGTTTTCTTTAAAATTTCTATGTATATTTTACCAAATTTTCTCGAAATGTCAACAGCATTCCATGGACAAATATGCCTTTTATTGACATACGCACCAGAATATTATATGATATTAAAGAAAGCTGAATCGTAGTTGAATGAAAGGATCCTATCCTATGCTAAACGGTGTTTTGTATGTATTCCTAATGATCACATTGGGTTATATTCTGATAGTCTGTAAAGTTCTCCCCCCAGAAAGCCGCCCTCATCTTTCCTCCCTTTTGATGAGTGTATGCTTTCCCGCCATGATCATAAAAAGCTTTGCCGCTGTGGATCCCGCAGAGCTCCTGTCCCATGGAATAACCACTCTGTGGATCACTGTTTTGTTCAGTATACTCCCCGCCATCGTCCTTTTATTTAAGAAGAGGAAGGGGCAACTCCACAGCCTGTATAGCTTTATATGTGGCATCGGCAATGTTTCCTTTGTGTGCATTCCTCTGCTCCGCCTGTTCTTATCCGAGGAAGAAATGGTCATGGTCTATCTCCATGTATCCATCCAAGATCTTCTGATCTGGGCATTATTTCACCCTGCCTTTGCCGGCAGTCGTCATTCCGTAAAATGGAGATCTATTCTAACGGAGCCCTGCCTTCTGGCAGTATTCCTGGGTCTGATCCTGTGCTTTATGGGCTCTCCCATCCCCAAATTTCTGACCCTTCCTATAGATGCTCTGGATGCCTGTGTTTCCCCTCTCGCACTCCTCTTTTTAGGTATGACCATCGGGCAATACGGCAAGAACGCCATTCGATTCCATAAAGCTCCCTTATTTTATACACTCTACAAGGTTCTTCTGTATCCTACAGCCATTTTCCTCATTCTGCTCCCCCTTGTCCCCTTGAAGATGGCGTTGCTCATGGCTATTCTCTTCGGCTCTCCTGCTCCTGTTGCCGGAGTGGTATGGATGCAAAAATATACAAAGGATCCCACCCCTGCTATAGCCTGTCTCATACCTTCCACAATCCTGTATTATTTGGTCTATACGCCCTTATTGCTGTTATTATGTAGTCAAGGGATCTTCGGAGTATAACACATTCACTCCGGATATGTTAATAAGCAAAAATAATGCCGTCTCAGATCAAGAGAAAGCTTGGTCTGAGACGGCTACTTATATTACTTATATAATGTAAAGATCCAAATAAAACCCTTTCTGACAAAGTCAACACAACCGCAAAGGGCTGAAGACTCCATTGGTGTCCCATAGGGGATCCTTATACACTATTTTCTTTTATTAGGATCACAGTTCAGACTTTCCTCTGGGGATATATTTGCCTCCGCGATCGGAAAGGATCTCCCCGTCTTCTACCGCAAGGGTGCCTCTGAGCCAAACCTGTTCAATGTGACCGGACAGCTCATACCCCTCATAAGGAGTATAATCTACAGCACAAACCTGATCCTTGGCACTGATACGACGAATACCATTGGGATCATAGACCACGATATCCGCATCTGCCCCCGCCGCAAGTCTACCCTTACGGGGATATGCACCGTACAGCTTGGCAGGAGCCTCGCTGAGAACCTCTATCATACGCTCTGCAGTGATCCGTTCCGTTACCACACCATAGGTGTACAGGAGAACGCCACGAGTCTCAACACCGGGCATACCTCCGGGGATCTTGGAGAAATCCTCCAGACCTGCCTGTTTCTGTTTCCATGTAAAGCTGCAGTGGTCGGTAGAAACCGTCTGAATGTCACCCTCTGCCAGTGCTTCCCATAGGACATCATTGTCTGTATCCTTACGCAGAGGAGGAGCACAAACATACTTAGCCCCTTCAAATTCCGGGAGAGAATAGAGATCATCCTGAAGCAGAAGATAGTGGGGACAGGTCTCAACATAGACCTTTTGCCCTCTTGCTCTGGCGGCACGAACCTCCAAAAGCCCGGCTTCGGAAGACAGGTGTACGATCACAACGGGAACCTCTGCCAACTCTGCCATTTTCAGCAAACGGGAGACCGCCTCTGCCTCCAGAACCGCAGGTCTGCAACGAGGATGAGTATCGGGAGCCAGCTCCCCACGCTCCTTAGCCTGTGCGATCAGAGCATCGATGACCCCTGCATTTTCACAATGAACACCTGCAATGCCTCCCAGTTCCTTCATCTTTTGCAAAGCACGGAACATAGCATCGTCACCGATCATCATTGCAGGATAGGTCATATACATTTTAAAAGAAGAAACACCCTGCTCGAACATTTTAGGCAGTTCCGCAATGATATCCTCATTCCAATCGTCGATGGTCATATGGAAACCGTAGTCGCAAGCGGTCTTCCCTTCAGCCTTCTTATGCCACAGGTCTAAACCGTATTGGAGGCTTTCACCCTTATTGGGACAGGCAAAATCGATGACCATGGTAGTACCGCCACGGAGTGCGGAACGGCTACCGGTATAAAAATCATCTGCGGTAGTAGTATTGCAAACGTCAAGATCAAAATGGGTGTGGGCATCAATAAATCCCGGGAACAAAAGCTTACCGGTCACATCGATAATTTCCGCTCCCTCGACGGGAAGATCCTTACCGATGGCCTCAATGGTCTCACCGTTGATCAGAAGATCAGCATCCATGCGACCGTTGGCATTGATAATAGTGCCGCCCTTTAACAGCTTTTTCATAAAAGCACCTTCCTTTTCTCTATGATTCTCCCGCCTGAAAAACGGGGATAGATCCTATATATATTATATCATAATCTCCCTACGAATCAAGAAATATTATAAAATATTCTTAACATTTCCGAACATATCGCCATCTTGCCTCCCGCTCCTCACTATAATTCACAGTTTATCTTTCTGTCCTCAAGTCCGTAGAGTCTCTTGGCTCTCCCGGAGGGAGAGCAAAGAGCGTGTGCTAATTTGGAAACAGCTCGATAAACGGGAATCGGAAAATATCAAACATTTGATATTACCGGGTTTAAAGCATAAGGACTCCTCATAAAAAACAGCCTCCCGGATGGGAGGCTGTTTGCGTATTACCAACGATTATCTAATAAGAATTAGGTATTGGTGGTGTAGTAGGTGGTGCTGGTGGTGCTACCGGAAGAAGAACCACTGTTCAGTCTGTAGAGGCTGATGCTCTTCTGGGAAGAATAGGTGCTGGACTTGAAGTAACGGAAGCGATCCTGACCGGAGGTGGTGTTGAAACGGAGATATGCACCGCCGCTTCTAATGGTAGCAGTACCGGAAGAGGAAACGCTAATGGTGTTGACATACTTGGTGGAAGTAGACTTCTTCATGCCGTTAGCATCGGAGGTCTGACCGATATAGTAGCCACTTGCAGTTCTGATGGAGTAGCCGGTGCTGTACTTTGCGATAGTGACAGCATACTTGTTGATGGTCGAAGTAGCCTTAATGCTGTTGCTGGAAATGGTAACAGTCTTATAGTTGCTTGCCACATCGGGGTTAGTGAGGCTGCCGTTGAATGCCATCTTCTCACTTTCGTAAACGATCAGGTAGGTACCGGACCAATCACTGGGAGTAGAAGTAACCTTGGTGTAGGTAGTGCCACTGCCGGAAGAAGAGGAAGAAGTGGCGGTGTATCTGAACAGAGCTCTCAGAGTGATACCGGAAGAAATGATATAGGTGCTACCTGCCTTGTAGTAGGTGGGAGCAGAGGTGCTGCTGCTGACGGAAGAGGTGGTCCAGCCTACGAAGCTATAGCCGGAAGGAATGTAGGAACTGGAGGGAGTGGGCAGGGTCACCCTGCTACCTGCGGTGATGCTCTGAGACTTGTAGGTTGTGGAGCCAACCATAAACTTAACGGTGATATTAGTGGTAGTGGAGCCGGAGGAAGAACCGGAGGAACTACCGGAAGAAGAGCTACCGGAAGAAGAGCTACCGGAAGTGGTGCCTGCACCGCTGGAGGGAGTCTTCATGCCGGAGGGAACGCTGTAGCCCAGAAGCTTCCATCCCAGTTCGGGATAGTCGATGAAGGGGTTACGGCTGCCCTGAATAGACTGAACGGAGTCATTACGGCTCATTTCGAAGGTATCAACGGGGTCATTCTTACACCAGTTGAGCAGAGTGGTAACATTGGTGAAAACCTCGGTTACGGAGCTCATAGAAGTAGCCATGACATAGTCATAGAGAACAACACGAGCGGCATCGCCCTTAGCATTATCCAGGGGCTCAAAAACGCCATTATAGTAGTAACCGCAGGTTACGCTACCGTTCTTGGAGGAGGTCTTCATAGCCTTTGCGCTGCTACCGGCATCGCCGTACTTGTTGTTGTTACGAGAAGAGTTGGCAGTGGGGTCTGCGGGACGCATTGCGTGGAGGTCGCCCTCGACAGCAGTACCGCCCAGGGACTGGGGCCACATATGCTCACGGTTCCAGGTCTTGCCGGAATCCCAAGTGCTGGTGCAGGTGCGGCTGGAATAGAAGAGCATCATCTTGGAGGTGCTTCCCTGATATGCATCGGTGTACTTCATGTAGGAACGCAGACCATTGTAGCCAACGGTGCTGTTCTTCTGCTTGACCAGAGTACGGAGAGCAGTACGAAGGCTGCTACCGGACTTTGCGGACAGGCTGGAGTAGGTGTAGCTACCGGTGTAGTAGGACTTTGCCTTGGAAGACAGAGAAGTACATACAGTGCCACGCTTACCGCTGTTGTAGGTGTAGGATGCGGCATTTGCACTGGTGGCCATTGCTGCAAAGAGACCTACGAACAGAGCCAGTGTCAGGATCAGGGACAGGGCTCTCATGCTGAGCTTCTTCATAGAAAAGTCATCTCCATTTCATAATTCGGCTTAATTGCCATTTTGATGGTCTTATTTTATCATATGCTTTTTTAAAATTCAAGTTCAGTAAATTTAAGTTTTCTCTATATGTCGTTTTACATTACATAATGCGGCATGTCATTTTCAACGAACTTTTTCAATTCATTTTGTGCATTTTGCACAAATCGGAATTATTGTCCTTTTACAGGTCAAATATGCATTATTTTCTGGATACACCTTGCAAATCGATCCAAAATCGGATATACTGATTTATGACTTTATACAAAATTCTCCCTGTTACCGAAAGGAGCACTCTCATGATCCATAAACCTTTCCGAACCATTCTGTGTATCTTTATCATTTTCGCCGTCACATTGTCCATTTTGCCATTTTCTTCAGCACTTGCCTCTACAGGTGCCTTAGTAAGCAACAACGGTATACGAGATGTTGTGTGTACAGATCTCAGCCAACAAGCACTCCGTTATTATACAGGTTCCTACAGCTACGATACACTTTCCGCTCTTCCCGGTCGTAGCAGTCCCACGGATTCCTATGTCGCCACCGTGAATAATCCCCTGTATTCCGCTCTTCATACCTTAATGGCAGATACTCATACATTTTATACTGTATACAGTGGATATACAGAAGAGTCTCTTGCCACCTTCTGGCTGAAGACCGATGCCGAAGCCTGCAGTGACACATATTTATATTTTTATACCGATAGATTACGCAGCGAGCTCAGTGATACCACTATGAACCGTGAGCATGTCTGGCCCAAATCCAAAGCCTCTTATAAGGAGATGTACGGCGGTGCGGATCTCCACCATCTGCGCCCCTCCATTGCTTCTGTCAATTCCGCAAAAAGTGACCATAGATTCGTAGACATTTCCGATACCGCATATGGCAGAACTACCAGCAATATCGAAGGAAAAGTGGTTCTGGAGGTTCTGAAGGATCAGGGCAAGGTAGAAGTTCGTGATAATATCAAGGGAGATATTGCCCGCATTCTGTTGTATGTCTATTGTCGTTGGGAACAGCCCAATCTGTATTCCGATGTAGATCGCAACTATTTACCCCCTTTGGATTCCGACGACACCGCCAATAGCGGAGAACGAGCCATCGAGGATCTGGACACCCTCCTGCGTTGGTGTGAAAGTGATCCCGTGGATCAATGGGAAATGGGTAGAAACGATCAAACGGAAAATGTACAGGGCAATCGCAATGTTTTCATCGACTATCCCGAGCTTGCCTGGCTCATGTTCGGCATGGAGCCTCCGAAGAACATGCCCACCCCCTCCGGCGAAGCTATGGCAGAGCAGTATGATATTACCGTCAGTGTTAACGATCCCGCTATGGGCTCGGCTACCGTTGCAGGTAAAGTCATCACCGCCACCCCCGCTCAAAACTGCGAGGTAACAGGTTATACTATCCTTTCCGGTAATGCTACCGTAGTTCGCAACGGCAACACATTCACAGTAGAAGCTACTTCCCATTGCCATATCAGGATCGAATTCCGCAAAAAATCTACCGTGACTCTTACCTTCACGGGAGTCGATGCCATTACTGACTATGTGGGCAATACTGTAACCCTGCCCCAGGGCCCCACACCTCCCGAAGGATATACCTTTGTAGGCTGGACCACCGCCCGTGTGTCAGACAGTACCTCCACCGTCAGCTACCTAAAAGCCGGCAGTCTCTATACAGCCGAAGAAAACACCCATTTCTATGGTCTGTATTCCTATTCCGCACATGGTACGGTTTCTAACGGTGCCTATACCAAGGTCATTTCCGCCCCTGTGGATTGGAGCGGTGATTACATTCTGGTCTATGAATCCGGAAGCTATATTTTTGACGGCTCTCTGACCAATCCCAACACCATGGGCAATATTCGGAATGTGACCATATCCAACCTGTCCGTTCCCTACGCAAATGCCCATAATTATCGCGTGACTGTGTCTAAGCGTAGCAACGGCACCTACAGCCTCCGTACCGCAAGCGGTATTTATATCGGCTGCACCGGCAGTTATTCCGGTCTTGCCTACAGTTCTTCCGATCAGTACAGCAATCGGATCACCATGAATACAAACGGCACCGTTACCATTGCCGCATCCAACGGTTCCAAATTGGGATGCTTCTCCACCTTAAAACAGTTCCGGTATTTTTCCGGCACCTCGGGCTACAGTGCCATTGCTCTGTATCGCAGAGCCGACACCGCACTTATTACCCTGTATACCACGGAGCTTCCCAACACCCCCGATTCCCCCGCAGTGGATGAAGCCATTGCGATCCGCCACTCCCTGAATCTGGCAAGTGATATTTCCATCAACTATGCTGTAAGCACCTCTCAGCTGGCCGACTATGACAGCTTCTATTTGGAATGTGTCCTGCCCATTTATGAAAGCACTGTTCTTACAAGCAGTCGTACCGTTACCATTGATCCCGTATTGAACGGAAGCTACTATTATTTCACGCTTACCGGCATTACCGCCGTCAACATGAACGACACTATTCAAGCTACTCTCCACATGGAAAAGGACGGAGCAAAGTACACCTCCCCGGAAGACCTTTACAGCATTGCCACCTACGCCTACAGCCAGTTGGATAAAACCACCTCTTCGAAGCAATTACGCACCCTCTGTGCAGAGCTTCTCCGTTACGGTAGTTCCGCACAGACCTATAAGGTCTATCGTACAGATGCCCTCGTTGACAATGCCATGACAGACACTCATCTGAGCTATCTCTCCGATTTGGAGGCCGTAGCCTTCAGCAGTACCAACACCGTTCTCAAGGATTTGGCGACCCCTTCCGTTACATGGGCCGGCAAATCTCTGAATCTGGAATCCAAGGTCTCTCTCCGCTTTATTATCAATGCTACAGGCTACACAGGTGATCCCACAAAGCTGAATCTCCATGTCACCTATACGGATCGTTCCGGTTCCGAACTCACAGTGACCGTAAAGGGCTGTACCGTATATGACAGTAGCCGTAGCTATTACTCCTTCTCCTTTGATGGTCTGTTGGCCGCCGAGCTTCGCAGTGAACTGTCCGTTGCGGTCTATGAGGGGAATACTCGCATTTCTCAAACTCTGGAGTACAATGCCGCCACCTATGGCAGTAACAAAACCGGTGTGCTCCGTACCCTCTGTCAAGCACTCTTCGCCTACTCCGACGCCGCAAAAGCGCAGTTCTCTTGATCCCAGTACAGCAAACAGCCTGTTGCAAGGTTTTATTCTTGCAACAGGCTGTCTTTATAAATTATTTTGTTACTGCTTGGGCTTCTTACTGCAGGTACCGCTCATAGGACACCCGCTGCAGGAGTTGCAAGAGCCACAGGAGCTTTCACCCCGTTGCTTCTTGCGAAACATGCTCCACAGAACAACACCAAGAGCGAGGAACACAAGACCAAGAAGTACACAGGATAAAAAATTCATAACTCCGACCTCATTCCTCTACGGAAGTCAGGAAGCGCATCAGGATGGTTGCAACCTGTGCACGGGTAGCACTTCCGCCGGGACGGAGGAAGTTCATACCGGTTCCGCTGTCGCGAACACCGTTTATGAGACCCTCTGCCACTGCCCAACGGAAAGCTTCGGTCGCATAGGTCTGAACATCCTTTGCATCGGGGAAGCTGTCCAGATCCGCCCGATCAGCGGATTCCTTTTCCATCACATTTGCATAGCGGAACAGAATGGTCGCCAGCTGTTCTCTGGTGATCTGATTATCGGGACGGAAAGTACCGTCTCCCATGCCGTTGACCAGGCCCTTCTCTGCCGCCCAGCTAACAGCCTTGCTGTACCACCGGTCATTAGGAACATCCTTAAACTCTACGGCATCTGCCTCCGGCTCACCGGCACTGCGCCACAGAACCGTTACCAGCATGGCACGGGTCATAGTCTTGTCGGGAGCAAAGGTCGTTGCATTCATGCCGTTAAAGAGCTTATTGCTTACGGCAAAGTCGATTCCCACATGAGCCCAGTTGCTCAGTTCAGGCATATCCGTAAAGATAACGGAACCGCATGCATCTCCGTAAACGCAACCGCCCTGTCCCTGAGATCCTGCAGGGATGGACTCTGTTGCAACCGTTCCGCAAACCAGACATACAAAGGTTTTTACACCGTCTTCGGTTTCCGTGGGAGCCATGGTCACCTTGCCCTCATCCCATGTATGGGATGCAGTACCGGTCAGATCTCCCATGTAGGAGTAACCGCATACCGTGCAGGTGTAGGTAGTATAGCCGCCTGCGGTGCAGGTAGGCTCTGTTACAGCTTGGTCATAGCTGTGGCCTGTTTCCGCAACAACATCACCCTTATAGCTGTAACCGCACTTGGAGCAAGTATAGGTGGTGTAGCCACCGTCGGTACAGGTAGGCTCTGTTACCGCTGCCTCGTAGGTATGCTCACACTTCATAGGCTCGGTGGTATAGTATACAATGCCACCGTCATTGGTGAAGAGCTGAGGCAGAACCAGAATGGAAGAGGTTGCATTGGTATAGGTGGTAAAGCGAGGAGCACTTCTGTTATACAGGATCCGTCCATAGCTTTCGTTTGCACCATACATGATTGCATTGCCACCGCTGAAGGTGATCTTCCACGCTGTAGAGCCTTCACCCCAGCCGATCTTCTTATTTCCGGTAACACCCAAGAGCTTGCCGTCCTCTCCTGTGAGAGTCCATGCATTTTTCGAACCGCCCAGAGTGAACACTACTGCATCATCGGGCATATGCTCAATGGTGCTTCCGTCATCGGAGAAGGATGCGCCGCTGTGGGTCAGATATTTTTCCTTCATAGGAGCGGCAACGACACCGCCCTCTACGGACGCCAGCACCAGCTGAATACCGCTACGGAGATCGTCTTCCCCGGTTACACGGATCCAATCGCCGAGACCTTCGCCGTCGGAATAGGAATACAGACCCATAAAGGTCACATTTCCGTTAAGGGTATAGGTACTGCCTGCCGCATAATAAGCAGGCTTCACAGTGGTGTCTTCTACCTTATTCAGAACCCAGCCTACAAAGCGGTAGCCCTGAGGTGCGGTACCCTCGGGCAGGGTGATCGTTTCTCCCATATAGGAGGAAATGGGCTCTGCACCCATATTAAAGCTTGCGGTTGCGGGAGTCTTAGGTGCAAAATCGATCTGCACGGTGCAATCGCTTTCGGGAGTAACGGTAAACTTATTTTCGTTACGCTTTACCGTAGCCTGACCGGACAGGACAGTATAGCCCTCAACATAATATCCGGTGTTGGGAGTTGCGGTGATCCGTCTGCCGTTCTGCTCAACAGTACCCCACTGGGTATTGTTGGATACAGCGGTAACAGTGTAGGAAGTAGTATTCAGGGGAAGCTTTTCGGGGACATCCATGTCCTCGGGAGGCTCCTGGCCGAAAAGGAGCCATGCAAGTTCGGGATAGTCGATAAAGACATTACGATTGCCCTGTACAGACTGGGTAGCGTCATTACGGCCCATTTCCCAGGTGTCAACAGGGTCTATTTCGCACCACTCCAAGAGGGTTTCCAGATCATAGATAACACGGAGACCATTGTTCTCGTTATCGTCGGGACCGGGCTTTGCGGAAGTATCGTTCTCAAAAATATTCTTTTCTTCCCAACGGACATAAACATACAGAAGGATACGGGCAACGTCACCCTTGATGTTGTCGTTGACCTCTACCAGACCGATCTTAGAGCCACCACTGGTATAACTTCCGTCGTACCACAGGACGGTCTTTCCGGTTGTCGGAGCCTTTGAAGGATTGGAAATCATTTCCTTGACATTGCCGAAGGTATAGTTGGAACGGGTGGAATTCATACCGGAATTGGTAGGACGGAGGTGGTGAAGGTCACTGCCACCTGCTGTCTGAAGGAAGGATGCACGAGACTTGGGCCATACGTGCTCACGGTTAAAGGAGCCGGTGGTGTCGGAGTAGAACAACTGTGCCTTACTTGCACCCTTGTTGCAATCCGTATAGGGCCAGTATTCCTGCAAACCGTTATTGCCGTTATAATTGACCTCATAGGTATGGGTCTTGGTCACCAGGGTCTGCAGTACATTGTACAGCTCACTGTTTACAGCCTTGAGACAGCTACCGGTAGTATCCGTATCGTAGGATATAAGGGCATCGGGGCTATAGTCTCCGGTGTAGTAGTCCAGAGCCTGATCCGAAAGCTCGGTACACAGCTGATGACGGGTACCGGTGTTTCTCTGTACGGCAAAAACTGCCGGGATCATGGTGGTCAGCAGAAGCACAAGGATCAGTGCCACACTGATAGATCGACGAGTAAATTGCTTCATTATCATTTATCTCCTATTCTTGTTTACGCTACTGTCTATCATATCATACTTCTAAAGAAACGCAAGAACATTTTTCCCTTTTTTTACAAAAAAGAACAGGAGGGCTATCCGTAGCTTCTCCTGTTCTAATATCTTATTGATCGGGTAATGCATGGGGCATAGGCTGTCCCTCTGCGATCATGGACAAATACCAGTCCTCATAATGATAAGGCTTTTCCTGTACATCCTCCCAAGTCTGTCCCCATGGACGGAGATAGGCAGTATAATAGAATGTACCGGCGTCATTCTCCGCACCACAGGAGATCACCAGCATATTTTCCGTTTCGGAACTCTGAGGATCGATGTACCAGTCGCCCTCTCCGATGACAGCCGCACCGAAATACCCATTCTGCGATACGGCCACTCCCTGTTCCAGATAGAACGCCACCTCTCCCAGCGGCTCTTCTTTGGAACTGTCTTGATCCCAAAGGGTGATCTTGCCTCCGTTATTGCTTCCCATAGTAATATTGGCACACAGATCCCACCAGTTTCCTGTGGCATCGGCAAAGCTACCGGTTCCTTCATCCACGATCCACCAGCCGTACCAATCACCCTTCCAGAACCGAGCTTCTTCCGAAAGCCTCTCATCGGGAGCATCACCCGGAACATAGTCCGGATCCCATTGGAAGCACAGATCCATTCCCATATCCAAATAGTTCAGCTTCAGAACGCCGTTCTCTATTCTGCCTTCGCTCTTATTCCCTTCTAAAGACAAAAAGAATCTTTCTCCTCGGAAGCCCCAAATGACCTCATAAGGAACTCCTGCCAAACAGAGGGTGCCTTTTCCGTCTTCCTCCAGGGAGATATAGTTTTCTCCCCCGTAGACAGTGGTCATCTGTATTTCGTATCCCTCTGCCACAATGGTTGTCCCTGCATAATATCCGAATACCGCAGGATCGGGCACATCATAGCCACAACCACCGAGTAATAGGCTCACAACCAAAACCAGCGGAACCAATCGTTTCATATCGTCACTCCTAAAGGCGAATTTTCCTTATTTTACACTTTTTTTCCATCATTGGCAACAGTAAATCCAAAAATTCTATTTCGTTACAGGTCAGTTGTGAAATTTTTTCTTTCCTTTCTTGCAATGTATTATTGACTTTCTCGAAAAATAAAGTATGATAGTATAGGAAATTAGTATCGTATTATTATTCACGTTTCCGCCATTTTGATAAAGGAGATCAAAAAACATGATCCGCTCTTTGGATTCTCTGCTGTCGACCCCTCACGCTTCTCGTACCATTGCAGTAGCCGTAGCTCAGGATACCGAAGTTCTCGCTGCAGTGGAGTCTGCCAGACGCTACGGTCTTGCAAATGCTATTTTGTTAGGTAACGAGCCCGAAATCCTTTCCGCCGCTGCCAATCTCGATATTGCTCTTGAAAACTATACCATCATTCACGAACCCGACAAGGTTGCCGCCTCCATCCGAGCTGTACGCTTGGTTCGAGACGGTCAAGCTGATGTACTCATGAAGGGGCTTGTGGATACCGGGGTAGTCATGAAAGAAGTTCTCAGTGGAGAACACGGTCTGCGAACCGGTCGCCTACTGTCCCATGTGGCAGTTTTTGAGATCCCCGGCTATCATCGGTTGCTCTGCGTTTCCGATGCCGCCATGAACATCGCACCGGATTTTGAAGAGAAAAAGCAAATTCTCTTAAATTCCGTAGAAGTCGCCCACGCTCTGGGCAATCCCGATCCTATTGTGGCAGTGCTCTGCGCTGTAGAAAAGGTCAAAGCAAAAATGCCCGCTACCCAAGATGCGGCGGCATTGTCCGCCATAGACTTCCCCGGTTGTCAAGTCATAGGCCCCCTTGCTCTGGACAACGCTATTTCACAAGAGGCCGCTTTAAGAAAAGGGATCACCGACCCCCGTGCCGGTCATGCCGATATTTTGCTGATGCCGGATATCGAAGCCGGAAATATTATGTATAAAGCTATGGTATTTTTAGGTCAGGCAAAGAATGCCGGTATCATCATCGGAGCCAAGGCGCCCATCGTACTCACATCCCGAGCTGACAGCCATATCAGCAAGCTGTATTCCATTGCCCTTGCGCTTCAAGTCGCTGCCCACAATGCAAAGGAGACCAATCTATGATAGATTTAAAAGTCCTCGCAATGAATTTCGGTTCCACATCCACTAAGGTTGCCGTATACGAAGGCGACAACTGCCTCAGCCTGAAGATTTTTCAGCACGATCCAAAGGATATGGAGGGCTTCCTCACCATGGAGCAGGATGCCGCCTTCCGCAAACCCCTGATCATGGAATATCTGGAGCAAGAAGGCATCGTTTTGGAAGAGTTGGATGCCATCGTAGGTCGCGGCGGTTTGATCCGTCCCGTGAAAGGCGGCACCTATGCCGTAAACGAAGCCATGCTGAAAGATCTCCGGAGTTGTGCTTACGGAAAGCATGTCTGTAACTTAGGTGGTATTTTGGCCGCTGAAATGGCAGAAGGGTTAGGAGTCCCCGCTTTCGTGGTAGATCCCCCTGTAATTGACGAGATGTACCGTATTGCAAAATACTCCGGTCATCCCGACATCCCCCGTCGGCCTATGTTCCATGCCCTGAATCAGAGAGCCATCGCCAAGCGTTTTGCCTCTGAAATCGATATTCCCTATGACTCCCTGCGACTGATCGTCTGCCATATAGGCGGCGGCATTACCGTAGGTGCACATCTAAATGGTTCCATCGTAGATGTAAATAACGGTTTGGAGGGCGAAGGCTCCTACACCGCTGAACGCCCCGGCACACTTCCCGTATTGGATGTATTGCGGATCGCTTTTAGTGGTAAGTACGGCACCACCTTTGAAGAGCTCCGTCGCCATTTCAGTTTTGATTGTGGCCTGAAGGGCTACACCGGTACCAATAACGGCAAAGAGATCTCTGCCCGTATCAGATCCGGAGATATCAAAGCAGAACGGGCCTACCGCGGCATGGCTTACCAAATCTCTAAAGAAATCGGTGCTATGGCCGCTGTGCTTCAGGGAAAGGTAGATGCCATCCTCATTACAGGCGGTTTCGCCCATGACAAACTGCTGATGCACTGGATTGAAGAAAACATTCACTTTATCGCCCCTGTCTATATTTACCCCGGCGAGGATGAAATGCTCTCCCTGTCTCAGGGTGCTATTCGCGTTCTCAATGAGGAAGAGGAAGTTCAGATTTACCAATGAAAAAACGCATACAGATCATTACCGGTCATTACGGTAGCGGTAAAACCGAATTTGCCGTAAATCTGGCCCTTCATCTTGCAAGAAGCGGTGAGAAAACCGCCCTTGCGGATCTAGACATCGTCAATCCCTATTTCCGTTCCTACGAGCAAGCCACGCGAATGGAAGAAAACGGCATCCGAGTCATTGTCACCTCCTGTGGCGGCGTGGCGGATATTCCCGCACTGAATCCTGCCGTTCTCTCTGTTTTCGAAGACCGCAGTTACCGTGGAGTTCTGGATCTGGGTGGCGATCCTATCGGAGCAAGGGTCCTTGCTCGTTTTGCCCATAAGTTGCAAGGAGAGGACTTTGATCTTCTTTTTGTCCTCAATGCCAACCGTCCCGAGACCGGCACCGCCGAGAAGGCTTTGACTTATCTCAGAGCCATCGAAGCCGAATGCCGTCAAAAGGTCACCGGCATTGTCAACAACACCCACCTGTGCGGTCAAACCACCCCCGAAGAGATCTTAAAGGGTGCCAAACTTGCACAGGAGCTGTCAGAACTGACAGGCTTACCCATTGTGTGTCATGGGGCACACCGCAGACTGATCCCCCAATTGGAGGGACAGCTTGCCGAGCCCCTTTTCCCCATGGAGATCTATATGAGAAA
>JAZOXB010000271.1:0-2989 GCA_045659585.1 Faecousia sp. | reverse complement strand
TCTTGCCCCATTCGATCATTTCACAGCCCTTGGCGATGGCTTCTTCCAGACCGCAGGAGCCGACGGGAACGACATTGCCTTCACGGCCTTCGCCCAGACCCTTCAGGATCTCAAGCATATAGCCTTCTTCGATATGCTTCTTGGAGACCATTTCCTTATAGTCCACGCCCAGCTTTTCAGCCAACTCTGCCATAGCCATCATGAGGCCGTAGGTACCCTTGGGGGTGCCGTAGCCCTGATATGCACCGGCGGGGGGAGTGTTGGTGTAGAAAACCTTCAGGTCGTAGCCCATGTTGTCGACTTTGAACAGAGGCAGGGTCTTGGAACAGCTGTTCATGGGAACGGTGAGGCAGTGGTTGCCATAGGGGCCGGTATTTGCACAGACTTCCATGAAGATGGCTGTGATGGTGCCGTCCTTCTTACCGCCCATCTTGACCCGGCAACGCATGGGATGACGGGTGGAGTTGGCGATAAATTCTTCCTCACGGGTGTTGCGGTAGTAAACGGGCTTGCCGGTAGACCATGCGGCATAAGCGGTCAGCTCTTCTACCAGAATGTCCTGCTTACTGCCGTAACCGCCACCTACACGCTCCTTGATGATGTGGATTTTATTCTCGGGAATGCCGCAGACCCAGCTACAGATGCGGCGGAGGTGGTAGGGAACCTGAGTAGAGGCATTGACTACCAGACGGCCACCTTCTACATGAGCGTAGCAGACATGGGGCTCCAGGGGAGTGTGCTGGATCTGGGTGGTCTGATAGGTAACATCCACGATCTCATCGGCTTCTGCAAAACCCTTTTCCATATCGCCGATATGACCCTTGTTGGAGGCGGCGATATTCTTCTGAATGTCGGCATGGAGGGGGAACTGGTAAATCACCTTGCCCTCACGCTCGTCACCGGCACGGGAGTTGTACTCGTCTAAATCGGCGGGAGCACCGGCGTTATACTGTACGGGGCCGTTATGTACCAGAGGCGCACCCTCTGCCATAGCTTCTTCCACGGTGAAGACAGCCTCGGTGGGCTCGTATTCTACCTTAATGAGGGAAGCGGCCTTGTAGGCGATTTCCTTGGTTCTGGCAACGATACCGGCAACACGGTCGCCAACGTGGCGAACCTTGCGGTTAAACAGTCGACGGTCGTGGGGAGAAGGTTCGGGGTTACCCTGACCTGCCTGCATATAGTAAACATCCGGGCAGTTCTCGGCGGTGATGATAGCGGCAACGCCGTCTAACTTTTCTGCCTCGGAAATATCAATGCTCTTAATGTAAGCACTGGCGAAGGGGCTACGGAGGACATGGAGGCACCATGCGTTTGCAGGAACCTTATCCTCTACGAAAACAGGCTCACCGGAAACCAGTGCGGCACCGTCGATCTTGTCTACGGGCTTGCCTACACCCTCCAGCTTGGGACGGAAGGAGGGAGCGATCTCGCTCTGATAGCTACCGGTATCACGGAGTTCAATGGCAAGCTTTACTGCAAGATAGTAATGCTCATAGCCTGCATCGCGGATGAAAATACCTGTGAGAACTTCTTTGATTTCCTCTCTGGAGGGGTAGGGGTTCTTTTCTAAAAGCCATGTCAGGATCAGGGAAGCTGTACCTGCGTTATATGCGCTGGCGACGATACCTGCGGAGATCATGGCCTTTTGGACGTAGTTCAGCTCTCTGCCCTTTAAGAGACCTTCGGCAGTGCGGATCTCTGTACCCTCGGCCTGATAGAGCAGGATGAAATTGGAGTATTTCAGCTGACCGTTAAAAATAATGGTGTCGGAGCCTGCGAAACCTTCGGCATCGTCACTGTCACGGACGGACAGGTAGCCGGTGCGGTACAGAACGTCTCTTAACCGTTCCGTCGGCTCACCTAAGAGGCGGATATCTTCGCCGTTAATTCTGCATCTATATTCCATATGCTTACCTCCTCAGAGAAAAGACGGTTTTGGCAAGGTATTTCTTGTACTCGGCGCTACCTGCCAAATCATCACAGAACTCCATGGTCTCGTACAGATCGGGGGTGGTGCCGCAGGCTAAGCCGGTTCCCTTTACACTCAGGGCGTAGATGCCGTTACTCTCGGCGGCAATGAGGGTTGCATGGCTGGAAGAGGTGTTACCAAAGCGCTTGACCCAGCCTTCCCGATCCTTGTCAATAACGATGTACATAAGCAGGCACTTGCAAGCGCCCTTGAGGTAGTCGTAAACGGGCTCTTCTTTTTCGCCCTTACCGCTGAGAGCGAGGATCTTGGCATCGGCGGCGCAGAAAGCGGCGGCCAAATAGCTGTCGTCACGACGGAGAGCCAAATTGCCACCGACGGTGGCAGAGTTGCGCTTTACAAAGGAAGCACAGAATTTTGCGGCTTCTTTGATAAAAGTGGGGATCAGGTTGCTCTCTATAAGCTGTTGGAGAGTGACTCTTGCTCCGATATAGAGCTTGCCGTTCTTTTCTTCGATGGTGTCAAAACCCAATGTGTTAATATCGATCAGTTCTTTTCCCTCAGCTGCACCGCCGAGACGCAGGTCATCCGTGCCGCCGGCAAAATAAGCCGTGGTGTCGGGGCTTGCATATCGGAGCGCTACTGCTTCGGAAGCCGTCTTAGGACGATGGATGATCATAAAGCTAACCTCCTGATTATCAAATCTACAGTGAGTTTTGGGGGAAGGTCCAAAAACCCACTTTCTCACATACAGTATATCATAAAATTTGTATTTTTGGAAGAGAGAAAGCGTTATTTTTTAAATAATAGAACGCTTTTGGCAGATCGTATCTAACAGAATTGATAAATGCACCCATAGAACATTTCCAAGTTGCTGTACAACCCTTTTCGCAACAGCTGTAAATCACAGTTTATCGGTCTGTTTGATGCATAAACCATCGTATCTCACCGTAGGGGCGACCTGTGGTCGCCTGCCTGTTTTGAAGAGAGAACAGTGATTTTGAACGGTAGAATGTTCAAATTTTCAGTTCCTACACCGGGAGACCACAGGTCTCCCCT
>JAZOXB010000270.1:0-5430 GCA_045659585.1 Faecousia sp. | reverse complement strand
CTCTACCCATCCCATGCCGTTACCTGTGGTCAGGAAGGAGATCTCATAGTTATCCTCTACGATGAATACTGTGGGATGTGCGCTGAAAGGAGAGGAAACGGAGGGGACACTGGCCGTGCCTGTAGAGACTACGGGAGCAAGGAGGTCTGCCTTAGCAGTGACAAATTCCGTAATAGGCTCAGTGGTGGCACCATAGGTTTTGTTGGTAACAGTGTGGGTGGCGTTGACTGCCAAAGAGGCAGAATCCACATTCTTAATAGTGAAGCTCTGATCGCCCAGAGTCAGGAAGGTGCCGGTATAGGTATAGGGATCCTTGACGTATTTGGTCATGGTAAAGGCCGGGAAGTTGGGCCCGGTCTTCACACTGCCGTGGGTTGTGCCGTAGAAGGTGAAATTATGAGTATGGCCGGAAACCAGCAGACTCATATCCATCTTGTTCAGGATCTTGGTCCATTCCGTAAAAACATCTGTAAAATTAGCCTGAGTAATAAAGGGGACATGGGAGAAGATCACACGCTTGGAATACTGTTTCCAAGTGCCCTTGGCATAGACCTTCTCCAACCAACGGGTCTGTTCTACTCGATAGGGCTCAAAGTCGATGGTATCGGCAATGTCTGTATAGTTGTCGGTGTAGCTGCCGCCGCAATCCAGAACGATGCCGTAGATATCACCCATAACGAATTCATAGTAGCTCTTACCGGTTTCGCTTGTGGGCATGACCTCGTCGATCCAGTGGGTGTACTGACCACGGATCTCGTGGTTGCCACGGGGATAGATCACGGGCTTAGTGCCCTTGGCAATATTGCCGCTGTACTTTAGGAAATCCTGCGCAATGGCTTCGGTACTGATATGACCTGTGTAGTCGCCACCGAAAACCAGCGCATCGAAAGCACCGTACTTCGCAACAGCCACAGCACCGGAGTTATTATTGTGCTGGTCGGAAACGCAGAGGAGAACGGGATCTTCTCCGGGAAGAACGGGGTTGAAGCTGTAGGTTTTGGTCTGCTTAGCTTCCGGGGCAGGGTTGTTGGCAGGACGGGAGCTGAGGGGCTGGAAGCAAATGGTGTAACTCTTGGCACTGTTCAGCACACTCTGGGGAACGGTAATGCCGTGGAACTTGGTCTCCCAATCCATGATGCCGGCGGTGGTGTCTTCGTAGGCGACGCCGCCGATCTCTACCCAAGCCATACCGTTGGCATTGGTCAGGAAGGAAATGCGGTAGTTATCCTCTGCTACGAAAACGGAAGGATAGCCGACAAAATTGTTGGTAGCTCTGGTCTCTCCCCTTTCCTCGGCAAAGGCCGTAGGAAGGATGCTGAAAAGCATCAAGAGAGCCAAAATCAGGGCAATTGTTCTCTTCATAATGTGTCATTCTCCTTGCTAAATGGTATAGGAATAGTTTACCATTTTTAAAAGCATTCGTCAATACAAGGGAGCTGAAAATCCTGTATTTGCAAGGATTTTTCCTGCTCATAATCGAAATGTCTCTGTCAACTTTAAAATTTCCAAAATCACAGTTTTTCGGCCTGTTTATGGTTTGCACCTGTAGGGGCGAAGCCGTGTCTTCGCCCGTGGCAGTATCGTCGCAGATAGCAAGTTTTTCATTCGCAAAAATCATCGTACCACATCGTAGGGGCGAACTGTGTTCGCCAGAAAATGTTTCGATTTTGTGCGTTTTTCGTATAAATAACAACATTTTCATTGTCGATCATTAGCGGGCGAACACAGTTCGCCCCTACGATCATAATCGTCATTGTTACGTTCAATGAGACCCGGTGCTTATTGTAAGTGCCTCGGGCGAAGACACAGCTTCGCCCCTACAAGACCTTTTTGAACTTGTAAATCAGTTCGACAAACGAAAATTGGCATATTCCTCGGCGAGTGTTGTCTGTTTTACGGGGATACCATAAATTTTCACATAATTAAAATTTTCATTAAATATAATTTTAACAAAATTAAGTATTGACTTTAATAAAATTAAAGCATATACTATAGATATCTCAAAAGAAGGAGTGATCGAGCCATGAGCATTCAGGCTTTACCGGAATGGATCCGAGAACTGGACGAGAGCGACTTAGCCTTTATGAAGCGGTTTGTTCTGTCCTCCGGCTCTCTGAAGGAAGTCGCTTCCCAATACGGTGTCACCTATCCCACCGTCCGTCTCCGTCTGGATCGCCTGATCCAAAAGATCCAAATCAACGACCGAGAAGAAAACGAGCCCTACATCGCACTGATCAAACGCCTTGCCATAGACGAAAAATTAGATTTTGAAACCGCAAAGCTCCTTATCGGAGAATACAAAAAATTGAAGGGAGATTCTTAATATGACCGGTATAATCGGCATTCCGTTCATTCTGATCCTTTTGGTAGGCCCCATTGTTTTACAGGTGTTCCTGTCCAAAACCGAAAGCCCCATCCCCGGGCTGATCATTCCCATTATCTCTTTCCTGATTGCAACTGCTGTCCCCTTGTTTACGGTATCCGACGGCATTTTCACCATCTTTGACATCCTGTTCACTTGGCTCTTGGCACAGATCCCCACTATTATCTATCTGGGCATCTATTTCGGTTGCCGTCCCAGGAAAAAGAAGGATGATTCCCTCAACAAGATGGACATTCTCGATCTGTAAATATGTGTAAACCAGTGAACTCCCGGTGTAGAGCATATCGCACCGGGTTTTCCTTTCATTCTCTCCTGATTGCTTTGTGGTGAAATTTTTTTGGAATTCTGTCCCATTTATGCCACCACTTCCGTCTTAATAGGTAGAGTGCACTCAAAGAGAAAGGAACCTTCTGTTATGAACTTTGATGATCTGTTTTTGGCATATCATCGGCAAATGCTTTTCGTCGCCCAAAGGATCTTAGGGAATCCCTCAGATGCGGAGGATGCGGTACAGAATGCCCTTGTAAAGCTATACCGTCTGCGCCGCACCATCCCGGAAGATCCCCGGGTATGCAGAGCCTATGTCCTGACCGCCGCAAAACGCGCCGCATTGGATCTGAAAGAGAAAGAAAAGAAGTCTGTAAACATTGACGACCTTGTTCTTTCGGGAAAAGGTGATCTGTTCGACGATATCGCCGCATCGGAGGATTATGACCGACTCCTGTCGGTGCTTCGGGATCTTCCCGACCTCTACAGGGAAGTCCTCATGCTCCGATATGTCCAAGAGCTGAGCGTGAAGGAAATTGCACAGCTCCTAGGTAGGAATGAGTGGGCGATCCGCAAACAGCTTGCCAGAGGGAAAGCTCTGGTTCAAAAAAATTACGAAAGGAGTTCATCATTATGAAATCTATGACCCCGTTTCAAGAAGCTCTTCTTGCCTCTGCAGAAGACCAATTTGCAGATGTGCCGGCAGAAGATCAAGTCGAAATCCAACCTTCCCCGGAATTTTACAATAGCCTCCCCCGAAAGAAGAAGCCCCGAAATCCCCTCCGCAAAGCTATTCTCATTGCCGCCGCTGTAGCACTGTTTGCAGGGATCGCCTTCGCCGCCCACTATTTCACTATGGGAGATGTAGAGGTGGAAATCTATCAATTCCCCCTCACCGCAAAAGAAATCGCCAACGGAGCCACCGCCGGAAGCTATGTTGTGGAATTGAAATTCCAAGAGGACTTTTCCGATGCCGGTGCTCCGGATAGCATCGAGACTTTTTATTCCCCCACCTTAGAGATCCTCGAAACTGCAGATTACTCTCACTACGAAATCAGCAATAACGACTACCGCTACAATTCCTCACTAAGCAAGGAAGAAATCGAGGAATGGAACCGTTACTACGAGAACCTTCCGGATCCGATGGAAAATGAATCCCACTATTATAAGCTATTCACTGATCTGATACCGGAAAATCCCACCTATGCCCACGGAGATTGGTCCGTAGGTGAAAATCAGATCATGTTCACCCAAAAGCTTGCCAAACGGAATCCCGAAATTGATCTTTTTTCTATCCAATACCCCGGCGAATGGCACCCGGAAGCCGTTACTCAGCGTCTGATCATAGGGAACTACGAAGTCTTGTCCGTGTTCGTAGAATATGAATACCCCGATGAAGAAGAGGCACCCCAACATTCCGCCTACCATTGGTTCTGGACAAACGGAGAATATTTCTTCTCCATCATGGCCCAGGATGTAGATCAGACATTTATGCAGGAATTCATGGAAAGCGTACAGCCCATAGAGAACATTAAGGTCTTTTTCGATCAAGAATAATACCAAAACCTAAAAAGGGGCTGTTTCGCCGTGTTTGGCGAAACAGCCCCTAGTTATATATACAGGCAATCGAAGATTTCCCTCTCTCTGAGAGTTAAACAAGACACAATGACATGCAAATCACAGTTTGTCGAACTGTTTACAGGTTCGTAGAAGTCTCTTGCCTCTCCAATGGGAGCGCCAAGAGATTGTGCGGACTTGGATCTGTTCGACAAACGAGGAATGATTGGAATTTTATGTAGAAACAAACTTTGGAATGTTATTCTTTTCTTTTGGGAGAAACTGTGATAAAATAGAAAAGAGAACCTGTAGTTTCTTATGACGTGACTACGGAAAGAAAGGGTGCTTTTATGTTCTGCAAACGACTATTTTCCTTACTATTGGCAGTTGCTCTTTTGCTGTCGTTGGGTTCCACTGCTATGGGGGCAGAAACAGGCAGGAGCTTCAGTGCAGACAAGCTTTTGGCTACGAACCGTCCTCCGGATGCCGCTCCTGCTACCTTTGAAGCATGGCTCTATTTCCCTGTGGGAACTGATGCAAATTCCCGTGGGGGTGTGATCCTGGGAAATTACCACGACACGAACAGGGATGTTGTTAGCTTTGAGATTTTTAACGGGGGAAGCCCCCGTCTGTATCTGGTAGACAGCAAGGGAAAGGTTACCAATTTGCTCTTTTCCAATGTGAGCGTGTATAACGGTGCATGGAACCATCTGGCCATCGTTCTGGATCAGGCCGCGGGAAAAGCCTACTGCTATCTCAATGGCACTATGGCGCAGAGCCTGCCTCTGGCTGTGGCTCCCGTAATACCTGCCTCTTGTCTTGCCCTTGGTGGAGACTTCCGTAACGGAAACGGTCAATATTTCAAGGGACAGCTCCGTTCTGTGGCTGTATATAAAGATCCTCGGAGTCAAGCTTCCCTTGTACAGGATATGACCGCTCTTGAGGGAATCCCTCTGGCGGCGTGGGACTTGAGCCAAACAGCCGACAGCTACAAGGATCAGAGTCCCTATTCCTATGACCTTGGATTATCCAATCATGGCAGAAACTTCTATGCCGGGGAACACAATACCGTCAGCGGCACCTTCTCCGCTGTTCCCGATACTGTAGAGGCATGGATCCGTTTTCCTGCCAATACAGATCCTGCAACCCGTGGAGGCGTGATTCTGGGCAACTACAAGGATGGTGCCAAGGGTGTATTCAGTCTGGAAATCCATAAGAATGGC
>JAZOXB010000269.1:0-7723 GCA_045659585.1 Faecousia sp. | reverse complement strand
ATTGTTAACGGGAGTGTGATTGGTATACCCAAAAACGGAGGAAAAAGACAATTTCTGCACAAAAACCGCTTAAATTCGCACGAATCAAAGGCTAAAATAAATTTTCTCTAACAAAGATCAACGGCGAGCCTCATTGAAGAGACTCGCCGTCCTGTTTTGGCTGTTTTTTTACAGCCCCTTCTTTCTATCTTATTAAATGCCTGCATTCTGCAAAAATGGCTATTCCGGGCCATTTTTGCAGAATACAGGCATGAAACACATTATATTAGGAAGGGAAAATTTTTACCGAGGAAAACTACTTGAAATATGAGAGAATATGTGTTATTTTATTAGATGTATGATACAGTTGGGGAATCCTGCCGAACCGGCAGAAGTTTCTCCGAAAATCGGAACTGTATGACTCAATCAACAATAAGTTTTTGCAAGGAAGGTGAGGAGTTGGAAAACTACACCAAATATGCCCTCAAGCCTTGGGAAGAGCTTGCCGCTCTGCTGGAAAGCAAGGAAAACATCTTTGTCGTTTCCTGCAACAAGTGCTTTAAGGCCTTTGAAACACCGGAGGAGCCGGAATGCGATCAGCTTCTGTCTCTGGCAACCGGTTTGGACAAGACCGTAACCGGTTCTGTTCGGGCAGATTTTTTGTGCAACCAAAATCACACAAGCAAAGCCCTGCAGCTCCCTGAGGGAACAGAGAATGTCATCGTCCTGTCCTGCGGTCTGGGTGTCCAGACAGTAGCCAAGATGGTGGATGTCCCTGTTTATGCTGCATGCGATTCTCTTAACTATACAGGCCATCACGGCATGGCTCTGACCAAGAAGACCTGCGACGCCTGTGCTCAGTGCTATCTGGGTATGACCGGCGGTATCTGCCCCGTGGTAGATTGCTCCAAGGGTCTGCTCAACGGTCAGTGCGGCGGTGCCAAGGACGGCAAGTGCGAAGTCAGCCCCGATAAGGACTGCGCTTGGGAAAAGATCCAGGCTCGCCTGGAAAAGCAGGGTCGTATCGGCGAACTGTGCGCTCAGCCCGTACAGCTCCGCGACTACTCCAAGGTCAACTTTAAGGTCATTCAGGACTATGTCAAGGCCATCCGCGAAAAGCGTTTGGACGGCTGGTACGGCGGTATCCATCCCGTAGAGGGCAAGGAACCCACCGAGGGCAAGGCTCTGGAAGTCTTCCCCGTACCCGAGACCGTTGTGATCCCCCTGTCCATGCATCTGGGCGCACCTGCCACTGCATGTGTCAGCGTTGGAGACTACGTCAAGAAGGGTCAGAAGATCGGTGAGGCAGCGGGCTTCATTTCCGCTCCTGTGCATGCTTCTGTCAGTGGTACCGTAGTTGCTATTGAGGATCGCCCCCATGCAACCCGTGGCACCTGCCCTGCTATCGTTATTGCAAATGACGGTAAGGAAGAGCTGTGTGAAACCATCAAGCCCAACAAGGCTCTGGAAGAGCTGACCCCCGCCGAGATCATCGACATCGTCAAGAATGCAGGTATCGTAGGCATGGGCGGCGCAGGCTTCCCCACCTATGTTAAGCTGAACCCCGGTAAGCCCATTGATGCGGTACTGATCAACGCTTGCGAATGCGAGCCCATGCTCACTGCCGACCATCGTGTGCTTCTGGAGTATGCAGATGACATTATCTACGGTCTGCAGGCTGAGATGAAGTGCGTAGCCGCTCCCAAGGGTATTATCGTTATCGAAGAGAATAAGCCCGATGCTATCGCTCTCTTCCGTGAAAAGACCGAGGGCATCGAGGGCATCGAAGTGCTGGAAGTCAGCACCCAGTACCCCCAGGGCGGTGAAAAGATGCTTATTAAGCGTGCCATGGGTCGTAGCGTTCCCAGTGGCGGCCTGCCTGCGGATGTTGGAGCTTGTGTCAGCAACGTTTCCACCGTTAAGGCAATTGCCGATGCGATCAAGACCGGTATGCCTCTCATCGAGCGTGTCACTACCGTTACCGGTAAGTACATTCCCCAGCCCAAGAACTTTGTTGTCCGTATCGGCACAAGTGCCGCCGCTCTGGTAGAAGCATGTGGCGGTATCAAGGGCGAAAATGTTCTGGTCAAGGCCGGCGGCCCCATGATGGGCTTCCCCCAGACCACTCTGGATACCCCCATTATGAAGGGTTCCAACGGCATCATTGCCATCGATAGCGACGAGACCGAAGCCAACGAGTGCATCAAGTGCGGTCGTTGCGTAGATGTCTGTCCCATGGAGCTGAAGCCTCTGCACTACTACAAGCTGGTAAGTGCACAGGATTGGCAGGGATGCAAGGATCAGAAGATCATGGACTGCATGGAATGCCGCTGCTGTGAATATATCTGCTCTTCCAAGCTGCCTCTGGTCACCATGATCAAGATGGGCAAAAACGGAGTAAGGGGGCTGAAGTAATATGCTGATTACCGAACTGAAAAACAAAGAATTACTCAAGGCCCAGTTGCAGGGCAAGGTATTTATGCTCCTGTGCCACGGCTGCAGCGAGCTCCGCTTCCCCGAGAAGGAAGCCGAGGAACTGGTAGAAGAACTGACCGCCGAAGGCATTGCCATCGGCAGCCTGACTACCGATTATATCTGTAACGAAGAAAATCTGAAGCTTCGTCTGGCTCGGTTCCAAGAGCAAATCGAGACCGCAGACACCATTTTGGTTCTGTCCTGCGGTGTAGGCGTACAGACCGTAGCTTCCCTGTATCCCGAAAAGCGTGTCCTTCCCGGCTGTGACACCTATCGTCTCCCCGGATTCCAGGGTGTGACCCCCTTGGAGCATGATTGCCAGCAGTGCGGTCAGTGCTACCTGAACCTCACCGGAGGCATCTGCCCCATTACCGCCTGCTCCAAGAGCCTGATCAACGGCCAGTGCGGCGGTGCCAAGGACGGCAAGTGCGAGGTAGACCCCAACATGGAATGCGGTTGGGAACGGATCTACCGTAAGCTGGAACAGCTTGGCCGTCTGGATGTTATGAAATGTGCCGTTCAGCTGCGTAACTACGCAACAGACGACGCCGTGTCCAAATAATTAAAAGGAGAAAATTGCAATGAGAATTACCGAATTATTTGCTAAGGGTGAGTTTGTTGTCACCGCAGAAGTAGGCCCTCCCAAGGGTATCCATGTTGACCATCTGGTAGAGGAAGCCAAGGAATACCTCAGTGGTATCACCGCTGTCAATGTCACCGACAACCAGTCTTCCGTTATGCGTATGGGCAGTCACCCTGCTTGTATCGCACTGAAGAAAGCCGGTCTGACACCCATCCTTCAGCTGACCTGCCGTGACCGTAACCGTATCGCTCTCCAGTCCGAGCTTCTGGGCGCCGCTATGCTGGGCATTGAGAACATTCTCTGCCTCACCGGTGACCACACCAAGATGGGCGACCATCCCGGTGCAAAGCCCGTATTCGATCTGGACTCCGTTTCCCTCCTCCACACTGCTTGCCAGCTTGAGAAGGGTGTTGACCTTGGTGGTCAGCCTCTGGTCGGTGAGCCTCCCAAGTTCGCCAAGGGCGCCGTTGTATCTCCCTGCTCCGACAGCGTAGATGCACAGCTTGCCAAGATGGAGCGTAAGGTCATGGCCGGTGCGGAATACTTCCAGACTCAGGCCGTTTTCGATTCCGAGAAGTTCATCCGCTTCATGGAAAAGGCCAAGCAGTTCGGCAAGCCCGTACAGCTGGGTGTCATCATCCCCAAGTCTGCAGGCATGGCTAAGTTCATGAACAAGAATGTTGCCGGTGTTTGTGTCCCTCAGGAAATGATCGACGCTCTGGCCGCCGACAAGGAGCGTGCCAAGGCCGGTATCACCGGTGTTGAGATCGCCGCTAAGATCATCAAGGAATGCCGTCCCTACTGCCAGGGTGTTCACATCATGGCTCTGGGCTGGGAATCCAAGGTTCCCGAAGTCCTGAAGTTGGCAGGCATCTAATGCTTAAAACATAAATGAAAGCCGAGAAGTAAGATCTGTAAGACCTTGCTCCTCGGCTTTATTATTAATTTATACCGTCTGTGTTACATGGAGATACAGCTTTTTACTGTATCGCACATATTTACGGGCTTAAGGTTGATTTGCGGATGTGAAGTTCCCGCAAACTACCACTTCGGTGGCAAACCTGATTTTTATCGTTGTATTATGGGTTGTTTACCGCTTCTGCAAAACGCAGGAATGCGGCTCTGCCTTCCTCTGTGTTCTTATAGACACCTGCATCCTCCAGTACAGCGGCAAATACTTTACCGGTTTCTTGCAGGAGTATATCCATAGCATTTTCTTCTGTAAAGGCATACTGCTCCTTCAGCTCTGCCAGCCAAGGTGCGTGCTTTCCCAACACCTCATCAGTAGAAATGTCTCTGCCTGTACAGGCGGCTTCTGCCAAGGCGGAAAGTTCTGCCCTAAGTCTGCTGGGAAGGACAGCAAGTCCCATGACTTCGATGAGACCGATGTTTTCTTTCTTAATGTGGTGCTTTTCCTTATGGGGGTGGAAAACACCCAAGGGGTGCTCCTCACTGGTAATGTTGCAACGGAGAACCAGATCCAATTCATATGCACTGCCCCGACGACGGGCAATGGGAGTGATGGTATTGTGGGGCTGTCCCTGAGAGAAAGGAATGACATTGACAGTCTCATCGGCGTAAGCACGCCATTTAGTTAGGATCTTGTCTGCCAGTTCGGCTACACGAGCCGGATCCTCACCCACCAAGCGGATCACACTCATGGGCCACTTTACGATGCCGGCTTGGATATCTTCAAACCCTGTGAAGGAAATGCTGTCCTCAATGGGAGCCTTTTCCATTGCGAAGGTATAGTGACCTCCCTGGAAATGCTCGTGACTCAAAATGGAGCCGCCCACAATGGGGAGATCCGCGTTGGAGCCCACAAAATAATGGGGGAAGAGCCTTACGAAATCCAATAGCTTTTCAAAGGCGGATCTATCGATCTTCATGGGAATGTGTTGGCTATTAAAAACAATGCAATGCTCGTTGTAGTACACATAGGGGGAGTATTGCAGGCACCAGTCTGCATCACAGATCCGAATGGGAACAATACGGTGGTTGCCTCGGGCGGGATGATTCATCCGCCCGGCATAGCCTTCGTTTTCCACACACAGCACACATTTGGGGTAGGAAGTTTGGGGAGCATCCTTTGCTGCCGCAATTGCCTTGGGATCCTTTTCGGGTTTGCTCAGATTGATGGTAATATCCAATTGGCCATATGCGCTGTCATAGGTCCAGCGCATATCCTTTGCAATACGGTAGCGGCGGATGTAATCTGTGTCACAACTGAATTTGTAATACCAGTCGGTGGCAGAAATCGGATCTGCAAGATACTTTTCACGGAAGGTGCGAACAACCTCTCTGGGCATGGGAGTCAGTACACCCATGATTTTTGTATCAAAGAGATCTCTTGCAGTAATACCGTTATCGCACAGACCCTTTTCCACCGCGTAATCCAGAAGACCTGCCAGAATTTCTTCTAAATCTTCCGGCTGGGGCTCTGTAGATGGCTCGTAATCGTGCTTATTAAGCAGATCCAAGATGCGGTTCAGCAGAACCTGATGATCCTCCGGCTCCGCCAACCCTGTATTCATGGCATAAGAAATCAATGCGTCTATGTATGTTTCGATTTTCACAGAGTTACCTCCATTTTTAGTAGCATCTGCGGGGATAAGTCGCTACTGCGACTTATCCCCACAACTTGTTACAGATTGTACCAACGGATCTCATTGGCCTCCAGGTGGAGATCAAAGTGTTCTTTGTCGGTGTAAACCACCGTATCCTGAGGAACGTAAGTGTTGTTGACCACGCAGTATTTGCCGTTGGCAACGAAGGCATGAACTTCTACATTGTAGTTGGTAGAGAACCACTTGTTGAGAAGCTCTTCTCCATGAGCCGCCCACAGGATGGCACGGTAGAGGACACGGCTGTTCTCGAAGGAGTAGGGCAGACCGGAAATGTACACACTGCGACCGCTACCAAAGGTGTTGGTTGCCATCTGCACTTCCTTGTCCTTCTGTACCAGAATGTCGGTGCCTTCGTAAGCGAAGATGCTCTTCTTTCCTTCGCCGAAATCGACCTCCCCTGCTACATCGTTCAGGATGAAGTGGTTGGGATTCTGATCCCAGTTGTACTTGTCGTAGTTCAGGGTGAATCCGGTTTCCTTCTCTACGCCCAAAACCGTAGCCAACTGGAAGTAGTGACCCTGATACTGGTGACCGGTAGGCTCACCGACACCGATGAAGCCGCCTCCGTTGTGGACGAATTTGCGAATCGCAGAGGAAATAACTGCATCTTCCCACTCTGCGCCACCGGTATGGGCAGTATCGCCGTCACCTACGTTGATGATAACGTCAACGGAATCCAGGATGGCAGGATCCTTGCGGATATCGTCGAAGGAAATGAACTTTACATCAAAGGGGGCACCGGACAGCGCTTCAATAATACCGGCATAGGAGTAGTTCTGCTTTTGATACAGGGCATGGTGTACCATGTGGCAACCCCAGGCACGCATCTTGCCCCAGGAGTTGAGGACCGCAACGGTCTTGACGCAGTAGGGGGTAGTACCCTTAATATTATCGTACAGCTCACGGAACTCGTTACAGACGGATTCTACATAGTCAATGAATTCGGGGAATTCCAGCGCCAGCTTCAGATAGCCGCCGTAGCCGATACGGTCAATGGGCTTGCGAAGGATGGCGCGACGAGCGGTGACCCAGTTCTCCTTGGCTTCCTTCACGGGATCGCCACCTTCGTGGAAGGTGTCCGGGAAGAAGTAGGGCAGGAAACGGCCTTCGGTATACTTCACGCCGGGAATGTCGGAAATGAGGCGGAGGGTGGAGCCGTTGCCTACGGAGCCGACTACGGCATCGACACCGATGGTCTTCCACTCTTCCATAAAGGGTTCGGTGCCGATCCAGTGGTCGCCCAGGAACATCATGGCTTCTCTGCCGAGTTCGTGGGTAATGTCTACCATTTCCTTTGCAAGAGCCGCAACTTCACGGCGCTGGAAAGCCTGGAAGTCCTTGAATTCCTTAGAGGGTACACGGTACTGGTTGTTGTGATAGCCCTGATCTACGATGAATTCGGGGCGGAACTTGTAGCCCACTTCTTTCTCGAACTGTTCCAGAATGTAGGGAGATACGGAAGCGGAATAGCCGTACCAGTCTACATACTTCTCACGCTTCAGCTCATCAAATACCAGGGTGAACTGATGGAAGAAGGTGGTGTAGCGGATAACATTGACATAGGGATGCTCTGCGATGAACTTCCGCAGACGCTCCATGGTGAACTTGTGGGTTTTGGGCTGGCGGACATCAAAGGTGATCTGATGCTCAAAGTTTTGCCAATTGTTGGTGACCGCGTTATACATGTGAACGGGATCCCAGATCAAATAGGCCAGGAATGCTACGGTGTATTCGTGGAAGGGCGCAGGATTGTGGATCACAACACAGCCGGTCTCCTCGTTGTAGTCCCAAGCTTCGGGGCTCAGGGGCTCGCCGAGGGTGCGGTCCATGACTTCCCACCAACGCTTGATGTCGTCACGGGTGTTGACTTCCATGAGCTCGGGGCTGATACCCTTCATGAGGGGGATCTCCAGAGTAGCTTCTGTTGCGGTGTGGAAGCCGGTCATAATATAGCACTGCTGAACCTCGTCGGGATTGGCCTTTGCCCAGACATTGTCCTTACGGGTGGTGTAATAGGTAGAATAGATCTTTGCATCCTGATTCTGCAGTTCTGCAGGAA
>JAZOXB010000268.1:0-9111 GCA_045659585.1 Faecousia sp. | reverse complement strand
TCCCAATCGAAGAAAATGATATCACCGGCCTCGGGACGGTAAGTGCCCTGCTCACGGAAGAGGTTCATATCCCGCAGCTCACGGATCCAGGGAGTGCATCCGCTATGAAGGGGGATTCCCTCTACTCCACTGTAGTGCATACAGAAGGAAACGAACATCGCACACCAATCTCCATAAGGATCTCCATACCACTCGCCGTAACGGGTGTATCCCTTCTGGACACCGTTTTCTGTAACGATATAGTTCTTTTCACTCTCTGTATAGCCAAGCTGGGTTCTTGCAACCGCAAGGACATCCTGTTGCCACAGGTCTCTCAGCTCAACCTCTGCAAAGGTCTTTTCCCAATCCATGGGATATTCCAGATCCGCCTTAGGATCGGAATAACAGATATTCTGATGGGTGTGCTCTTCCTTTTCGCATTGGAGATCCCAAATGCCGTAGCACAGGCGGCTGTGAATGTGGTGTCCATCCTCAGGCACAGTGCAGGTCAAGGTCTGCTGAGGTGTCTCGAAGCAACCATCCCCGTGGATGTGGGTCTGTGCAACGACCTCGGAACAAACCAGCACCATGGTGCCGGGGGTATCAAAGGCATTGGGAACGGTCTCCTCCGCCACCGTGCAGGTCAGCTCCATAGCTACGGTATAGCATTCCTCTCCGTGGCTGTGACCGGGTGTTTCTTCTAAGGTGCAAGCCAAAACCTGTTCGTAGCAAGCCACCACATGGCTATGCCCGGGATCGGTCTCCGTACAAATGAGGCTGTCACCTGCCTTGTAGCAGGTCTCATCATGGGTATGGCCCTCCGCTTCGGGGGTGGTGCAGGTCAGAGTGGCCTCTCCCGGGGTATAACAGCTATCCTCATGAACGTGAGCCGGCTCAGCAGGCTCCGCGGCCACAAGCTCGTAGCATTGGTCGGTATGGGCGTGAGTGGTTCTCTCCTCCAAAGAGCATCTTAAGGCTCCCAGCAGATCGTAGCATCCTTCTCCGTGAGTGTGTGCCACATAATCTGCCTGACCGCAAATCAAGCGGTGTTCCTGATCCCAGCATCCCGGTTCATGGACATGGATCCCCAATGATTGATGGGTACATATCAAAAGGGGCTCCACACGAGAGATCTGCTCGTAGCAATCTTCGGTATGGACGTGTTCTTCCACACCACAGAAGGTATCCGTGGGAGTTGTGATAGCAGGCAGGATGAGAGCATATGTAGTACAGAATACGACCACACAAGCCAGGACCATGACGACCTTCTGCAACCGAGACTTGATCCGCTGCTTTTTCTTCAATTGTTGGGTGCGGACTATGGTATCGTGGTTCATAAGTCTACTCCTTAATCGTCATCCAAAATAAACATGCTTTCCGCTATGGTTTATAGGTTTACAATCATTGGATCTAACAGGGCGAATATACACCTCTATGCTCTATACATCTCCCATATCCATATGATACAGACACCATACGGCTCCTATGGAAAATGTATAAAGCATACAGGGATCCCACTTTATAATCATTCAGGTTAATCTTACCTGATACATCGTAACCGATGCGTAACCGCTTTCTTGATTTTCAGGGGAATTCAAGAAAATTTTTAAATTTTATTATCGTAGTAATACAATACCGCAAAACCGGAGACTCACAGGTCAAGCAGAAGGCGGCAAAGCTGTCCGTTCCGATCCTCTGCCCAGGAGTATTCCCTGAGATATTGACCGTCGTACAGCTTAGCGGCTTCCCGATCTCCGTTCAGGATCCGATACAGGTCACAGCTGACCTGATCCGTTTTCAGGATCCGTCGGTTGCCTACGCTGGTCAGGATATGATCGATCCCCGCCTCTCGCAGTTCATTCAGCAATCGCATAAAGGTCATACGGAACAGGCTTCCCGTTTCCTTATCATTGGGGCGTTCCGGCCACAGAACCGAGATCCCCTCGCCGGCAGTCACACCAACCTCCCCACGGTCTACCAGAAGGGCGAAAAGCTCTCTGGCCTTCTCCCGTTTCAGGTGCAGGGGTGTGCCGTCTACGGTAATGGACAGGTTGGGAATGGTGCGGATCTCCACACGGTTCCCGCTCACGGGGCGGAAACGACTCATGCGATCCAGCTGTTTGCGGATATCCTCCGAGGAATAGGGCTTCAGGACATAGCCCAAGGCATCGGTCTCCCATGCCTCCATGGCGTATTGGTGATAGGCCGTCAGGAATACCGCTCGCATTTCCGGTCTGTATCGGCACATTTCCCGTGCAAGCTCCAAGCCTCTCATGCCGGGCAGCTCGATATCCAGAAAGGCTCCGTCCACAGGATTCTCCTTGACCCACTGCAAGGCCTCTTCCGGATCGGAGAACAGCTTCAGAGAGTCGACCTCCGGAAAATCCCGAACAGTAAACTGGAAATTATCCAGTGCCGGTCGTTCATCATCTACACAGATCAGATTCATTTTCCCGCTCCTCTCTACAGAAATGATTGGGAGGGATCAGTTGCCCAAGCGGACACGATCCAAAGGCAATGACAGGGTCGCAAGGGTGCCCTTACCGGGGGTGCTTTCTACCGTAAGCTCTCCGTCTACCAGCTGTTTCAGTCTGAAACGGACATTGCTCAGACCTACGGATTCTTTCTTCACAGCATCTTCCGGAGAGAAGCCCACTCCGTCATCCTCCACAGTGATCAGGATCCGATCCCCCTGTTGTTGGGTGCGGAGAATAATGGTGCCGCCTTCTTTTTTAGGGGTGAGGCCATGCTTAATGGCATTCTCTACCAGAGGCTGTAACACCAGAGGCGGTAACTGAAAGTCCTTAACCGGGGTTTCCGCCCGAAAGTGGATCCGATCTCCGAAGCGAACCTGCTCCAGAGCGATATAGTCCTGCAACTGTTGCAGGGATGCGGAAAAGGTCTCCGACTTATCCTCCTGCATGACATTGATATTGCCTCGCAGGTAACGGGCAAAGCGGATCAGGGTAGCATCTGCCTTTTCCGGGTCGTATTTACACATGCCACTGATGGCATTGAGAATATTAAAGATAAAATGAGCACGGATCTGACTCATGGCAAGAACGATACGGTTCCGATTCAGATCCGATTGGAGCCGTTCCGCTTGGGACGCCTTACGGATACTGAGAGGCACACTGACGATGCCGTAAACCGCATAGGTAAAGAAGAACAGAGCCACCACCGCATCCAGGATCAGTCGTTCTCCCCACAGAAGGATCCATTCATTGACAGCCTCTAACAGAGCCGCTCCGAAAAGAACTCCGCAGAATACCGGAAAACCGGGACGACGATTCGGCATCCGCATCCATTCCCAAAAGCCCATGGACAGATTCAGAACCATGGCTATGATCTGAGGAGGAACCCACAGATCCAGGAATCGACACATAGGGATCCGTCCCATCAAAACTCCCACCAACAAGCACAGGAGCCACACAAGCTGGACAGACAGGATCACGCCTACCAGCTTTCGCCGAAGGCCGGAAAGATAGCCGCGCATCAGGACGCTCAGCTCCATAAGAGCCGCTATGATGCATATAAACAGAGCGCAGGGCAGAAGCTCCGGCCTACTGATGCCAAAAGAGACAGACGGACATGTCAGCATCAGATATCCGCCGTAGCACAATGCCATAAGGCCAATGGGCAACAAACGGGAATTCTTACCTAAACCCATAACACCAAAGACCAGAGACAAGCCCATCAGTGCCACAGACAACGCAATGACCGTAAGACCAATGGTGCGTCTGAATACATCCTGATCCTCAACGACCTGTCGTACCGCAAGTCTGTCACCGTAATAGATCCGATCCAGAAGACGGACATAGGAATGGGCGTTGCCCATATTGTGAGAATTGGAAAGGTGGATCATCAGCAGATCCCCGGATCCCACATAGGGTGTTTCTATACTGATCCATCGGGTATTGCAGAGCTCATCCTCTGCCGTGGTATACAAGGTCTCTCCGTTGAGAGTCACATCCACAGCAATGTGGAAGGCAAAAAAGGTAACCGTACTGTTTTCGGGAAGCTGCATACCAAAGTCTCCTCGGAGATACAGATCCCCATCCAGAGCGGAGAACTCCTCTCCCTCGTAGGGATACCAGGACAGACCGTCCCGAGAATACTCGCCGAAGAAAGGAAGTCGGCGGATCTCCCCTGTGGATTCTTTCCGCGGAATCTGGCTCATCAGAAGGATCGCCGCTACCAGGAACAATATGATATGCATTATAGGACCCAGACGGAATTTGTGTTTCTTCATCATGTTTCTATTCTGCCTATAGCAGGTTCGGAATGCCCATGAAGTCTGCTCCGTTATCTGTCAGCAACCTTCCGTGAGGGGCTTTTTCAAGCTCAAAAACCATCCCTACTATCCCTTATACAAGATACAGTATACACATTGTAAACTATACCACATTTTGTCTCTATAATCAAGGGTAATTTTAGATTTTTATGAAAATTTTTCCCGGCATTTCGTAGAATTTAACCCTGCTTATCCCCTTGCTTCTCCATATATTCCACAATAAATCCAACTTTTCTCTCCAAGGGTCGTTGACTTTCCGGAATCATCTCATTTTTTAATAAATTCTGCATAGATATATATAAAAATTCGGGGACAGGTATCCTTCCCTGTCCCCGAATAGAGCGTTATTCTCCGCAACGATCTGCGATAATATAACGAGGCCGATCCTTGATCTCCTCATAGATATTTCCTACATAATAGCCGATGATGCCAAGGCTGATCATGATCAAGCTGCCGATGAACAACAGGAGCACGATCACCGTGGTAAAGCCTCCCAGTGCCACACCCATGAACTTCTGCACCAGAGCGGTAATGCCCATGACCAAGGATACCCCAAGAGTGATCATGCCAAAGACAGTCACCAAATGGAGCGGCATGGCGGTAAAGCTGGTAATATTGGAAACCGCATACTTCATAAGGGACCAGGTAGACCACTTGGATTCCCCTGCCACTCTCTCCCGCACCTCATAGGAAACCTCCGTAGTACGGAAGCCCACCCAAGAGGACAGTGCGCGGAAAAATGCACGCTTTTCCCGCATGGTAAGGATCACATTGACAGCCTTCCGATCCAGAAGCTTAAAATCGGAAGCTCTGGTCATATCCACCTTGGTGGCTCGGCTGATGATGGTATAGAACAGCTTGGCAAAGGCTCGATGGATGGCACTTTCCTTGCCGCGGTCGGACTTCACACCTTCAATGACCTCGTAGCCCTGTTCCCAGAGGCGGTACATTTCCACCAGCTTCTCGGGAGGATGCTGAAGGTCACAGTCGATACAGGCTACACAATCTCCCCGTGCCTGGCTGAGACCTGCGAAAATAGCGGCTTCTTTTCCGAAATTCCGAGAAAAACGAACGCCCACCACATGGATATCCTCTTCCGACACCCGGGTGATCCGCTCCCATGTAGCATCCTTAGAGCCGTCATCCACAAAAACCAGCTCATAATCGATTTGAGCCTCCTGCAGGACCCGACCGATCTCTTTGGCGGCAAAGTGGACCGTTTCCTGTTCGCAATAGGCAGGAATAACAACAGACAGCATGACACTGCCTCCTTCCCTTACTCAGATACTTATGAGACATATTGTACCCATCTTTTCGTAATTTGTCAACATCCCCCATTGCTTCGGATAAAATTTCATGATATACTATGTCTCAGAAGATGAGAAAGGACACATTCCCCATGAAAAAGGTTTTAATGCTGGGAACCGGCGGTACCATCGCCTCCGGTGCCGGTGCAGGTGGGCTGGTTCCCATACTGTCCGTAGAACAACTTGTTGAAAAGGTCCCTATGATCGGAGAGCTGTGCGAAGTCAGCTGTTTACAGCTGTTCTCCATTGATTCTACCAACATGGAGCCCTCCCACTGGTTGCAGATCGCCGCTGCCATCGAGGAGCACTATGACGATTACGACGGCTTTGTTATTGCCCACGGCACAGACACCATGGCATATACTGCCGCCGCCCTGTCCTATTTGGTGCAATATTCCCCCAAGCCTATTGTGATCACGGGAGCACAAAAGCCCATGATCTTTGAAAACACCGATTCCCGAACCAATCTGGCTGATGCCTTCCGCTGTGCCGTTTCCGGTTTGTGCGGTGTAGTCATCGTCTTTAACGGACGGGTCATTTTAGGCACCAGAGCAAGAAAGACCCACACTACCAGCTTCTCCGCCTTTTCCAGCATCAACTACCCCTTGCTGGCGGTGGTGCAGGACGGCTTCCTGCTGGAATACAGCAAGCCCCTGTGTCTCCCCGCTCCCAAATTCTACCGTAGCTTGAACCCCAAGGTAGGCCTCATGAAAATGATCCCCGGTGCGGATCACGGTATGCTGTCTTACTTGCTGGAGCACAATGACGCTGTGATCATCGAAAGCTACGGTGTCGGCGGTCTCCCCTCTTACCAAGGAAGCGGATTTTTTGATGTGATCCGGGACGGCATCTCCCGCGGCAAGACCATCGTCATGACCACCCAGGTACAAAACGAAGGCAGTAACCTATCCGTCTACGATGTAGGCTTCCACCTGAAAAACACCCTGCAGGTTCTGGAAGCCTATGATATGACCACAGAGGCCGTAGTGGCAAAGCTCATGTGGATCTTAGGCCAGACCCAGGAGCCCACAGAGATCCGTCGGCTGTTTTACGCTCCCGTTTCCCACGATCTGCTATATTCCAAGGAGGCACGGATATGAATCGTCAACTGTTGGAACAACAGCTTTCGGAACTGCCTATTGCACAATACGAGTTTTTTGAGACCGAGGAGCTGGAATTCGCTCAGCGGATCCGTTCTATCTGCGAAGGGGAATGCCCCCGATACGGCAAGACCTGGGCCTGCCCTCCTGCAGTGGGAACCGTCGCGGAATGCAGGGCACGGTGTCTGACCTACCCCCATGGGCTTCTCCTCACCTCTCTGGCAGAGGTCAGCAGTATTTCCCACATGGAGGAATGTCTCGCCACCCGTCCCCCTCATGAGGAAATGACCCAAGAGGTGATTCGCCTTCTTAAGGAACAGGGTTTGGAGGTCTACGGTCTGTCTACGGAGTCCTGTGCCATCTGTAAAGAATGCACCTACCCCCACGCTCCCTGCCGTCACAAGGACAAAATGCTTCCCTGTCTGGAAAGCCACGGCATCGTAGCCACCGCCCTTGCAGACAAGTACGGTATTGAATACCTATACGGCCCCCAAGTGGTTACTTGGTTTTCCATCCTCCTCTATCGTTAAGATCCGAAACGGCTCCGCTTCCATCCATAAGAGCGGAGCCGTTCTTTTTTGATTTCTATATAATGTCTGCTGAACAAGTCATGATACACTGTGTTTCTTCCAAGGAGTATCTTGATACGCCTTGGAAGAGTGCAAAGTTTTTGCGACAAAATCGCAAAGACGCTTGCACTTGAACAACGCAAAACCGTCCTGAAAGCCTTGGCTTGCAAGGACAATTGCGTTGTTCAGTACAAATTATATATTCCCAGTGAAATCCTAAAAAAAATTCGATTCCGCACTTGCACACAGAGATTTTTTGCAGTATAATTATAGAATCGATAGTATACTCCACAACTGTATGCATTTTCAGTGACTCCCCTCTGCTTTTTTACCGTGCAGAGGAGAAACGAGGTTTTATAATATGTCTACATTCTATGTAAACGGCGTCGAAGTAACCGTTGAAAAGAATCAAAAGCTCCTGCGTTATCTCCGTGACGAGCTTCATATTTTATCCGCCAAGGACGGCTGTAGCGAAGGTGCCTGCGGTGCCTGTACCGTCCTGATCGAAGGCGAGCCCTGTCGTGCCTGTATTCCCGGCACCGACCGTCTCAACGGCAAGCATGTCCTCACCGTTGAGGGTCTCAGTGATTGGGAAAAGACTGTCTATGTCTACGCCTTTGGCGAAGCAGGTGCTGTCCAGTGCGGTTTCTGCATCCCCGGCATGGTCATGTGTGCCAAGAGTCTGTTGGATCGTGTACCCAACCCCACCGATGAGCAGATCCGCTTCGCTATCCGCAACAACTACTGCCGTTGCACCGGCTATGTCAAGATCATTGACGCCATCCGCATGGCGGCTAAGATCCTCCGGGAAGGCAAACTTCCTCTGCCCTCGGCTACGGATTGGAAGATCGGTTCCCGTGTCCACCGTCTGGATGTAGAAGAAAAAGTTCTGGGCTACGGTAAGTATCCCGACGATTTCTACTTCCCCGGCATGATCTATGGCTCCGCCCTCCGTTCCAAGTACCCCAGAGCCCGTATTATGTCCATTGATACCAAAGCCGCCGAAGCTCTGCCCGGTGTGGTCTGTGTCCTCACTGCCGCCGATATCCCCGGAAAGAATCTCATCGGACATTTGGTTCACGACTGGCCTGTTATGATCCCCGTTGGCGGTATCACCCACTTCCTTGGGGATGCCATTGCTTTGGTCGCCGCCGAGTCTGTAGAAATCGCAGAAAAGGCGAAAAAGCTCATTAAGGTCGAATACGAGATCTTAGCTCCCGTTAACAACCCCACAGAGGCCGCCGCGCCCTATGCCCCTCTGGTTCATAAAAAGGGCAACCTCCTTGCTCATAAGCATGTTTCCCGGGGCAACGCCGAGGAAGCCATCAAGAATTCCAAGTTCGTTCTCCACGAGCAGTTCCAGACTCCCTGGACAGAACATGCCTTCTTAGAGCCGGAATGTGCTGTAGCCCTTCCCGACGGCGACGGCGTTATGATCTATTCCACAGACCAGAGCTCTCACACCACCCTCCACGAGGTCGCCCTGATGTTGGGTCTCCCCTATGACAAGGTCAAAGTACAGAACGCCTTGGTAGGCGGTGGCTTCGGTGGCAAAGAGGACATGACCGTTCAGCCCTTGGCGGCACTCCTCGCTCTCAAGACCGGCAGACCCGTCAAGTGTAAGCTGACCCGTGCAGAATCCCTGCTGATCCACCCCAAGCGTCATCCCTTTGATATGGATTTCACTCTGGGTGTTGACGAAAACGGCATCATTCAGGGTGTCAAGGCCAAGGTCATTTCCGACACCGGTGCCTACGCCTCCTTAGGCGGTCCCGTTCTGGAAAGAGCCTGTACCCATGCCGCCGGCCCCTATGCCTATGAGAATTTCGAGATCGACGGCTATAAGTCGGAGGCCAAGCGGG
>JAZOXB010000267.1:0-13029 GCA_045659585.1 Faecousia sp. | reverse complement strand
GAGAGCAGACGAAGAAGCCCTTGCAGATATTCTGGAGCAGAAAACCGCTGCGGATATGAAAGCGGAGAAAAAGTATCTGGAAGAAGAACTTCGGAAAGCCACCGCCCGAAACGATACAGTATCTACCATGTTTGAACGGCTCTACGAGGACAACGCAAGCGGTAAAGTCTCCGACGAATGGTTCCTGCAACTATCCCACAAATACGAGGTAGAGCGAATGGAACTAAAATCCAAAATATCCGAAATCCGCAACAAGCTGAACGATCTCGGTGCAATGGAGCGGAATAAGGATTTGTTTGTGAATGCAATCCGAAAGTTCATGGATCTGGATCATCTGACAGCACCCCTTCTGCGAGAATTGATCGACAGAATCGAAGTTCACGAAACCGAAGGCACCGGCAAACATCGCACCCAACGGATCACCATCTACTACAAATTTGTGGGCTACATCGACATTCCGGAATGCTGTGACTTCCATATTGCAGAGACTCGTCAGGGCGTTGCTGTTACATATCTGACCCAAACAGCCTAAACACAAAAGGAGCAGGCAAAAAACCTGCTCCGAAAGTTCAGAAAATGTACCGAAACCGTGGAAGGATAGAAAAATCGAGTGTTCATAACTCAAGTCCGTTATGAACACTCGATATGGTCCGGGTTGCGGGATTCGAACCCACGGTCTCTTGGTCCCAAACCAAGCGCGATACCAAACTTCGCTAAACCCGGAAAGTCTCCTACATTATACACTGTGGAAATGAAAAAAGCAAGTGCTTTTTCTGCACTTGCTTTGTAAAAGGGGAAATATCATATAAACAGGTGATACACCGGGGAGCAGAACAGGAGCAGGGACAGGAAACCGAAGTTATACAGGGAAAAGCGACCGATATAGTATCCGGTACGACCGGGATTGTACTTGACATATTCCCGGAAGGTGATCAGGCTGGCCAGAGATGCGATCAGAGTTCCTACACCACCGATGTTTACGCCGATCAGAAGGTCGGCGTAGTTTCCGGTGAACTGGGACAGGAGGATGGCGGAGGGGACGTTGCTGATGCACTGGCAGGACAGGGCACTGAACAGCAGGGTATTTCTCTCCAACAGCTGGGAGAAGGCTCTGCGGACAGGCTCGATCCGCGCCATATTTCCTGCAAAAACAAAGAAGAATACAAAAGTAAGAAGCAGGGGATAGTCTACCATCTTCAGAGCCTTGCGGTCTGCAAAGAACAAGGTGGTGGGGATCACCAGAAGACCGATCCAGTAGGGGATCACACGGAAGACGATGATAATAGACAGGGCGAAGAGAGTCAGGTACAGTGCGGTACGCTTAGGCTCCATGGTGATCTTTTCGTCATCCACTGCAAGGGGTTCGGACTTGATAAAGAGACAGCATACTGTGATCAGAAGAACGGAGATGGCGAAAGGGATCGCCATGATCCCCATAAATTCGTTGGTAGGGATCTCGAACTTGGTGTAGAGGTACAGGTTCTGAGGGTTGCCGAAGGGGGTCAGCATACCGCCTAAGTTTGCGGCAATATTCTGCATAATAAAGGTGAATGCCATATGCTTCTGCTCTCCGGTGGTAGACAGAACGAAATATCCCAGAGGCAGGAAGGTCAGCAGAGCCATATCATTGGCAATGAGCATGGACCCGATAAAGGTGATATACACCAGAGCCAGAATGGCAAGACGGGTAGTCTTGAAGCATTGGATGATCTTTCGTGCCAGCATATAGAAGAATCGAATGTTCTTCAGGGCACAGACCACTGCCAAGACACAGAACAGACAGGTCAATGTCTTGAGATCGAAATAATCCAAATAAGCACTGTCCGGGGGAATGAAAAAGCAGGTGGCAATGGCTGCCAACAGGGCAATGGACATGGTAATGTTATTTCTGAAAAAGGAAAGAGCCTTTTTGATCATGTTTTCATACTCCTTTCAACGCAAAACAGGGACATTTTACTGCAAAAGGAAGAAAAAAGCAAGACGATATTTTTACTTTAAAAATTTTTGTGATTCTTGTTGTAATCCCGTCTGTTACATGCTATAATTTGTGTTGGATTTATCTACAAAGCCCGGAAAGCCAATGGATACAAAGGAATAGCAAGGAGGATATGCCATGACTTTATTACGGCAGATCGAGGAAATGAAACGCCACTTTGATGAAGAAGAGATGGACTGTGTAGAGGAAATGATCCTGAAGGCCGGACAGTATGTGCAGGCTGTGGTGCTGATGGAGACTACGGCACGGAATTGGATCGGTCGCAGCGGCGAGGAACTGCGGGAAAAGGTATCTGCCACAGACAGTGCCAGAACCATGGCACACAACAGTCTCATTGCGATTACAGACATCGTGAACCGCCTGTGCAAAAATCATGATCTCCCTCTGATCTATACGGGAGACAGTGTCCGCCGTCACTATGGTGATTTTGCGTTGGCGCTGGTAAGAGAGGTTTATGAGGGGCGAAAGTAAAATACGCCCGTAAACAAACAGCTTCCCCTTGCGAACGTGGATCTTCGGCAAAAGGGGAAAGAAAAGAGGACATACTTATGAGAATGAGAAGAAGAAACAACTTAGAGCCTCGTATGGAGGCTTGCTCCGCTATTTGGATCCGAGACGGTAAGGAACGGAAGGGAAAGTGGCGTGAGCTTATGCCGGAGGCCAAAGAGATCCGTCTGGAGGTTGGCTGTGGCAAGGGTAAGTTCACTGTAGAGACTGCCGAGCTTCATCCCGATGTTTTGTTCCTGGCTGTGGAGTGCGTTCGCGAAGCTATGCTCCTGGGCATGGAGCGTGCACTGCAAATGGGACTTAAGAATCTGTTCTTCCTCTCCATTGACGCGGCAGAGCTGGAAGAATATTTTGAGGAAAACGAGATCGACCTTCTGTACCTGAATTTCTCCGATCCCTGGCCCCGTAAGAAGAATGCCAAACGGAGATTGACCTTCCGCACCTTCCTGGAGAAGTATAAAAAGGCTCTGAAGAACAATGGTGAGATCCACTTTAAAACGGATAATTCTCCCTTGTTTGAGTGGTCTCTGGAGGAATTTGAATTCTGCAAGCTGGAGATCCGTAATCTCACCAGAGATCTCCATGCCAACGGCCCTGTTGGGATCATGACCGGCTACGAAGAGAAGTTCTATGAACTGGGAACACCCATCAATCGTTGCGAGCTGGTGGTTCATAAGGATTGATATCCCTCTATCCAATCATCGGATAGTAAGGGGATCTATACTCCGTGTATAAAAAAGGGTTTCGACGGGTATCCTGTGCATAGCCGCCGAAACCCCTTTTTTGCAAAAATTTTTTTAAATAACTGTCGAAAAGGTCTTGCGGAACAGAAAAAACTGTGGTAAAATGTATTAGATTGTGTGCCCATGGACTATTCGGGGCCGTCCGCCCGTCTGCCACAGAGGCTATTTATGATTATGAACCATAGGTTGCACACAGGGAAATGTCCGAGAATACTGCGGACCGTTTGAGAACGAAACGAATTTAGGAACAAGAGGTGCGTTCATGGCTACCACACATAAACACGATCAAGACAATAACGAGCTGATGGCTCCCCTCGCCACTTTGATCAACAAGGGACGCAAGGATGGAATGCTCACCACAGAGGAGATCATGTCTGTTCTGGAAAAGATGGATCTGACTCCCGATCGCATCGAGGAGATCTATGATTCCTTTGAGGCTATGGGGATCCAGGTTATGGCGGCCGATCCTGCGGAAGCCAATCTTTTGCCCACTTTGTTGGATGACGATGATCTGGGTATCCTTCCCGGTGATAACGAAGAAGAAGAGCCCTTGGTCGATCCTGTGGAACTGGCTGCGGAATATAATTTGGACGATCCCGTCAGAATGTATCTGAAGGAGATCGGGCAGATCCCCCTGCTGACTCCCGAAGAGGAGCAGAACCTTGCACAGCAGGTTTCCGAAGGAGACCAGAAGGCAAAGAATAAGCTGACTGAGGCAAACCTCCGTCTGGTAGTTTCCATCGCTAAGAAGTACTCCGGTCGTGGTCTGCACATTCTGGATCTGATCCAAGAAGGTAACACCGGCTTGATCCGTGCAGTAGATAAGTTCGATCATACAAAGGGAAATAAGTTCTCTACATATGCCACATGGTGGATCCGTCAGGCTATTACCCGCGCCATTGCGGATCAGGCCAGAACCATTCGTGTTCCTGTGCATATGGTAGAGGTGATCAACAAGGCAACCCGTTGCAACCGTAAGCTGGTGCAGGAACTGGGCAGAGAGCCCACCTTAGAAGAGATCGCCAAGGAACTGAACCTCCCCATCGACAAGATCATTGAGGCAAACCGTACTGCGGCAGATACTCTGTCTCTGGATACCCCTGTTGGTGATGAAGAAGACACCACCATCGGCTCCTTCGTAGAAGACTACAACACCCCCGGCCCCGCAGATGCAACCAACCACACTGTGTTGGCAGTGGCCCTGAGCCAGATTCTGGATACTCTCACCGAGCGTGAGGCAGATGTTCTCCGTCTCCGCTTCGGCATGCATGACGGCAAGACCCACACCCTTGAGGAAGTGGGACAGCATTTCGGCGTTACCCGTGAGCGTATCCGCCAGATCGAGAACAAGGCCATTCGTAAACTCCGCCATCCCAGCCGTGCCAAGAAGATCCGCGACTTCTACTGCTGATCCGATCATCAATCTTGTATAGCAAACAGCCCCAAAGGACATTGTCCTTTGGGGCTGTTTTTCTATCCATGGGAGATCAATCTGTGATCTCGCCGTAGGGAGTGGAGTTGTTCAGGTTATTCAGTTCTTCCAGCAGGTCGGATTCTTCGTCGTCGGTAGAGGGAGCGTTCTCGTCGGTGGTGGTGGCAAGGTAGATCAGACGATCCTCGTCTTCGCTTTCCTGCTTCTTGGAGGCGACATCTTCCTGCTTGACGGACTGGTAGTTAGCCTTGACCTCTTCCATACGCTCACGGAGTTCGGCGATCTTGCGATAGTGAGCGGAGATCTGACTGCACAGGGGCTTGTATTCGGCCTCATCGGGCTCTTCGTCGGTAACATAGTCCTTGTAATACAGCTTGCCAAGCTGAGCATACAGGCAACGGATCTTTTCCTGCTCGGCGGCGATCTGAACCTTGCACTTGGAAATGAGGGCGAACTGCTTGGTTGCATCTACGGTTACGGATGCGGCGGATCTGAATTTCTGCTTCAGGGAATCAAAATTAGTAGACATGGTTTATTCCTCCGTTTCGTTTTTTAGGTATTACGGTTTGCTAATAAGTTTGCAGGGTCGGGCTTTCTGAATTTCAAAACAATAATGAGTACGCTAAGGGAGACTACAAAGCTTCCGAGGGCAACGACCTGGCTGGTTCGGAGAGAACCACTCATAAGGCTGTCTGTCCGCAATCCCTCAATGAAGAACCGACCTAAGCCGTACCAAGCGAGATAGTACAAAAATATTTGTCCGTCAAAACGCCGTCTCTTGGAGAGGAAGTGGAGCAGGACCATACCTAAGGCATTCCAGAGAGATTCGTACAGGAAAGTGGGATGAACCTGAACAAAGCCTTCGTAGCCACCTTCAATGGCCTTTTCGCGGAGTAATTGGAGAGCGGGGCTGTCGGTCAAGCCGGCAATGCATTTTTCCGGCAAGCGCATAGCCAGAATATTATCACAATAGCCACCGAAGGCTTCGCGATTGAAGAAATTACCCCAACGGCCGATAGACTGACCGATCAGCAAGCCTAAGCCTGCGATGTCTGCACTGGGAAGGAATCTTTTGCGACGCTCTTTAGAAGTCAGGCTGAAAATGCCGAACCCTAAAACGGCACCGATGACTCCACCGTAAATGGCAAGACCGCCGTCACGGATCCTGAGCCACTGATTAAAGGGGGTTCCGTAAAGAAGAACATAGTACAGACGTGCGCCGATTACAGCACAGGGAACACCGATTAGGGCTACATCCAGAATGTTATCTGATGTGAGACCAAATACCTTACAGCGTTTCATACAGTATAAAACTGCAAGAAGAAGACCGAAGGCAATGATCACGCCGTAAAATTTGATCTCAAAATCTGTGCCAAAGAGAGAAAAGCCTGTTGGGGGATCTATGTTCTCGATCCCTAAGCCGGGGAAGCTGATGGGGGTGTTTCCTGAAAATTTCATAACGATTCCTCCTTGGGATTGACAATGGCGATGGCGGATCGTTCTCGCAGAACCACTGCGGAAATAAAATCCAGAATATCCTCGGGAGTGACCGAGTCATAGTCGGGGGCAAAGGAGAAGTACTCATAGCCGTCAAATTCATATGCACTTATACGATAACAGATACTTGAGAAACTGTCAAGGTCTCTTATGCGTCGTCCTTGAGAAGAACGGAGCAATCGGTAGAACCATTGCGTGTCAAAACCTTCCGTGCAGATCCGTTTTGCTTCTTCTAAAACTGCCTCATATATGAGCTCCGGAGATTCGCTGTCTCCGGAAACGGAGAGGAGGCAAGCCTCCTTGACGCTTTCGTAGCCTACGGAGAAATCGTTGTCAATGATCCCCTCTTCGTAGAGTCTTGTGTACAGGGGAGAGGATTCTCCGGCCAGGATCTCCGATGCAAGCTCGCCTATGATCTCGCGATGCATGCTGTTTTCGTCCTTGGCAAGGGGAGGACAGGCAAAGCCGATACAGAAGGTGGGTCTGGAGATCTCCATTTCACGGGTGGTTTCCTGTCGTTGGGTAGGGGGAGTGACCTCTCCGTAATGGCGCACAGGGATCGGAGCAGAGGTGGAAGGCGTATGGGCTTCTGCCAAAGCAAGGATTTGTGCCCATTCCACATCACCTGCTACGCACAGCACCATATTGGAGGGCTGATAGAAGGCCCTGTGGCAATCATAGAGCATTTGGACGGTGATTTGGGAAATGGATTCCACATCACCTGCGATGGGAACGCTGATGGGATGAGAGGGGTAGAGGATGCGGAACAGATCTTCGAAAACACGGGAGTCCGCACTGTCTTCGTACATGAGGATCTCTTGAGCAATGATGCCACGTTCCTTTTCCACACTTTCTTCTGTAAAGTAAGGAGTGGTCACCATACGGAGCAGAAGGGCAAGGGCTTCTTCAAAATGATCCGTACAGGAAAAATGGTATGCAGTCATAGCATAGGAAGTGAAGGCATTTGCGGAGGCCCCCAGCTCTGCGAATTTAGCAGAGGCATCTTCGTCGGGAAGATCGAACATTTTGTGCTCCAGATAGTGAGCAATGCCATCGGGAACCCGATGTTCCACGCCGTCCAGAGTGAAGGATGTATCGATGGAACCGAAGTCTACTGCCAAAAAGGCGATCTTGGTTGCAAAGTCCTTTTTGGGAATCAGACGGACACGGAGCCCGTTGGGAAGGGTGGCTTCGTAGAGGGATTCGTCCAAGGCGGGATAATGCTTCATGCTCATTGGTCTTCCCCCTTTAAGAAATAGATAGTATCGGTATAGAGTTTCCGTGCCACTGCGGCCAGATCATCCACGGTGAGGGTCTTTGCAATTTCCATCTGTTTAGGCAGATCCATGGAAGGGGAAATAGCCTGACCGATGAAGAAATCATCCAGACGATTGGGAGCGTCCAGTGCGGAACGGATCGCAGACAGAAGCTGGGTTCTGGCGATTTCCAATTCTTCGGAAGTGATATCCCCATGTTTACAGGCTTCCAGCTCTGCGAAGATGGCTTCTTTGGTGATCTCGTAATTTTCAAAGGCGATACCGGAACTGATAATGAACAGCCCTTTGTATCGGTCAAAGGTGGAGGAGGCATAATAGCATAGGGAACGCTTTTCACGAACATTTACGAACAGCTTGCCGGTCATACTTCCACCGAAGACCACATTCAGAAGGTTGAGGGCGACAAAGTCGGGATCGTCGGGAGCCATATCGATTCGCATGCCGATGACCAGCTTTCCTTGGGTCACAGCCATGGTTTCAATGACTTCCCGAGGCTCGGTGGGCATAGGAGGATGTTTGGTAACGGGCTGTTCCCAAAGGACTCCGTGGCGATAGGCAAAGAGGGGGCGGAAGGCTTCGGCGGCTTCTTCGGGGCTCAACCGTCCACCATAAAAGATCTCAATAGAGCAACGGCGGAGGGATTCTTGGTAATGATCCCAGAGACTTTCCGCAGTGATTTCTTTCACATCCTCTACGAGACCCAGGCGGGGGATACCGTAATCCTCTTCGGCACACATGGTACGCAGAAGCTTTTGAAGAGCGTAGCTCCGCTTATCGTTGATGTCGGATTCCAGAGTGTGGATCAGATTTTGTTTTTCGCCCTCTACATAGCTTGGGCTGAAGCAACCATCCACGGTATAGGGGTGATACAGGATCTGATCCAGAAAGTCCAGCATGCTCTTAAAGATACCGCCGTCGGGAACAAAGCGATCCTCTAAAAAATCGCCGTAGAAGCCGAAAAGCTTTGATTCACCCTTGCGACGAACCAGATTGCCGAAGGTGGCTCCGTAAAGAGAATCCAGATGCATAGAGATCTGTTGCATGTCGGGATATTTCTCCGTACCTCTCAGCAGGACGCTGGGAAGGAGGGCGTCTAAGGAAGCATTTGCTCGGTTGTGTTGCCGAACAAAGTTGATGCTGAAACAGCCGGTTTTGAATTTATTTGTTTGCAATGCCCTGAGGGTGACCCCCGGGGCAATGGGAATCGTGGTAATCAAAGGTGTTTCGTCCTTTCAAAAGTTGGTTGGGGAAAGGCTCCCCTTTATATTATACACAAATTTTTCTGAAAAGAAAGACTTTTCAAAAATATTGCTTGTTTTTTAGAGAGTTTTTTAGTAGAATGAGTATGTTTCATAGAAGCAATCTGTGTAAAGTAAGAAAAAAGGAAGTTGTTGGATCATGGAATGGCTTGAAGTAACTGTAAGAACTGCCTCTCAGGGCGTAGAGATCCTGTGTGCCGAATTGACGGAGGCGGGATTTGACAGCTTTGTAGTAGAAGACTGTGAAGAATTTGCGGAATTTTTAGAAACCTCTCGGGATTACTGGGACTATGTTGACGAAGCTCTCAGTGAGAAAATGGGGGGACTCTCTCAGGTTCGCCTGTATTTGGAAGAAGAAACGGCTTGCGAGGAGATGCCTCGTTTACAGAAGCTGATCGGGGAACTGCCTCGGCAATATCCCCAATGCCAATTCGGGGAGATGACCATAGCTCTGGAGAATGTTCCTCATGAGGATTGGGAAAACTCCTGGAAACAGCACTATCGTCCCCTGCCGGTAGGAGAGAAATTCCTTGTAGTCCCTCGGTGGATGCGAGTGGAAGATACAGAAGGGCGTTTGCCTGTAATTCTGGATCTGGGATTGACCTTTGGTACCGGTGCTCACGATTCTACCCAAATGTGTATGCATGCACTGGAATGGCTGGTACAGGGTGGAGAACGAGTAGTGGATCTGGGCAGCGGCAGCGGGATCTTATCCATTTGTGCTTTGCGCTTAGGGGCGGACAGTGCCGTTGCCATTGACATTGATCCTGCGGCAGAGCATATTGCTACAGAAAATGCGGCACAGAACGGGTTTGAAGCACCTGTCTTTTCTGCTTGTACCGGTGATGTGATCCGTGATCGGCAGACGATGGAAAAGCTGGCAGAGGGTGGCTATGACATCGTTTGCGCCAACATCGTTGCCGGTGTTCTGATTGACTTGGCACCTGTTGTACCTCATTTCCTGCGTAAGGAAGGTCGGTTCCTTTGCTCCGGTATCTTGAGAGAACGGGAGCAAGAGGTTCGGGATGCCTTAGAAAAGGCGGGATTGGAGATCGTTGCATTCGAGCGTACACAGGAGTGGTGCTGTCTGGTAGCCGGACTGAAAGGCTGATGCCGGTTTTGACAAAAGGGCATAGCCCGATATGGGGTCATCCATCGGTGCCCCGTGGCATTTCTGTACAGATAATGCCTCATAGAAAGGAGTCACACAATGTTGCGAATTCGATATCGCCATAAGGTTCGCTTGCGGAAGTTAGGCAGAGCACTGCTGATATCTCTGGGAGCGTTCGTTCTGGTGGCGATCGTTGCCCTTGTATATGCCGATAGCTTGATCACCTATGATCGGAATGGGGCGCACCTGATCACCGAGGCTACGGAGGTACAGATCGAGAGTACGACCGCAAATCAACGGCCTGTTGTTTTGAACCCCATTGTAGAGGTGCAGGAAGGAACTGTAGTCGCTACCAATATTGCCGATGTTGGCGGCGTGTATATTACCACATCCATGCTACAGGATATGGATAAGGTCATGGAATTGGTCAAGGCCATAGAAGAACCCTGTGCCGTGATGTTGGAACTGAAAAGCGATTTCGGCAATTTCTACTATTCCGGTGCCTATGCAAACGGAAATCATCCCGACGGGATCGATATTTCTGCGGTAGATAACCTGATCTCCTACCTGAAGGAGAGCGGATTCTATATGATCGCCTCTATTCCTGCATTCCCGGATCGAGCCTATGTGCTGGAAAATGATGATACCTGCATTCGAGAACGGGGCGGTTACGGTTGGATGGACAGCCGAGGCTGTTACTGGCTGGATCCCAGCAATGATGCGGTGATCTCCCGTTTGATGCAGATCGTCAGAGAACTGACGGAGCGGGGATTCCGTGAGATCACCTTTACAAGCTTCCGATTCCCCGAAGGAGACGGCTATGTTTACGGCTCCGATAAGAGTGAGGGACAGGTTCTTTCCGAGGCGGCTTCGGAGATCAGCGAGCATTTTGCAAAGAACGAGATCATTATTTCTTTTGAGACGGAACGGTCTGACTTCCCTGTAGCGGGAGGCAGAGTCTATATCCCCAATTCCGATGGTTCACAGGTAGAACACTATGTTAATGCCTATGGACAGTCGGAGAGCTGTAGGGAGCTGGTCTTTATGTCCAATTCCAAGGACGCCAGATTTGAGAACCAGGCGATCCTGAGACCCTTGATGGCGGAATGACAGAGACCGAACGCTTATGAAAAGAAGGTGGACATAGCTTGAATTTGTTATTACATGGAATCCATGGCGGTGGTTTTTGGGAAAGTGTTGCAGAAAGTGCCGTGGAAGCTGTTGTAGACAGTCTATGGAGCATTCCGATATTGTTGATCGCCTATTTTGCTATGGAACTGTTGGAGAACAGCCAACGATTGAATGAAGATGTTCTCCATGGTCATTCCAGAAAGGTAGGCCCTCTCATCGGTGGCCTCCTGGGAATCGTTCCTCAGTGCGGGATCTCCGGAGCGGCGGCAACCTTGTTCTCTACGGGATCCATTACCGTAGGTACCATGCTGGCGGTGTTTTTTGCTACATCCGATGAGATGTTGCCGATTCTGCTGTCTTCTCTGACAGATCGTTCCGTGTCCGTTGGAGATGTGGCATGGATCGTGGCAGGGAAGGCGGTTCTGGCCGTTGCCCTCGGTTATATGGCTGACCTGCTTCTGCGACCTGTGATCCGTCCCGGTAAGGATATCGAGAGCTTCTGCCAACGGGAGCATTGCCATTGTGAGGAAACAGGGAATCCCTATTGGGCGGCATTCCGTTCGGCACTGAAGCATACCCTGAAAATCATTGCCATGCTTTTGGTTGTGAATTTTATTCTGAATCTGGTCTTTGCCTTTATCGGCGTGGAACGGTTGACAGCTTCATTCCTGTCCAAGCCTGTGATCGGTGTATCGGTACTGGCACTCTTTGGACTGATCCCTAACTGCTCCGTATCTGTGATCCTGACCAGAACCTATCTCAGCGGGATCATTGGCGTAGGGGGACTTTTTGCAGGACTTCTGTCCAATGCCGGTATCGGTCTCCTTGTGCTTTACCGCAACAACAAGAACAGACGGGAAAACCTGATCATTACAGCAACGCTCTTTGTGCTCAGTGCTTTGGTGGGTATGCTCCTGTCCTGTATCTTCTAATCTAACAATAAACAGAAAGAGGAAAGAAATATGATAGATTTTGTAGCAATGGAAGAAAAGATCATCCCCGGCTTTAAGGGTGGCGAAGGCAGCTTTGCCGTTAAGATGTTTGCCGATGATGCAAACCGTATCCTTCATGGACGTCTGGTTCCCGGTTCCTCCATCGGTATGCACTGCCATGATACCTCCTCGGAGATCATTTATATCCTCTCCGGTGTGGGCAATGCCATTCTGGAAGGACAGGAAGAGATCCTCACCGCCGGTCAGTGCCACTACTGCCCCAAGGGCGGTACCCATACCCTCATGAACAAGGGTACGGAAGATCTGATCTTCTTCGCTGTCGTTCCCGAACAATAAAAGTTGGGAGAAAAGCCTATGTCTAACATTGACAGATACAGTTATGACAGTGAGACGAAAACCCTTGATTCGAAGGGGCGTTACGCACAGACCGGTCTTGCAGGATATACGGGATGTGAAATCGCTCACGGCTTTATTTCCACTACGGAGATTCTCTTTGTGAAAGAGAATTTGATTGCAAGGATCGAGGCAAATGGTCGGGTTGATTTCTTGAATCCGGAGGAAAAGCTTTTGGCTTCTGCCTGTGTTTCCGCAGATGGAGACGGACATGGAAAATACGAGGCGGCATACTGTACTGTGGATGGAGAAACGATCAAAATACGGTTTCCGATCTATGAATGGTATGATAATTATCCCAACTGTGACGGAGAACATGACCGTTGGGATTGCCGTGTAGTTGGGTATACGAAGCCGATCGCCTATGCCTTGTCCACGGGGGAAGCCTTTGTGGCGGAAGAATAATTTTCGATGCAAAGGGAGTTACACAATTTGATTTCCCTCATGAACAAGGGAAAACGAAGACCTGATCTTCTTCGCCGTGGTTCCCGAACAGAAACGTAACCAAAGACCGTGTTCTCAGCGTAGGTACTGAGAATACGGTCTTTCTCTGTGACAAATAGGGCGAAGAATGTGATCAGCCATGCTGTTCAAATTCCCATTTATCGCTCTGTGAGAGCGAGTGAAGTGCCTTTGGCGTGAAGCGCTGACCGCGTGAAGTACCCACCGTAGGTGGGCGTGAAGTGCCTTTGGCGTAGATGTGTGCCCCAAGGGGCACGAATTAAAAATA
>JAZOXB010000266.1:0-5281 GCA_045659585.1 Faecousia sp. | reverse complement strand
ACGCCCCCGGCAGGGAGCAAACCAATACCGAGTCATAAATTTTCCTTATCTTTTGTCGTATTTCGTAAGTTTGGCAAGCCAAAAGGTGCCCATGATCCTCTAAACTATCCTGCTAACTCCCAACCCCTACTGCCCTCTCAGTCAGCTACGCTGACAGCTCCCCCAGAGGGGGAGCCAAGGGCGTGCACGGACTTGGGAACAGCTCGATAAACGGGAATTTGCGGAGGGGAAGGAAAAGGGGAAGGGTGTGGTTTGATATGGACGGATATGGGTGGATTATTTTTGGCGGATCGGATAATCTTCTTGCGGAGGCTTGACCCTTGGGGGGCTTTGTGATAAAATGAGGAAAAACCCGAGGGGGTAAAGGATATGAAACGATGGATAGGACTTCTGCTGGTGTTTGCAATGACAGTTTCCTTATGGGGCTGTGGATCGCAGGAGTATTTGGGAATCTATAAGGGGTATTATGTACAGGCCGAGGGCAAGGTTCATCCCATAGAGGATTACTTCAATGGGGACAGCTATTTGGAACTGAAGGCTCTGGGAAAGGCTGTCTTAATGGTAAACAATTCTCCTCACAAGCTGAAATGGAAAGAACAAGATGGGGAACTCACCTTTACCGAGGCAGAGGAGCCCTTTTACGGCTATATTAAAGATGGCGTGATCGTTATGGATTACATGGGCTGGGGCATGGAAATGACCTTTGCCATGGATGGTGCTACTGTGCCGGAAACCACGGTGACTAACCCCGAGGAGTATGCACAGGCTATTGAGGCACTCCTTCCTTACTGGAACGGCGACTGGTACGGCTGGTGGTATATTTCCGAAGGTACCGGAGCCTATGCCGATGAACAGATGAAGATCCGTGACTTAGCCGGACGGATCCAACTGGGGGAGGATGCCCGCGGCTCCTTCTTACTGTGGGATATGGAGCATCCCTATGTGGATCCTTTGGGCGAAGTGACTCTCCACATAGATCCTATGGTGGGAGAACCGGGGATCGGCATCGGTATGTCCGGTCAGGGAACCTTTATGGGTCAGCCCGTTGCAGTGGGCGATTGGCTCATTGATCCCTCTACGGGAGCCTTTGACAATCTTTTGGAAATCTACGGCTATTGCAGTGATGAGACCGGAGATTTCTTCTATACCATTTATCTCCGTCCTTGGGGGCAAGCGTGGGATGATGTGCTGGAAGCAGAAGATCCTTCCAAGAGTCCCGGTGAATTGCCGGAATATTATTATCTGTATTTGGAGGCGCTGAAAACAGACACCAAGCCCGAAGACTTCTTTACCTGATCCTCCGGTGTAAAAGCAAAAAACTACATTCTAACTCGCATTTCAAACCGCTCTCAGCTGTACACTGTACGACGAGAGCGGTTTGTTTTTATCTCGGTAAGATGGATCGTTGCGGCGTGCCAAATATCTTTAAGCACCTATGATACTGTTTCTTGATAAAATGGTTAGAAAACCATTTTATTGCAGGATAAATATCCTGCACCGCCTTAGGCGGAAGAAACAGTATTACACGGCATTTCTTTGCGGCCATGCCGCCATGCCGCTTATTAGCGGCATAATAAAACGGTCAATCCGTTTTATTAGAAATAAGTATGAATGAGGAGCCGTGAGGATCGGGAATTTCACAGAGAGGTTTATGAAAAGAAAAAAGAATCTTCCGGTGGATAATAGGGCGAACTTTATAGACTCGATGGAGAAATTGTAACCTTTACGGGAGTGAGAAAAGAAAATGAAGGATGATTCTATCTACAGTTATAAAGATGCGGTTTTATAACATGACAAAATGAAGAAATTGGTTGTCATAATCCAGCAAAATTAAAATAATTTTGTAAAAATTTTGTTTTCTTTTTGACAAATGCTCGAAAAACTGATACAATGTATAGGTGGTATAGCATGCTGATTTAGCTGTGTCTCGGCACAGACGAGAATGAAACTGAGGTGGAGTATTTTGGCTATTCTGGACGGCTTGAAAAAATATTATAGAATGCTTCCTGCACAATTAATGATCGTTAACAAAAAGGCCGCGGAGATTGCAGGAGAGATTTACAGATCTGCAATCGAAACGAATTTGTTTGCAGGGAACGAAGCCTTTAATAGCAGCTACGAGCACCGGCTGGAAAAATATATCATCTACTATGATATCGGCAAGTCTGAGCTGCCTTGCAGTGAGATCAAGATCGGACATACTTCCACCGAGAATGAGATGCTGGCCAACAGAAAAACAATGGCAATTTTAGAAGAACTCTTTAAGGATGCCAAGCTCACCGGAGAAGAGAAGATCTGCAAGGAGATCCTGTACTGCGCCATTGAGCGAAATGAGCAGTTTGACGGCATGGGGTTCCCCCAGTGCCTAAAGGGCAATGATATTTCTCCCGTCGGCAGGATCCTGTGTGTTGCGGATTATATTGCAGGAGAGTTTATTGATGGCATTCGGAAGGATGACTTACTTAAGAATCTCCGCCTGAAATTGGGCAAACGATTCGATCCCGATGTTGTAGCTCTTGCCAACGATGTTGTGGAACGGCTTTATGAGGCAGAGAGAGCTACCGTCCCCGAGATCGGAGATGAGTTCCGCAGTATTAAGATGCTGTATCAGCCTGTTTGTGATGTGGCAGGGGATGTCCCCGTTATGAACGCGGGATATATTTGCCTGAACGATCCCAAGCAGGGAGTGTTGATGCCTTCCTTCTATGGCCCCATTGCAGAGAGAAACGGCAGGATCATGGATATTGCCAAGTACGGCTTTGAATTGCTGTTCCAAGACATGTCTAACAGCAAGTTAGGCGGTCCCGAGGTCTCCGGAAACTTCTCCGTAGGTGTGTCTGTGGAATGCTTGTCCAAGCCTAGCTTCCTGCTCTTTATTAAGAAGCTGATCCGTGATTACTCCGTCAATCCCCGTCGACTGGTTCTGGAGATCAATGCTTCCGATATTGAGCTCAACGACGGAAAGCTCAGAGACTGCATGCAGGGATATCGAGAGATGGGCATTAAGTTAGCCATTGATAATTACGGCGTGGACAATGCATCTCTCTTCAAGCTTCAGGATATGGAGTTTGACATTATTAAGATCGATCGAAGCTTTATTGATAAGATCTGTGAGAACAGAAAAACCTATGAGATCGTAAAGAATATGATCAAAATGGCGCAGGATCTGAATATTACGGTTATTGCAAAGGGCGTTGACAATGAACAGCAAAAGGTCCTTCTGCGAGAGCTGACATGCCTTTATATGCAGGGTCGACTGTTCGGAAAGCCTGAGATCTTTACAATTTAAATAAGAGCGGAAGGAGGGGTCATGGATTTGAATACAGAACCCATTACAAACGGCATGGATGAGCGGATGAAACCCTTTGCCATCCGAGCCACCGCACGATCTGTCAGAAGGCGCAATGTGATGCTGAAGGTTTGTCTCATCATTTTGCTGATCCTGATTTTACTGTTAGGTTCCTTTTACGCACTATCAACCTTTGTGAATAAAGCAGGTAACTTCACGGTTTGGATCGACGAGGGAGATATGAACCGTATCACGCTCAGTGATACGCCGGATTTCCTGAATTGCTCCACCATGCTGGAAGCCGATACGATTCCGCAAATGGACAATATTACTAAGGATTGGATGCCGGACGACCTGACGGAGATCGATGGCTGTCATAACGGCGAAAATTACATAGCTTATACCTTCTATCTGAAAAACGCAGGTGTCAATGAGATCGATTATTCTTCTCAGATCGATATCCATGCGGTCACCAAAGAGGCGGATCATGCGGTTCGCGTCATGGTGGTCAAAAACGGAGAAGAAACGGTATACGCAAAGGCACAGAAGGGTTCCTCCGAGCCGGAGCCCGATACCGTGGCCTTCCATTCCAATACACAGGTCATGACAGATGTTACCGAGACCTTCCAACCCGGTGATGTCGACAAGTACACTGTGGTCATCTGGCTCGAAGGAAACGATCCTGAATGTATTGATGATATTAAAGGAGGCGTCGTGAAAATGTCTATGAACTTCACGGTTTTGGAAAAGGACTGACGGGGGCATATAAGTCAGTAACCCATCTAAACAACCGTGGTTCATTCCATAGCACACAGTTCCTCCCCTATATCAATACATTTAAGATAGACTACCCCGGCAAATTTCCCCAGGCAAATATTAGAAAAGGAGAACTCTTATGAAACAGAACTTAAGAAAGAAAGCTTTAGTTCCCGCATTGGCAATGGCTTTGGCCGCTGTCATTGCACTGTCCGGCGTAACCTATGCATGGTTTACCACCGGCACCACTGCTAATGTTAACAATCTGAATGTTAATGTTCAGACTGCTAACGGCATCCAGCTCTCCCTGGACGGCAAGTCCTGGAAGTCCACCATCACCACCAAGGAAATCCTTGCAGCCATTGAAGGCGCAAAGGATTATAGCGGCCGCTGCATCCAGTTCCCCACCGGTGAGATCGCACCTGTTTCTTCTGCAGGCGTTGTTTCCGGCGGCAAGCTGGAAATGTTCTACGGTGAGTACAACGAAGACGGCACTCTGAAGTCCGTTCTTCAGATCGACCAGAACGACACTGTCGGTCACTACATTGCATTCGACCTGTTCTTCAAGTACAGCGGCAACCAGGCTCTGTCCCTGAACGTTGGTAAGGGTCAGTCCGTTGTTACCACTGTTTCCCTCGACGAAGAAGGCAAGGCTACTCTTCTGACTGATGAAGCCGATATGGGCACCAGAACCGCAGTCCGTGTTGCATTCGTTCCTCTGGGCAGTTTCGCAACTGACGCTGAGGCTCGTAACCAGAAGGATGCTACCGGTGACGTTAAGATTTGGGAACCCAACTCCCAGGTTCGTGCTGCAGGCTCCGAAGGCACTCCCAACTCCAAGCTGCCCTACGACGGATTCGTTACTGAATTCGACAACAAGGGTCAGGAGTACGTTCTGACTGAGGGTCAGACTGCTGCTGTTGAAACTAAGGACGAAACCATGGAACTGATGGATCTCTCCAAGACCTACAGCAAGATGCGTGTTTATATTTGGCTGGAAGGCCAGGACGTCGACTGCATCAACAACATCTCCTTCGGCGACTTCACCACCAACCTGGCATTCTCTGTTCCCGAAGCTGAATAATTTCTAATCTATATCACTCCAAGGGGCAGGTAACCCCTGCTCCTTGGAGGCCCCCAAAAGGAGAAGAAGAGCTTGAACAAAGTAATTAAAAGAATCGGCGCTGCCCTCGTCGATATCGTTATTGTCGTACTGATCCTCTTCTCTGTTGTCAT
>JAZOXB010000265.1:0-18544 GCA_045659585.1 Faecousia sp. | reverse complement strand
GTCTGAACACCGCCGCCGGTCATGGAAGCCATGTCGGAGAAGCTCATGCCCAGAGGAGTCATGCCGGCATGCTCACGGCAGGTAACGACGACGCCGATGAGGCTATCGCTAAGTCCCCCCACGGCGCTCTGGAGCGCATCACTCTGTACTCCCTGTTCCAGGATCCCATGTCCTCCTGCGGCTGCTTCGAGTGTATCTGTGGTGTTGAGCCCGTTTCCATGGGTGTTGTTATCACCTGCCGTGAGCACGCAGGCATGACTCCTCTGGGCATGACCTTCTCCGAGATGGCTACTATGACCGGCGGCGGCGTTCAGACCCCCGGCTTCATGGGCCATGGCAAGCACTTCATCGCTTCCAAGAAGTTCATCGCTGCTGAAGGCGGCCCCGGCAGAATTGTATGGCTGCCCAAGCTGCTGAAGGATCAGATGCGTGAAAAGCTGGATGCTGTTGCTCTGGAACTGTACGGTGTTGAGAACTTCACCGACATGATCGCAGACGAGACTATCTGCACCGAGGATCCCGAACAGCTCCTCGAGTACCTGTCCGAAGTTGGCCACCCCGTCCTGGGCATGGAACCCTTCGACATGTAATTTGATAAAATCCCTCAGGGGCCGGCTTCTTCGGAAACCGGCCCCTAGTGGTCAAAGTTGAGGCAGAATTTGCTTGCAGAGAGTTTTGGGATAATCTGCAGAAAGGATGCGAGTAGAAACGTGAAAAGAAAGATATCTCTAAATAAATTAAGTGAATATCGTGGAATCTTTATGGGACTTGCCATTATTTTCGTAATGCTGTGTCATAATACGATTTCAGTTCCGGAAAACCTACGTACACTACATACTGTGTTGAGTTCTGTGTGTCAATGTGGTGTAGATATGTTTATGATTCTATCCGGTTTAGGTCTGTACTACTCATTCCACAAGAAAACAGATGTGTTAGGATTTTGGAAAAAAAGAGTTACCAAAATTATTATTCCCTACTGCATAGCGGTTGTCGTATACGCTTTTGTTTATGTCGGATATCTAAATCGTGCAACATTGGGAGAATATTTCTGGAGATATTCTATTATCAGCTTCTTTATCGATGCTGAGTTAGTTATATGGTTTGTTGCGGCCATTCTGTTGCTGTATGGAATTTTCCCCATTCTCTATTATGGCTTACAGCGGACGATGCGAGGTTTTGTATGGAGCATTTGTGGGTTGATTTTGGCTTGCGTAATCATATCCTATTTGCCTCTTCCCAGAAAGTATATTATCATTAACGAGATTTTTATCAGTAGAGTTCCGGCATTTATGATGGGAATGATAGTTGCAAAGATTATGAAGGAACAAGAGGCTCCTACTATTCCTGTTTGGAGTGCATGGCTGGGATTTTTTGTGTCGGGATTTGCAATTGTTTGTGTCATGCTTATCGGGATGAAAAATTGGTGGACATTAGTAAGACTCTTGTTTTTGCCCTTTTCTCTTTTTGGAATGCTTCTCCTCAGTACTGGTTTAGACAGAGGCAATGCAAAGGGGCGAAAATACAATATTCTTGTGTTTTTAGGCGGAATTACCTTTGAATTGTTCTTGTGTCACGACAAAGTATTGGCGACCATAAATGATTTTCTATATCTTTTCCCTTATGATCCGATAGTGCTCAGCTTGTGTTCAAATGTTTTGGCCATAGGATTATCGGTGCTTGGAGCGTGGATTCTTCATAAAATCGTAGAATTTCTTACAAAGGGAAAGAAAATGAAAAATGCAACATAAGAGAGCTGGGCGTCAGAAGTTACTGAAGGATCAGATGCGTGAAAAGCTGGATGCTGTCGCTCCGGAACTGTACGGTGTTGAGAACTTCACCGACATGATCGCAGACGAGACCATCTGCACCGAGGATCCCGAACAGCTCCTCGAGTACCTGTCCGAAGTTGGCACTCCGTCCTGGGCATGGAACCCTTCGATATGTAATTAATATTTCCTTTGGGGCTGTTGCACAGTTGTGCAACAGCCCCAATTTTTCGGGCGGCAAACCGTGCGTCAAAGCGGAAGGGGCATATCACTCGCCTTGGGATAGATACAGTTCTTCTGCTTCCCATAGTGCTTGCTGCAAGAGAACTTTTACGAATGCTGTGTTTTTGGTGTCGTCCAATAAATCTATAGCACGGGAAGCCTCGGCACATATACATGTATACATTTTCTTGTATGGAATGTTATCTGTGGTATTCTGTTTTTCCATTGCTAAGTCCTCCAAATGAATAAAATTATATAAATAGCAGAAACATTCTTCTATTTATATAATATTATACTTGCTTTTTGGGCGAATCCTGTCGATTTTTGTCGTAATCGATGAAAAATTTCCTGCAAAATTTGACAAAAAAGCCGATCCGTAATCGGATCGGCTTCAGCGTTTAGTCCAAATTTTTAATATAAGTGTCGAGCAGTTGCCATACGGCAATTCTCTGCTTGGGAGTCAGTCCTTCCAACTTCTTTGCAATATCGTTGCTGAGAGAATGTTTGCCGGCTTCGATTTCACCGCAGAGAACATAATCTGCGGAAACACCTAAGGCATCTACAAGGTTGATGAATAAGCTTAAACTGGGGAATTTTGCACCACGCTCAATATCAGATAAATAAGTCGTACCGATGCCGACCTTTTCAGATAATTGCTCTTGTGTCAAATGTGCTTTGTTTCGAGCTTCCTTCAAACGGGAACCGATTGCCACCCTATCCATCGCCATGTCTCCTTAACATATAGCAGTAAACTTATAGGAATAGTATAAGTTTTTGACAATGCTTTCGGAATTATCTATATGTAGAATAGTTCTACGGATGGCGTAAGTTCGGGTCATTAAATCGGCTTTTTTCGATTAGGATTTACCACGGTAGGGATAGGTAGTAGGGCTGATCTTCGCCGTTTTCTAAGCTATCGCAGAGGATATAGCGTACGCGGAGCGTTTCTTCATCGTAAGCAAAAATGTAATATGTATAGCTCCAGTTTACTTCTTCGAAAGGTGGAGGGCTATAAGGTAAATAGATCAGGCAGGTATAGCTTCCCTTTTCCACAGTGGTAATATAGGGCACTGTGGTTTCCTCGGCTATGGCTCGCTCCTGCTCTTCGTATAGCTTGGTCACACGGGCTACCTCCTCCCGGAAGTCCTCCGGCTCCAAGGGCCATTCGGCATAAATGTCATAGGTATAGTCCATTGCAGGCAGATTGCGATAGAGGTAGTGTGCATCATCCAAATAGCCATCTACTACATAATAGGGTGGCCAAGTAGGGAAGAGTTCTTGGAAGAAACGATAGCGATTTGCAAGGCAATCCGGATCGAACCTGCGGTAGTTTAAGATGTTGGTGGTCTCGGAATGTGAGACAATGTTCATGGAAAAAACCAAAGTAAAGGGAACACTGATCACACACAATGCGAGCAGAACAGATCTTGCCAATCTTTTCAGCTTTGGCGATATGCTGATTTTGGGAAGAAGGAGCACAAGCATCGTTGGCAGGAGAGAAAGGACCGTAAAAACAATGGCTATTGGTTCTATAACGGGAAAATGCCAAGAATAGAAAGATACCACCAACCCAAAAATAGCCACAGGAACCGGAAGCCAGACGTTTACAAAAAACGGACCCAGTTTCATGACTTTGCAAATTATAGCGTTTATGTTTCGCTCTCCGTCCCCCACCGGGGGAGCAATATCCACAACAGGCGCAGACAGACGGGCTGCAAGCTGGGCTACGGTATAGCTTTGCTCCGTGTCCAGGGCAGATAAGGTCCGAAGCAGTTCCTGTTCCTGACTGACGGTGGCTTCTTTTCGCTGTCGCAGCTCCATGGTCAGGGGGATAATGGACTCCGGATGTTGGAGCATTTGGCGAATTTCTGCCACAGAGAATCCGAACTTCCGTAGAACGGAGATGTCCTTCAATTGCTGCACATGGGATTCCTCATACTCGTAGGATCTTCGCCCCAAATAGTTTTCTGTGTACGCGGGGGAGATCAGACCTTCTTCGATATAATATCGGACAGTACGGTCTGTGAGCCCTGTAGCCTCGCATACGGCTTTGATTTTCATACAGAATCCCTCCTTATGCATAGATTATACTCTTTTACCCGGGGTAAAAGTCAAGGCTTTTTTCCAAAAATAGTCGAAAAAACAATGTCTGTCCCATTTTTGCGGAATCGTATGGCTGCCCAAGCACGGAAGGATCGGATGCGCGAGAAGCCGGACACTGTCACTCCGAAACTGTACGAAGGGCATATCATATCGAAGATATATCATTCGTTCCACAGGAACGATAAACTGTGATTGGGGTATTAGGCAAAAAGGAGCACCTCAGCGAAAAACGCTGAGGTGCTGTTTTTATGAAGAGGGAGAGGGGAAATCAATAGTCCTCCAGAGACCCTTTGTGGGCGATTTCTTCCAGAGCTTCTTCTTCGGTCATGAGGCGTTCATTGGAAAGCCCGTCTTCAATCTCCACTTGACGATCCAGGGTGCAGTTTACGATACATAGATTCGCAAATTGTATTTTTTTCAAGGATTCCATGGTCCATGTTTGGCTGAAATCAAGATAGATGTAGGTGCCTTGTTCCTGATAAAGCTCACTTAGAGTCAGTTCGGGATTTCCCAACAAGGACAAAACTTTAATGGTACAGGTTTCGGGAAGCTCAAGGAAGTACAGCCGGTTATAGCTTAGGTCCACCACAGGGAAGGTATCCTCGCCGAATACAAGGTAACCTTTGGAAGCATAACGAATCAGGTTATGAGACAGATTCAGATAGCGGATCTTCTCGCCGATCCCCAAGCCGGTGAGATTTTCAATAGCATTGTGAGAGGCGGAGAGGATCTGTAGCTCCGGCTTTCCTGCGGCCCAGTATAAATCGCTCAGTTGATTATGGTCTACATAGACCTTTGTCAAAGCCTGTGCATCGGATAGACATTTGAGGCTCGTTAAGGCATTATATTCCAAATGGAGCACCTTTAGAGTGGCACTGCTGCGACTGAGCACAGAGACATCTGTGAGATCATTATGGCTGAGATCCACCCTTATCAGCTTGGAGGTGTTTTTAAGTCCGTCTAAAGAGGTGATGCCGTTATCACTGAGGCTCAGCTCTTCCAGATAGATCATGGCCTCTAAGGGGGAGGTATCCTGTAGCCCGGTTCGATCTGCACGGAGGGTCTCAAGCTTTGTCAAAGGGGCGAGCCATTCAAAGTCCTGCAGACCGGTGTCGCTGATATCCAGTAGTTTCAAAGTTTCACTACAGACATCCAAGGCAGGAACAGTCGTCAAATTGGGACTACCGCTGAAAATCAGATCTATGAGATGAGTGGCAACAGAAAAATCTAAGGTTGAGAATTGTTCATTGCTGATATTACAGCCCGGCAATCTCAGGAGATAAATTTTATCGGTCAACAGAGGACTCAGGTTTGTAGCTTCAATGGTGCAATTCTCCAAATGAATGGAATTCAGATCCGTGAACTTTAAAAACTGATCTATGTCCGTCTGGGTCAAAGTTACATTTTCCAGCTTGACGGAAAACGTAGAGGTACGATATTTGGTACCTGCGATTTTAGGGTGATCGGGTTTGAGAAGGAACAATCCTATGAGGCCTATGATGACCAGTGTGATCACAGTCAATGGGAGAAGGCTCTTAGATATCTTTGCAGAGGGGGTCTTTTTGGGAGCGGGCCCGGCTTTAGAGGATTCGGCTTTCGGAGATTGCACTTTGGGAACTGTAGGTGTAGCAGGCTTCAAAGGTGTTTCGGAAGGCTTGGGGGCGGATTCCTTTACAGGAGGGAGACCCAGAAGGATGCGGATGTCCCGTGTCATTCGAGCCAGAGATTCTTCGGGTTCCCGAAATGCTTCGTAGCGTTGGACGTTTGTCAGGTAAAAACTGAAATCACTTTTTAAGGGACAATTCTCTGTCATGTAGGGAAGGATCACCTTATTGCTGTTAATGGCTTGATCCAACTCTCTGGGAACCCATTTGGACTGTTGGGCCTTTTCGGACAGGATCAGCACAAATGCATAGCAGTTTTGGATCGCCGGAGGGATCTCCTGGGCGTAGCTCATACCGCCGCGGATAGACATGGGAGCCATCCAACAGGGGATATCATTGGCTTCCAGATGGGATTTTATCCTTTTTGCTTCGGCGAATTCTTCTACCTTATAGCTGATAAAAACATAAGGATTATCCATGAATCTCACTTCCTTCCACAATATTTTTTATTATATCACAGAATGTGCACATAGTGCAAGTGGCATTCTGTGAGAATTGGGAAGGGGGATTTTATTGTTGAGGAATACAAAGGCGAATTTTTATACAATTTTTCATTGCATTATAAAAAGAATGTGGTAAAATAAGGATATGATGCAAGAACACCTTACAGTGTGAAAGAAAGGATGGATACATATGCCAATGAATCGACCGACCGGACGGCAGAAAAATGTAACCGGACGGGGTAAGGATATTTACCGCAGAGGCAGTGGTTTGGGTACGGGCCCTGTGGGAGGCTCTCGACCGGGAAAGAATTCCGGTGGCGGTAGTCCCTTTGGTGGAAATTCTCACAGAACCGGCAACTCCGGAGGAGCACCTACTCGCAGTAGCGGTGGCGGCATTAAGCTGATCTTAGTTATTTTGGCTCTTTTATTGGGTGGCGGTGGTGCCGGCGGTATGCTCTTGGGCGGTTCCGGAGATACCACTCCTGAGTACAGCCAGGTAGAACAGCAACAGGGGAATGCCGGTAGCATCCTGTCTATGTTAGGCAATTTGGGTGGTGGCAGTGTTTCTACCGGATGGGATAACGGTAGCAATGCAGGAACCTTAGATACTACCGTAGCGGCAGGCTCTCGTAGTAAGTACACAGAGATCAAGGGCAATGGAAAAGACGAGGTCACCATTATGCTCTATCTCTGCGGTACGGATCTGGAATCCAAGTATAAGATGGCTTCTATGGATCTGCAGGAAATGATCAATGCAGACCTGTCCGACAAAATCAACATTCTGGCATACACCGGTGGCTGTAAACAGTGGCAGAACTCTGCCGTTAGCAGTAAAACCAACCAGATTTGGCAGATCACAGACGAAGGCTTGACCTGTATCGAAAAGGATCTGGGGAGCTACGCTATGACGGATCCCGACAACCTCAGTTGGTTTATCCGTTGGTGTGAGAAGAATTATCCCGCTAACCGCAAGGCGCTGATCTTCTGGGATCACGGCGGCGGTTCCGTCAGTGGCTACGGCTATGACGAGAAGTTTGCGCGGGAAGGTTCCATGGATCTGGGCGAGATCAACACCGCTCTGCAAGATGGCGGTGTGAAGTTTGATTTCATCGGCTTTGATGCCTGTCTGATGGCTACCACAGAGACCGCTCTGACCCTTTCTCAGTATGCAGACTATCTCATTGCCAGTGAGGAAACGGAGCCCGGTATCGGTTGGTATTATACCAATTGGCTCACGAAACTTTCCAAGGATACCTCCATGCCTACCATTGAGATCGGCAAGAATATCATTGACGATTTTGTAACTGTGTGCGGTAGCCAGTGCAAGGGTCAGCCTGCTACTCTGTCTATTGTGGACTTGGCAGAGGCTGAGAATACCATTCCGGAGGCTCTGACCCTGTTCTCCAAGGACACGGTGGAACTGATCAAGAACGAGGAATATGCCAAGGTCTCCAATGCCCGTAACGATTCCAGAGAATTCGGAAAATCCAGCAAGATCGATCAAGTTGACCTTGTTCACCTTGCCAAGAACATGGGCACCTCCGAGGGCAATGCCCTGGCAGAGGCTATTCTGGGTGCGGTCAAGTATAATCGTACTTCTTCCGATATGACCAATTCCTACGGTCTATCTATTTACTTCCCCTATCGGAAGGTCTCTACTGTGGATCAGGCAGTTGATACATATGAAGAAATCGGAATGGATAACGAATATGTCCGTTGCATTCAGGCATTTGCAAGCATGGAAGCCGGCGGACAAGCCGCAAGCGGTGGCACCGGCTCTCCCTTGGGCTCCTTAATGGGAATGCTGGGAACCGGTAGCTCCTCCGGCAGTTCCGATATGATCGGATCCCTGTTGGGTAGCTTCTTAGGCGGTGACAGTAGCGGTATTTCCGGCCTTATGAGTGGTAACATGGACTTCCTCACCGGCAGAGCCATGAGTGACGAGGATATGACCGCTTATATTACGGATAACTTCTTTGATGAAAGCTATCTGACTTGGCAGAACATCGGTGATGGTTATGCAATCTCCATGCCGGAAGAACAGTGGTCTCTGGTACAGGGACTGTATGCAAACCTGTTCTTTGATGATGGGGAAGGCTATATCGACATGGGCATGGACAATGTCTATGACTTTGACATATACGGCAATCTCTTGGCTCCCACAGAGCTGACATGGATCGCAGTGAACGATCAGCCTGTTGCCTATTATCACGAGTCCTCCACATATTCCGAAAACAGCTATGAGATCCTGGGTCGGATCCCGGTGCTTTACAACGGAGACAGAGCGGAACTCATTGTTCGCTTTACCATTACCGATCCCTATGGCAAGATCGTAGGTGTTCGTCCCATCTATACCGAAGGAGAGACCGACACCGTGGCCAAGAGCGTGGAAAGTTTGCAGGATGGGGATCAGATCGACTTCCTCTGCGACTACTACAGCTACGATGGCACCTATTTGGACAGCTATATGCTGGGAGAGCGGTTGATCGTATCCGGTGAACTTGTGGTCAGCTATGTGTATATCGACGAGAGTGCCGCAAGCTATACCTATCTGTTTACGGATATTTACAACCAGCAGCATTGGACGGAGCCTGTGCCTGCATATTAAGACCCAAATATAGAACAGCCACCTGAAAAGGGATCTTCCTTTTCAGGTGGTATTTCTTATAAAAGCCCCGAATTTAGAAAGAAATAGTTTGCAAATGCCTCTTTGTTATGGTAGGATAACAGAAGAAATATTTTATAAAGGAGCTAGTATTATGACACACACATTGAAACGGATAATGGTTCTTAGTTTATGTTTTTCGATCCTATTGGGGCTGTTTTCCGGCATGACGGTTTCCGGAAAAGAGAGCAGTGTTCAATTGGTGACGGCTCCGAAGAAAAACAGTCAACTGGCAGAACTTACGGCGGCTCTTAAGGCAGAGATCAACGCTCTACCTACCAGCGGTGCCCTCCGCAACGGCAGAGTCCGTCTTTCCGACTTTCGTCCCAGTGCCGACGGCAGCAATGAGGTAAAGGAGCTGCGTGGCAAGCACTTCCTCGTCCGCGGCGAATCCAATGGCCATTATATTATTGATGGCAGTTGGACAGGAACCAATGGTGAGCTGCCTATGAAGCTGGGCACCCATGTGGACGGAAATGCTGCTTATTTTACCGGCGGTGCATCTCCTACTATGGCATTTGAGTTCCATTACAGAGGGATCTCTCAAGAGGGTATGCCCCTGTATGTTCTCAAGTTCAACAACGGGAGAAATTTGGCTGTGGGATCCAGATATGCCAACTGGAACAACCTGTATTACGTCATGGGGGATACCACCACGGATCTTAACGCTGCACATCTGGTTCGGTTCGAACACCCTGCAGGGGTCAACTGGATCCGTATCAGCAATGCCTTCGGCACTCACGGCTTACGGCAGAGCTCTGATATGAAATGTGTCCGTTGGAAGGACAACAGTGCAGGAGATAATGACTATGCAGGCAATTCCCTGTTCCTGTACCGCACCTGGTCTACCCGAGAGATCATCACTGCCATTCATGATATGAAGGGCTATCTGGATACCCCCGAATTCTTCGACGAAGGCGTATACGGACAGTTCCTGACCTGTCTGCGTGAAAGCATCGACCTGTTCCGACAGTATAATCCCTGGCCCTCTACCCTCATCGACCCCTATGATTTTATTCAGGAAAAGCTGGATGCAAAGGTAGCAGAACTCCGTTCTTTTGCTTCTCGTCTGTCCTTTGAGGTAGAGGCTCCCCCTGCGGCAGAACTCAATGCAAAAACCACCATTCACCAGCTTCCTCTGGCCTGCGGTTATGTCATTCAGACCCGTGGAGGTAAGATCATCGTTATCGACGGCGGTTGGCAGGATAACAACACCGAAGGTAAGTACCTCTTCTCCTATCTCCAGAAGATCACCGGAGACGCCACCCCTCATATTGATGCCTGGTTCATTACCCATGCCCACGCAGACCATCACGGCTGTGTTCCCACTTTCGCGAATCTCTATAAGAATCAGGTTACCATAGATGCTTTCTACTATCACTATCCCACTTATGAAGAGATCCAGAAGTATCTGTCCGGCTGTGGGGTTCAAGATTCCTGGGGTGCCGCAGACTGGCTTCCCACCTGGCTGCTGCCCAACTTCAGAAATGCCCAGGGCGGTCCCACCAAGGGGATCCACTGCAACACAAAGCAAAGCGGAAAGTGCAACAATGCTTTCGACTTCGATGATGTGCATATTGAGATCCTTCTGACCTTTGAAGATGTCATTTGGGCTGTGGAAAATGTCAGCGGTCGCTATAGCGGTACTTCCGCAAATGAGGGACGTGTGTTCAGCAACAAGACCTTCAAGGAATTACTCAACGACAATTTTAACGAGACCAGTATGGTCTTCCGTGTGACCGTAGGCGGAAAGAGCATCCTCTTTACAGGTGACATCAACTATATTGGTGGCTATATGCTCAATATGTTCCATGATCTCAATGCCGCCAATTCCAATGACTTCTACACCCTTAAGAGTGACTACGTACAGGTTTCTCACCACGGTCACTACGGACTGCCTAAGAAGGTCTACAACAAGATCGACCCGGATGTAGCTATGTGGCCCTGCAACTATGACGAATGGAATGACTATGACTACCAGAACCTGATCTGCACGAAGCAATGGTTCAATGATATGGGTTCTGCAAGCTATGTTGCTTATCAGGGACCCCATATCTTTGAGTTCCCCTTGGTTCGTTCCGAGGGAGCCATCAATATTCCTTCGGAGCTGAAGGACTATGTATTCAATGCAGAATACTATAGCGCCAAGTACCCGGATCTGGCACGGCTCTATGGCAATGATGCAAGGAAGCTCTATTACCACTTTATGAACTACGGCATTGAAGAAGGTCGCAGCGCCAGCCCCTTCTTTGATGTGAAGTATTATGCAAATCAGAACGGACATCACCTTGTAGATACTTTTAAGGGCAATTATATCGCCGCATTCAAAGACTTCTTGAGCATCTACAAAACCAACACCCTGAGAAAACTGTCAGAGAACTTCGATGCTGCTACTTATGCCTTCTTTCATGCAGACCTGACTGCACAGGGGATCAGCACCAATTTTGACTACTTGAAGCACTATGCAGAAAATGGCTATAAGAGAGGGGAAACTGCTTCCGTTACCTTCCTTTGTGATGATCGCAATATGACCTATCACTACTTCTGCAATGTCACCCAGCCTGTAGCACCTACTTGCACCACCGAGGGTAAGACGATCGGGGCCCAGTGCATCACTTGTGGTCTGGTTCTGGAAGAACCCAAGTCTGTTCCTGCTACGGGACATAATTTCGCAAATGGTGCATGTGTCTGTGGATTAGAGATAGATGCCCATAATTTGTACTTTGACTTCACAAATACCCCTGAAGATCAGGAGCGGTATACCCACAGTGTTTACGGTGGCTACAACTTCGACCGAAGCAACTCTCCTTATTGGGCAACAGCATCTACAGGAGGAACGAACAAGCTGTCTATTGACAATGCTGCCGGAACAATGAGGGTAAATGTCCTTTCACAGGCAGACTCTGCAGGAAATTACGGTCCCTTTATCAAGACCACAAACACTCCCGGTACCTATCCTTGGAGCGGAGAGGAGTATCGGCAGTATCACCCCCTGAACTACAATCCGGAACAGGCAGACTACATGCAGCTCCGTTTCAAGCTGGAAGGCTGTACCAACACGGATAAACAAGCCATGGTCGTGGCCTGCTACAATAGCGCAAAGGATGGCGTTGGAAAGGGATACGAGGATATCGCTGCAAATTTCGACCCCAATTCCACAGACTATCAGGTTATTAACATTCCTCTGACCAACGAAAATTTCGTTGGTGCGGATCTGATCACTGCTTTGGGCTTCCGCTTCCGCAATATCAAGGGAGCAGCCGGCACTGTTATTAGCAACGGCGTTTGCGAGGGCATTCTGGACAGTACAAACTTCTGCCTGAACGACGGCTATATTGCCCGTGGCAACTACTCTGTTTCTGCAAAGATGCAGGGTACTATGAGCTTCCCCAATACCACTCTGGTACAGGAAGGCATTATTCCCTGGTATCAGGATGCCAACAACTATCTGTTCGTTTATGTGCAGTGGTCTGACAGTGACAGAACCGAACAGATGCATCAGGTCCACATCTCCGGCAAAGTCAACGGCGAACATCTGGGCTGGGGCGACTGCTGGACCGACGGTGTGACAATTTCCAATGATACTGCGCTGACCATGACCGTCAACAAAGAAGTAGTCAATGGCTGCGTCAAACTTTCTTATGTACTCTCTAATGGTGAGATATCTCTGAGCAACTCTCGCACCTTTGATGCCAAGTACACTAAAAAGCTGAGTGAAGATGGCCGGATGGGCGTTTATGCTTACGGCAATGGTATTCCTGTCACGTTCTCCGGATTCACCTCCACTGCTCCCACCACAACTCTCGGCAACGACAGCTGGACCAACCTGACTGAGCACTACACCATCAATGGAAACGGCTCTGTGGTGATTGACTATATCTTCGTAGGCAAGAAGGACGAAGCCCCCGCACCTATGTACGAAGTCACCTTCACGGACTCTGAGGGGAAGGTACTCTCTACTGCCCTGGTAGCTGAAGGCGGAACTGTCGAATATTCCGGAAGCACTCCCACTAAGGCCTATGACAAAGTCAACCACTACAACTTCAGCGGCTGGGATAAGGCATTGACCAATATCAGGGGCAATACCACCTTTACGGCACAATTTACAGCTGAGGCTCATAGCTACAGCTATACTTCCGCAAATGCCCAAAGCCACAAGGGTGCATGTGCCTGTGGCTACAGCAAGAGCGAAGATCACAGCTATACCGCCTATGCCGTTACCAAGGAGCCTACTGTAAGTACCACCGGTGCGCTGACAGGAACCTGCACCCTGTGTTCCGATACTGCTACGGTGACCCTTCCCAAGCTGAACACCACAGACTATACCAAGACGACCATCCTTGAACCCACCTGTACAGATCATGGCAAGGATAGCTATGAATGGAATGAAACCGGATACGGCAGCTTTAGCTTTACAGCCACTACCAAGGCTCTGGGTCATCAGGTGCAGACCATTTCCGGAAAGGCACCTACCTGTACCTCCTCCGGCATGTCCGATGGAGAGTTCTGCACCCGTTGTGAAAAGACTCTGAAGGCACAGGAAGTGCTTCCCCGTCTGGGTCACGATTATGTCTATGTAAATATGGGACAGAACCACGAGATCCGATGCTCCCGTTGTACCAAGGTATCTACCGCTGCCCATAGCTACGAAAACGGCACCTGTCTCTGTGGAGCAACAGAGCAGATCACGCCCTCTGTGGATCAGACCATTGTTATGAACCACACCCTGAATCTGGCAAGTGATATTTCTGTAAACTTTGCCGTAAAGACAGATCTTCTCAAGAATTATGTAAACCATCGTCTGGTGGTAGAGATCCCTGTTTACGAAGGAAACACCCGAACCGGAACCAAGACCGTTACCATCGAACCTGTTCTTAATGGCACTTATTATTACTACACCCTTACCGGTCTCACCGCTATTCACATGGGAGATGTAGTCACCGCTCGTTTGTATATGGAAAAGGATGGGCAGACCTATGTTTCCCCTGCAGATACCTACAGCATTGCCCAATATGCCTATGCCCAGCTGAATAAGACTGCTGCAAAGGATAGTCTGAAGACCCTCTGTGCTGACCTTCTCCGCTACGGTAAGGAGGCCCAGGTCTTTAAGGCCTACCGCACCGATGCCCTTGTGGATGCCAATATGACGGACACCCACAGAGCCTACCTCAGCAATGCAGAGGCCATCACCTTCGGCAACACCGATGCGATCCTGGCCGATCCGGATAAGCCTCAGATCACATGGGCAGGCAAGGCATTGAATCTGGAATCCAAGGTAAGTGTCAAGTATATCTTCAACCTGGGGAATTATAACGGAAAGGTGGAAAACCTGACTGCGAAAGTACGTTATGTAAACCGAACAGGAGCTGTTGTGGAAGCAGTGCTTCGGGATCCTCAGATTTACGATGCAGCAAAGGGACTCTATTCTTTTACCTTTGACGGACTCCTTGCCGCCGAGCTCCGCAGTGTAACAGAGGTTGCGGTCTATGAAGGAGACACCCGTCTGTCCCAGACTCTCCGCTATAGCCCCGACACCTACGGCAATAACAAGAAGGGACAGCTATTGATCCTGTGCAAGGCCCTCTTTGCCTATGTTGACAGCGCCAAGGCATACTTTGGCTAAGGGTTAGTACGGAAAGACTGCTGTAATCCAAACAGATTATGAAGCCCCTGTTGAGGAGGGAAAACCTTCCTCAACAGGGGCTTTTCCCTAATTGCACCGATTCCGGTTTATCGCTCCACCGGAGCGATAAACTGTGATTTGCCGGTTTGGGGAATATTTCGTTTGGATTTTTGGGTTTTTATTGCAAAAATCCTCCTTATATGGTAGGATAGAGGAAAGATCTACAAAGGAGTGGAAACTATGAAGAAACATTTTTGGAAATCTCTGACGGCGCTGGCTCTGTGCCTTTCCATGCTGTTGGGAGCGTTTCCCGGGATGACTGCTTCTGCAGAGGAAGGCGTTGAGATCGTCACGGCGAAACGGAACGGAAGCACCTTGGCAGAAAAGGCCGAGGATTTGAGCAGACAGATCGACCTGCTCCCTGCCACCGGTGGAGACCGAAACGGCAGAGTCCGTCTGTCAAACTTCACCCAGAGTGCTGACGGTAGCACCGACATGAAGGATCTGAAGGGCAAACACTACCTGATCCGCTTCCAGAGTGATGTGTTCTATATTCTGGACGGAAGCTGGACGGGAACCGACGGCAATCTGCCCCTTAAGACCGTGACCGTTGCAGATGCCTCTACCTTCTACTATATTTCCGGGGGCGTGACTTCCTCTATGGCCTTTACCTTCCATTATCGGGGAAAGGCTTCTAACGGCATGCCTACCTATGTTCTGCGGTTCAATAACGGCAAGAATCTGGGAGTGGGCACTCGGTACACCGGCACCTACACCAACCTTTACAATGTCAAGGCCGATTCTAACACGGATCTTTCCAAGGCACCTCAGATCCGTTTCGAGCATCCCGACGGTTCCGGCTGGGTTCGTATCCGCAATGCCGCCGGCACCCACGGCCTGCGACAGGACAGTAACATGACCTGCGTCCGCTGGAAGGACAATAGCGCAGGGGACAATGCCTATGATGGTAATGCTCTGTATCTGTACCGCCTTTGGTCTACAGAGGCCCTTGCTAAGCAGATCCACGAGATGCAGACCTATTTAGAAACTCCGGAACTGTACGAAGAATCTGTTTATGAGGAATTCCTCACCTGTTTAGAGGAGTCTATTGCCCTCTTTAACACCTACAATCCCAATCCTACCCGGATGATCGATGCCTACGAATTCGTTCAGGATATGCTGGACGGACAGGTTGCCAAGCTGAAGGCCTTTATCTCCAAGCTGGTTTTGGTGGCAGATCCCACTGTGGAGCAGTCTGCTCTGGCTCTGCGGAAGGAAGTAGAAGCCCTCCCCACTACCGGCAACAACCGTAACGGCAGAGTCCGCTTGGCAGGTTTCACCCAGAGTGCCGATGGTAGCACCGACATGAAGGAACTGAAGGGCAAGCATTACCTGATCCGCAATCAGGACAATGTTTTCTACGCCATTGATGGTAGCTGGACGGGAACCGACGGCAATGTACCCCTGAAGGCAGTTACCCCCTCGGACACCTCTTCCTTCTATTACATTACTTCCGGTATTTCTACCACTATGGCCTTCGACTTCTACTACCGGGGCAAGGCCTCTAACGGTATGCCTACCTATGTTCTGCGGTTCAATAACGGCAAAAATATGGGTATCGGTACCAGATATACCGGCACCTACACCAATCTGTATAATGTGAAAGCGGATACTACCACGGATCTTGCCAAGGCACCCCAGATCCGTTTTGAGCATCCCGACGGATCCGGCTGGGTTCGCATCCGCAATGCCGCCGGCACCCACGGCCTGCGACAGGATAATAGCTTGACCTGTGTCCGCTGGAAGGACAACAGCGCAGGGGACAATGCCTACGACGGCAACGCCCTGTATCTGTACAGACTCTGGTCTACCAAGACCCTGATCACTGCCATCCATGACATGAAGGGCTATCTGGACACCCCGGAATTCTATGACGAGACGGTGTACAGACAGTTCCTGACCTGCATGGAAGAGGCGATTGCCCTCTTTGAACAGTACAATGTGGTTCCCAAGGCTATGATCCAGCCCTATGATTTTATTCAGGATACCTTGGATGCCAAGGAAGCAGAGCTCCGTGCTTTCGCCTCCAAGCTGACGGTGGATATGAAGGATCCCTCCGCCGCTTCCATCAATGCCAAGACCACCATCCACCAGCTTCCTTCCAAGCAGGTTCGTGCTGAAGGTGACTATTCCCACAATATGTCCTACATCATCCGGACCCGCGGCGGTAAGATCATTATCATTGACGGTGGCTGGGAGCAGGACAACTCCGATGGCAAGTTCCTCTTCTCCTACTTACAGCAGATCACAGGGGATTCTACTCCTCACATTGATGCATGGTTCATTACCCATGCTCACGGCGACCATCACGGCGCGGTCTCTACCTTCGCCAACCTCTATAAGGATCAGGTCACCATTGACGCTTACTACCACCACAATCCCACGGAGGCAGAGCTGACCAAGTACATGCCCACGGAGTCCATTACCGGTGTCAACAGAGTTTCCATGCAGATGAAGAAGTTCCGCAACAAAGAGGGTGGAGCAGTTCAGCAGATCAAGGTCAACTCCCGCCACAGCGGAAAGTGCAACAGCTCCTTCGACTTTGACGATGTCCATATCGATATCCTGCTGGATTTCTCCGATATCATTTGGGCGGCAGACAATGTCAGCGGCACTTTCTCCGGCACATGGCCGGTAGAGGGCAGAAACTTTAAGAATCTGACTATGAAGGAGCTGGTCAAGGGCAACTTTAACGAGACCAGCATCGTCTTCCGCGTCAGCGTAGGTGGCAAGAATGTCCTCTTTACCGGTGATGCAGGCTATGTTGCAGGCTATATGCTCAACAAGTACCACGATGCCCACGCTTCTAACAATAACAAGTATTATTCCATCCAGAGTGACTATGTACAGGTTGCCCACCACGGCTACTACGGCGTGACCAAGGCTACCTACAAGCGCATCGACCCCGATGTAGGTCTGTGGCCCACCCCTAAGTACGAATATACCGGCACCAAGTCGGAGCTGGCTCTGCCCTATGCTCTGGAATGGTTTGCGGAAATGGGTGTTAAGAACTATCCTTCTTATTTGGGGCCTCAGGTCTTTGAGTTCCCCGTTGCCCGTTCCTCTGCAGCTATCAGCATCCCCACAGAGCTGAAAGACTATGTCTTCGATGCTGAATATTATGTAAACCGATACCCAGATCTGGCAGAGCTCTACGGCGACGACGAGGCAGGTCTGTATTACCACTTTATCAACTACGGTATCGAAGAGGGCAGAAGCGCAAGCCCCTTCTTCGATGTCAAATACTACGCCGCCCAGAATACCCACCATATGACCGATACCTTCCGCGGAGATTTCGTCAAGGCCTTTAACGATTTCCTCAGCATCTATCGCACAGACACCCTGCGCAGATGGTCTCCCATCTTTGATGCCACCCTCTATTCCAAGAGACATACGGAGCTGGTGGCACAGGGCTATACTACAAACTTCTCTCTGCTCAAGCATTATGTAAACCATGGATACAAGACCGGAGAGATTGGAAGCTCTACCTTTGTGTGCGACGACGGGCTCATTACCACCAACCATTACAGCTGTACCACGACCAAGGCTACGGCACCTACCTGCACTACGGCAGGCAAGACCTTCTCTGCTAAGTGTACCTCCTGCGATATGATTGTTACCGGCGGTGAGACCCTCCCCACAACGGGACATACCGAAGTGGTAGATCCCGGCACCCCTGTAACCTGTACCACCGACGGTTTGACAGAAGGCAAGCACTGCTCTGTTTGCGAAGCTGTCACTGTGGAACAGGAAGTGATCCCTGCTCCGGGCCACACCTACACCTATACCAAGGTAGACGGACAGACCCACACCGTAGGGTGCGAAAACTGCAACTTGTCCGAGACCGCTTCCCACACTTATGAAAACGGCACCTGCATCTGCGGTGAAGTCGAGATCAAGGAGCCTATTACCGACGAAGCCATCCTCATCGGTCATAGCCTGAATCTGGCAAGTGACATTTCCGTAAACTTTGCGGTGCAGGCTTCTCAGGTTAAAGA
>JAZOXB010000264.1:0-3641 GCA_045659585.1 Faecousia sp. | reverse complement strand
AAATGGGGGAGGATAAATGTCCCACGAGCTGATCCGTTTGACAAACCTTGTCATGGAATTCGATTCGGACCGAATTCTCGATGCAATCAACCTTTACATCAATGATAAGGAATTTCTTACCTTGCTTGGCCCTTCCGGCTGTGGCAAGACCACCACGCTTCGTGTCATCGGAGGCTTCCTGACGCCGACATCCGGCGATGTATTATTTGACGGCAAGCGCATCAACGATGTGCCCGCCTACCAACGAAAGATCAATACGGTTTTCCAGCGTTACGCCCTGTTCCCTCACCTGGATGTTTATGACAATATTGCCTTCGGCCTTCGTATTGCCAAGCTTCCGGAAAAGGAGATCGATGAGCGAGTCACAGAAATGCTGGAGATCGTTTCTCTGAAGGGCTTTGAAAACCGGAAGATCACCTCTCTGTCCGGTGGTCAGCAACAGCGTGTTGCCATTGCTCGTGCACTGGTCAACCGTCCCAAGGTTCTGCTTCTGGACGAACCTCTGGGTGCCTTGGATCTCCGCCTCCGTAAGGATATGCAGAACGAACTGAAGCGGATCCAACAGGCTATGGGAATCACCTTTGTCTATGTTACCCACGACCAGGAAGAGGCACTTACCATGTCCGATACCATCGTTGTTATGGACAAAGGTAAGATCCAGCAGATCGGTAAGCCCGAAGATATTTATAACGAGCCTAAGAATGCCTTTGTTGCCGACTTTATCGGCGAATCCAACATTCTCGACGGCGTAATGTTGGAAGATTATTCCGTTAAATTCTTTGGAAGAGTCTTTAAGTGCGTGGATAAGGGCTTTGAAAAGAACGAGCCCGTTGATGTCGTCATCCGTCCCGAGGACATCGATATCGTCGCTCCCGAAGAGGGTCATCTCTGCGGTACCGTTTCCTCCGTCACCTTTAAGGGCGTTCACTACGATACCATCGTAGACTTTAAGGGCTTTAAGTGGTTGATCCAAACCACAGACTTCTGCCCCGAAGGCTCCTACATCGGCATCCGCCTGAATCCCGAGGACATCCACATCATGCACAAGAGCGAGTATTCCGGTATGTTCGGTGACTACAGCTCCTATTCCGCAGAATATGACGAGATCGCAGATGCGGAGGGTAGCGAAGATGAAGAGTAGATTCCTGTCCGGCCCCTATGTGCTGTGGATGGTGCTCTTCACCCTGATCCCCTTAGGCGTGGTATTCTACTATGCCTTTACGGACAGCGTGACCGGAGCCTTTACCCTGTCTAATCTGGGAAGCATGATCCATTATTGGCCCATCTTCCTCCGCTCTATCTGGCTGAGCATTTTTGCTACTGTTATCTGCCTGATCATCGGCTATCCCGTAGCCTACTTTATCGCACACTGCAAGCCCACGACCCAACGACTTCTGCAAATGCTGGTCATGCTCCCTATGTGCATGAGTTTCCTCCTCCGCACCCTGGCTTGGGTGGCTCTGCTGGAGGATACCGGCATTATCAACAACTTTGTGGTAAAGCTGGGTTTGGAACCACTGCCCCTGATCCGTAACAACGGTGCCGTGATCTTAGGCATGGTATACAACTACCTGCCCTACATGATCCTGCCCCTGTATACCGTTCTTATGAAGATCGACAACCGTCTGGTAGAGGCCGCTCAGGATCTGGGCTGTAACTCCCGTCAAATCTTCACCAAGGTCACTTTCCCCCTGTCTATTCCCGGTATCGTCTCCGGTATCACCATGGTATTCGTTCCCGCGGTTTCCACCTTCTACATTTCCCAGAAGCTGGGCTCACCGGACACCATCCTCATCGGTGACGTGATCGAAATGCAGTTTAAGAGTGCCTACAACCCCAATTTAGGTGCCGCCCTGTCTCTGGTGCTCATGGTTCTGATCTTTGTCTGTGTTGGCATTATGAACCGCTTCAGTGACGAGGACGAGGAAGGAATGGTGACGGTATGAAAAACTTCACCCGCGTCATCACGATCCTTGTCTTTATTTTCCTGTATATCCCCATGATCATCTTGGCTGTGGCTTCCTTCTCTACGGGTAAAGATATTGCCGTTTTTGAAGGCTTTACCTTTCACCAGTATCGGGAGTTGTTCCGTGATGACGGTCTGGTCGCCCTGCTAACCAATTCTCTGATCATTGCCGTTCTGTCTACCCTGATGGCCACCATTCTGGGTACCGTTGCTTCCCTGGGTATCTACAAGTCCCGTGGCAGACTCCGCAACGCCATTATGACCCTGACCAATATCCCCATGACCAATCCCGAGATCGTCACCGGCGTTTCTCTGGCTCTCCTCTTTGCTTTTGTGGGGATCATCCTGCGGATCAATGCGGTGCTGGGCTTCTGGACTCTACTTATTGCCCACATTACCTTTAACCTGCCCTATGTGGTTCTGAATGTTATGCCCAAGCTGGCACAGATGGATCCTGACCTTGCCGAAGCAGCTCTGGATCTGGGCTGTACTCCCCTGCAGGCCTTCTTTAAGGTCATTCTTCACGAGATCATGCCCGGTATCATTTCCGGTGCTCTCATGGCATTTACCATGTCTCTGGATGACTTCGTGATCTCCTACTTCGTTACCGGCTCCGGCTTCGTAACTCTCCCCGTAGAGATCTACAGCTACACCAAAAAGCCCATTCATCCCAAGGTCTATGCCCTGTTCACCCTGATTTTCCTGGTCATGCTGATCCTCATGGTCACCATGAATCTCCTGCAGGCACGGGACAACACCCGTCGCCGTAAGCTGATGTTAAGGAGGAAGGGCTGATGATGAAACGAATCCTTACTTTTACCCTTTGCATTCTTTTCCTGCTCCCTCTGCTTCCCGTCTCTACCAACGCCGCCGAGCCTGTGACCGTCAACCTCTATAACTGGGGTCAGTACTTGTCCGATGGCAGTGACGGCTGTATCGATGTTATCGCAGAGTTTGAAGCAAAATATCCCCACATCAAGATCAATCAGATGACCTTCGACAGCAACGAGAGCATGTATACCAAGCTCACTGCCGGCGGTTCCTCCTTTGATCTCATCATTCCTTCGGACTATATGGTGGAAAAGCTCATCGAAGAAGATATGCTTCTCCCCATTAACCACGACAATGTTCCCAACTTCCAATATGTGGACGAGGCCTTCCGCGATCCCTCCTATGATCCCGGTAATGTGTACTCCATGCCCTATACCTGGGGCAGTGTGGGTATCATCTACAACAGTGCCTATGTTGACGAGGCTGATGTTGCCGCTCAGAGCTGGGATCTGCTGTGGAATGAAAAGTACACCAATAAGATCCTCATGTTCGACAATCCCCGTGATGCCTTTGCCGTAGCACAGTTCCGTCTGGGTTACAGCATCAACACCGAGGATTCTGAAGAATTAGAGGCCTGTGCCGATCTGCTCCGCGAGCAGAAACCCATGGTCCAGAGCTATGTTATGGACCAGGTTTTTGACAAGATGCAGAGAGCCGAGGCTTGGATCGCTCCCTACTATGCAGGCGACTATCTCCTCATGGCCGGGGAAAACGAGGATCTGAGATTCTACCGTCCCAAGGAAGGCTACAACCTCTTTGTAGACTCCATCTGTATCCCCAAGGGTGCGGAGCATAAGGAAGAAGCTGAGCTGTTTATCAACTTCCTTCTGGAGCCGGAGATCTG
>JAZOXB010000263.1:0-9765 GCA_045659585.1 Faecousia sp. | reverse complement strand
CGACAAAAGATAAGGAAAATTTATGACTCGGTATTGGTTTGCTCCCTGCCGGGGGGCGTTCATTTCTTGTTATTTGACAAGAAACGAACCAAAGAAGCAAACCGGGGGAGGCGCTGAGGGTTTCACCGGCTCGTTACCCCGATGGTGTCGTTTCCTTTTTCGCTTGATGAAAAACCGCCCTCTCCCGGCCCCCTCCCGGCGGTGCGTCTCACTATCGTTTCCTTGTTTCAGATCGTTATATTTGCGTCACTTTGCCACAAATTGAAATTTCAAACTGCTCGATAAACTGTGATTTACAGTGCAATTGCTACATACTTTAGTCCCTGAATTACAATCAGTTGCGTAAACACACCTCCTTTATTCAATTTTAGTTCTTTATTCTCTCGCTCTAACATAATTTAATTGTTTCTATCCCTATTCGAACAAGAAAATCCCTCTTGAGGACAGATGTCCTCAAGAGGGATCTTAGATTTAGGTTATGAGATCGGAGCTTCCAAGGAAGCCTTCAACCCTTAGTTGAAGTAAGCCTTAGCGGCATCGCTGTAAGCCAGCAGGCTCTTACCCAGCTCAGCCAGAGCACCGGTTCTCTTTGCGCAGTAGGACTCAACGCTGTAGATCTGAGTCATGGAGACCTGAGTCTCACCTTCGTAGAGAGCCATGGTCAGCTCACTTCTCATCTCAGTTGCCAGGAGAGTATCTACGGTAAATGCGTAGAAGTTCTTCTCTGCATTATAAACCTCAGCATTGCTTACGGTAAGGGTTACTTCTTCACCCTTAGCATTGACATAGCTGACACGGAGGCTCAGTGCCTCAATGACTCCTGCATAACCGGTAAGATTGAAGATAGCCTTAACAGCAACCTTGGAATCCAGAACCAGAGCCTTACCTGCCCAAGCAATACCGTTTTCAACATCATTGAGTACCTTAGCGGTATTGATGACGGAAACAGTATTCAGGTCGGTGAGGTATGCCTTCTCTTCTGCAGTCATTTCAGCATCGGCAGGAGCATTCTCATTGCCCTTGTAAGCCTGAGCCAGTGCGCCGTAACGGAGGAGGTTTGCGCAAACTGCCTTCAGTTCTTCGGATGCATTGCTCTTCTTCAGCTGTGCGTATGCATAAGCCGCAACAGAATAAACATCGGTTTCGGAAACGAATTCTTCATCACCCAGGAACAGGTGGAGCTTTGCGGTCAGCTCTTCGGTCATGTCAACAGCAGTGATGCCGTCCACGGTGAAGTAGCCGTACTCGCCGTTGATCTCGGACTCCAGGAAGAAGGTCTCGCCCTTGAAGTTAACTTCGAGGTAGGCTTCGTCATAGTCAGCCAGAGTTGCCTTGGATACGGCATAGTTCAGGGAGATATCACTTGCCAGATCCAGGCTGTGCTTGATCTCTGCATCGCCGTCTACAGGCAGTTCGTAGTTGATTGCCTGTACCCAAGCCATAAGATCATGGTCAACGGAAATGCCGCCGGTAACAGTACCGATGGTCTTGATGTTGCAGACAGCGGTGATGCCACCTGCATTCTTCAAGTAGATGTAGCCTTCGGAGGTGATGTACTTGGTAATATCATAGTACATTTCTACGCGGGAAGTAGTAGCAGCCAGAGTCACGAACTTGTCGCTTGCAGTGCTGTTGGGATCATAGATCTTCAGAGTTGCGGTAGCTCCGTCGTTGGACTTGAGGCTGATCATGACCTTGGTAGCACCGGTGCCGACCTTAAATGCTACACCGTTGGAACCCTTCAAGTATACTTCCTTTTCAGGACCGTACTGGCTGTACTTTGCATTGTAGTACAGGGGCATCTCGCCGCCGAAGGCTTCCTTGATCTGAGTTGCCTTCATGGGCTTAGAAGCACTGCCTGCATCATAGAAGTAGTTGAAGCCGCTGTACTCTCTGCCGTTGGGAGAAGTAACGGTAGTGTTACGGTAATATACATTAGAGCCCTTATACTGTACATTGACAGTCAGCGCAGCGTCCTTGTAAACATAGTACTTAGAGCCATTCTGCTTGACGTAGAGAGCACCTTCCATACCCAGAATGATACCGGGAGTGGTTTCGCCCTGCTGAACGTTAAAGCCTCCGGCTGCAGTGTAGAGAACACCGCTTGCTGTGTTACCGCTCCATGCATTGGCGTTAGTAGCATCTACCAGAGCGTCGTTGATGTTGAGGATATTGGCAACACCCTCGCCAGCCTGCTCATAGCCATAATTTTCAATGGGCTGTGCAGTTACATTGTTGACGGTATTGTAAACACGGAAGCCGTCAATGTAGACATTGTACTGACCGTTAGCGGCAGCATCAATGGAACGGGTTGCAGCTGCTTCATAGCCACTCTCGGAGGGAATGAAGGTAAAGTCTGCATCTGCAGGGATACCGTAACGCTCACGGAGAGCTTCTTCGGTAACAGTAGCACCCTTCTTCCACTGGCTCACATAGTTGTGATCAAAAATGGAGTCATAGAAAGCAGTGATACGGATGTAGTAGGTACCATAGGGCAGATCGTCGCAACGAACAACAGGAATCTGATTGAGGGTAGCATCCTTCAGGTAGGTGTCTACCAGATAGCTACGGACATCGTTTGCAAACTTTGCATCGGTGGAAACCTCAACTGCCAGAGTACCGGAGTCGGGAGAGGTTTGTGCAAAGATATCGAAGCCGGTACCGTTGATGGTGAAGGAAGTCTGTGCAATGCCCTTGGTCTTGGACACGGTAACAGCCTTCAGTGCATTGTGGTAGTAGTCCTTGCTATAGGTGCCGTTGTAAAGATCGTCATAGCCATGGATCACGGAATTGTCGTGAGACTGCTCACCCTCGGCATAGGTACCGATGGTTTCCCAACCATTGGAGTCAAATGCCATGAAGGTGTCGTCATAAGTCATGACATTTGCGGGGATAACGTAGAAATTACGTGCAACGGTCTTGTTGCCATTCTGCGCCTTGGGAGCGTTGATAGCGGTAACCTGATACTTAACGATGGTGTAGTTCTTTTCTAAGTAAGACTTGTTACCGGATGCGTAGTTGTTACGGAAGTTGAAGCAAATGTCAGAACCACTGATAGCGCCGTTGGTGCCGGTGACCTTGGGAGACAAGCCGCCTTCCTTATCCAGAGGAGTCTTAACGGTTTCGTCAAAGTCAACTACAACATACTTGGGTCCGTAATAGTTGGGAGCCAGAGTCTGGGTAACAGACCGGAAGGGAGCAACGCCGATAGAGTCGACTTCGTTACTGGTGTAGGTCAGAGTTGCCAGAGCAGACAGGATCTGATCCAGAGTAAAGTCGAAGGTAGCACCACTGTCAGCAGTGGTAGCGGAGAATGCATTTGCACCTGCATTTGCAATGAGTCCATAGAGTTCCTCTGCAGTCAGGTTATCCAAATCGATCTCCAAGTTGACATAGTCGTTCTTGTTGTTCTTCAGATAATCCAGAAGTGCCTTGGGATCTTCCAGCATAGCTGCAAAGATTGCCTTTGCAAAGTTAGAAGTAACACCTGCATTCTGGTTGGCAACATAGTCGCTCAGATCCATGAAGTAGTCATAGACCTCGGTCTCGAACTTTGCCTCAACGTTGGCATTGGGAATCTCGTATTCGATTACTTCCTTGCTGAAGTCGGGCTGATTGGTAGTATCGTCCGTAGTAGACCTATACAGACCGGAAACATCGGTGTTGGTGGGGATGTTGTTACCACCTAAAGTGTTTTCACGGTTGACCTCAATGGGGATCTCAATGCCGATCTTATAGCCCTTGGTGTAGTCGGGATAGCAACCCATACCGGGAACAGCCATCTCTCTCAGTGCGCCGTTCTTGGCATCCAGCCAATTCAAGCGGATACTGCTGATGTCCAGATCTACATCAGGCTGTGCGGGATCAGCCTTGTCGATCTCGCAATCCCAGTAGAGCTTATATGCTCCGTTGGAAGCAGTAATAGCAGAATCTTTTGCAGCAGACAGAGAATGCTCACCAATATACTGCTTAGCAGCGAAAGAGCCATTGCCCAGATACTCCTGAACATAGACCTTAACCTTCTTGTCGGCATCGATCATGAATTCACGAGTGATCTCATCGTAGATGGATACAGAATCCTTCTCACCGGGAAGAGGAGTTTCGAACTTGGTGGTGATTTTCTCCAGAATAGAATTCAAATGCTCCATGAGGTTTTCACCGGTGCCGTCGTCAGCAAAGAAGGAGTCATTTCCGGCATTGGCTCCTGTTGCTGTCATGCTGGTTGCTGCAGGATAGTTTGAGGAATAGAGCTGGAGGAAGTTCTGACCCTTCTGGTCATCGGTGCCGCTTGTATTGTAATCTGCTACATATCCTTCTTCGGGATCAAGGCCCTTCATATAGGACAGAGCGTAGATTCTGACGCCGTCTGCCTTCAGAGCGCTGGCAGCCAAAAGTGCAGGATTTGCAACTTCATTCTGGAATGCCATACCTGCAGTAGGGCAACCATCGGTCAGCAGAATGACAACACGTTCTCTGCCTTCCTGTTTAGCAGGCAGATAATTTGTATCACTCATTTCCTGAGTGGCCAGATCCGTACGGGTAACATTGAAAACATAGGGGCTGTTCAGAGCATTGATCAGTTTGTTGACTTCGCTCTTCTGTGTTGCATTGGAATCACTGCCTGCCAAAACAACGGACTTGTAAGAGCAGAGACTCTGGTATTCTTCTTTGCCAACCCACTTGGTGTCATAGAACACATATCCATTACTACCAAGGGGGAATCCATCTTTAAGTGCATATCCATCTTTAAAGACAGAACCACCAAAGCTGGTAAGGGAAACAGTGTGATTCTGACCGTCGGGCAGAGTATCTGCATTGGCGTTCAGATCGTCAATAAAGGAAGCAATTGCCTCCTGAGCCTTAGACAGGCGGGGAACAGCGATACGGAACGGCATAGTAGCAGAAACAGCACTGTTTGATTTTCTGCGAGTAAGGAAATTGGAGTATGCCACACTCATGGTTCTCCAGTATCCGTAGTAGCCGGACATGCCGGCTGCTGTACTCTCGTAAACGATGCCGTGAGCGCCCTCTCTCAAATAGCCCCATTGGTCATAATAGCCAGTGGCAGAACAGGTTTCGAATACCTGCCACTGTCCATCTCTGTAACGCATGGGCTCCCAACACATATAGCGATCATCGCCCCAGGAAGTATCAGAATAATATCTGGTACCTTGGCTGGACAGGATAGATGCACGATAATAGCCATCGGGCTTTGTCGTGTCCAGAGTTGCCAGATAGCTGGTAAGATCATCCTGGCCGGTAATGGTTCTGACTTGGTCCACATCTGCTGGCTGGCTCATGGAGTCGGAACGGTCAAAGATAATGGCCACATCCAGAGGGGTACCCTCATGCTGCTCAGAAGCCTCACCATTCACAATAGCATCAATATCAATGGTATAAGTTTCGGGGTCTTGGTCGCTGCCATTGGTCAGAATTTTGGTGGATTGGAAGGCGGAGCCTTCTGCCTGGGCAGCAATGCCACCTTCTGCAAAAGCAGTTACGCCCATGCTCAGCACCATGCACAGGCACAGAATCAAACTAAGGGCTCTGCGGAAAATCTGATTTGTTTTCATAGCAATTTCTCCTTCCTGTGATCAAGAGCTGAAAATATTAACTTGACCTACATGGTAGCAATAGGAGTCGGCATTCTCAACCTGTGCCGGCGTATTGCAATCCAACCAAAGCTCGCCGAACAGGCGAACATCGATAACACCCACCAGGTTGGGGGGGGTGTAGCCGCACTGGGTCGCTTCGTTAAACTGGGGATTTCTCACCATGCAACCACAGAGCATCTCTTCCGGCCGCAGATCTTCACAGATCACAGACGGCTTCTGATAGAGCTTTTTCTTCATGTTCATAAGTTCCTCCGTTTCTAACGCCATTTTATTGCGTGAGTCAACACAATATATAGCCCATAACAAAGGCGGATCCGGATCTCTCCGCCTTTGTTACGCGTTATATGTCATATTAGACTGTACGCATATACATGAAACCATTATACACCATTTATATCTGTTATGTCAATTAAAAATCGGTAACAATCCAACTTTTTGCTGAATCTTTTTCAGTTTTTCCCGACATTTTTCCAGTGCTGACTCTCCCATTACAACAAAAGGAGGCACCGAACCGTTGCAAGCTCCTCAAGCATGCCCCGATTCGGTGCACTTTTATGTTATGTTTCTACATTCCTTCTCTGATTTTTTCAGTGAAGAGAGCGATGTCCTTATTTTGCAAAGAAGGTACTTGCACTGTCACCGTATGCCAGCAGAGCCTTGCCCAGTTCTGCCAGTTCTCCGGTTTTACGCGCACAGTAGGACTCTACGCTGTAGATATGGGTCTCAGAGATTTGTCGATCTCCCTCATACAGTGCCATCCATATCCATAGATGTAACTTTATTCTACTCCTATTATTTTCAAAATGTCAATAGAAAATGCTTTTCTCCCAACTTTTGTGTTAATTTTAGACAAATTGTAGCGTTAGCATTTGGTACTTTACTTTTTCGACCTTTAATGATATGATTTTTATAAAAAGAAAGCCCTGTGCAAACAGGCTTTTCCCATGGTATCAATCGGCGAAAGGAGCCCCTTATGAAGGAATCAAAGGATACGCAAAAGCAATTTACCGCTCCCCCTATGCATTTTGCTCCCGACGGTCAGAAGCCTCCCGTCCCGAAATTGGACGCACTGTTTAAGATCTTCGGAAAATATACATGGATCCCTCTTGTGATCATTCTGATCCTTGTATGTATTTATGAATATCGAGCCTATAAAGACTCCCTCACGCCTCTGCCGGAAACCTCGGAGTTACAGATCCTCTTTATGGATGTGGGGCAGGCCGATGCGGCTCTTCTGATCTGCGATGGACAGACCATGCTCATTGACGGCGGTAATGTAGGAGACGGTCAGAAGATCTATTCCGTTTTGAAAGAGCGGAAGATCCAAACCTTGGACTATGTGGTCTGTACTCACGCCCATGAAGATCATGTGGGAGGACTTTCTTCTGCACTTTCTGCCTGTGATGCAGGAACCGTATTCTGTCCCGTAAAGGATTTTGACAGCAGGGCATTCCAAAATTTCGCAGAAAAGGCCGAAGATATTACGGTTCCCGAAGCGGGAGATACCTTTACCTTCGGCAACGGTACCGTGGAGATCCTGGCTTGCGATCCCTACGCTGAGGAAGTCAACAACACCTCCATCGTATTAAAGCTGACATATGGTCAGACCTCCTTCCTGTTTACAGGGGATGCGGAATATCCCGTAGAGCAAACCCTTCTGGATGAGGGCTACGATCCCTCCGCCACCGTCCTGAAAGTGGGACATCACGGAAGCGCCTCCTCTACCTCTTACCGCTTCCTCAATCAGGTCATGCCCCGGTATGCTATTATTTCCGTTGGGGATGACAATTCCTACGGTCATCCGGAAACAGAAGTCCTCACCCGACTCAGAGATGCGGATGTTGCCGTCTACCGCACTGATCTGATAGGCGATATTCTGTGCACCAGTGACGGCAAACAAGTCACCATCTCTATCCCCTAAACAAGTCCATCCCAAAGGAGGCAGTTTTATGAAACGATGGGTCGCGTTCCTTCTGACCCTCTCCATGCTTTTACCCTTTTGTTCTGTCCGTGCCGCTCTCCCCTATCAAACCGACATTGCCATGTCCGTAGGTGCCGACGAAACAGAACGGAATTTGCTCTGGTACGCCCTGTCCTCTCATCCGGGAAAAGTACGGCTCTGGATAGAAGATTGCACCGGGGAATATTTGGGTTCCTATTCCTCCACTGTAGAAAAATCCTCTCAGGGAGATTATTATATCCACAGAGTCACACTAAGCAACCTTCTTCCCGGAATGGACTTTGCTTATCAGTTGGTCAATGAAGATGCAGAATCTCCCATATACTATTTTTCCACCCCGAATTCAGGAGATTTCTCCTTCGTTTTGGCGGGGGATCCCCAGTTAGGTGAAAGCAAGGACACCGCCAAGGATCGAGCCGGGTGGGCTCTGGCACTGGATCGGATGGCGAACCACGAGGTTTTTGAGGATTCCGCCTTTGTACTCATTGCAGGAGACCATGTGGATGAGAAAAACAACGAAGAACATTTTGATGACCTACTTCACCACGATCCCCTGACCGAGATCCCCATGGCCAATGTCATCGGAAACCACGAGTCCAAGTCCGAGATCTTTTCTCAGCATTTCTTCCGCCCCAACGAGTCTACGGAATACGGCGTGACCACAGCAGGAGGGGATGCGTATTTTATCTTTAACAATGTTCTGTTCTTCCTGATCAACAGCAATGATAAGGATACCGAAGAGCACCGTGCCTTTATGGAAGCTGTCATTGCCCAACATCCCGATGTTCTGTGGAAGGTAGTTGCTCTCCACCATTCCCTGTATACCGTAGCCAACCACGCATATGATGACAGTATTCTCTCCCGTCGTGAGGAGCTGGTGCCTTTATTCCGAGAGCTGGGCATTGATGTGGTATTCAGCGGCCACGATCATGTGTATTGCCGTAGCTATCTCATGGATGGGCTTACGCCCCTGTCTCATATGGACTATTACGACCAAGCATCCATCCATTCCGCCACCAATCCGGAAGGCGTGCTGTATATTACCGCCAATTCCTCCTCCGGCTCCAAAACCTATGACCCGGAAGAAGACTTCTTCCCCTATTCTGCAGAACACCACCAGTATGATAAAGGTGAACTGTCCCGTGTATCCGTTACGGCAAACAGCTTTTCCGTTTACACCTACCGTACCGATACCATGGAAATCGTAGATTATTTCACCCTGTATCGTCAAGAGGAAGAGCCCCACCCCTTTGCCGATGTTACATCGGGAAGCTGGTACGAAAAGGCTGTCCGATATACCTATAACCAAGGCCTGATGAATGGCATCGGAGCAGATACCTTCTCCCCCGATGCAGCCACCACCCGTGCCATGGCTGTGACCCTGCTGTATCGGTTAGAAGGCGCCCCCTCTACAGGTTCTCATACCTTCACAGATGTTCCTCAGGGTGCTTACTACGAAACCGCAGTAGCATGGGCTCAGGAAGCAGAGATCGTTACCGGTGTTACGGAGGATCGTTTTGCTCCGGAGCTTCCCATTACCAGAGAACAACTGGTAACCATTCTATCCAGATATGCACAATATTCTGCACTCTCTACCACAGCGGCAGACACACTGTCCTCTTATGCAGACGGTGCTACCGTCTCCGCCTATGCCGTCCCCGCCATGAATTGGGCTCTGGAAACAGGTCTGATCCAAGGCGTCGGCAAGGATCGTATCGCTCCCCACGGTACCGCCACCCGTGCTCAAATGGCACAGATCATTACCCGTATGGATAAAATTTTGAAGGGATAATCCATTCTTCTATTGACCTTTGGCGTTTCCTATGTTAGAATACACAGGTGAAATATACGGAGACGTATCGAAGTGGGGACGTTTGCGAGCGCTGCCTGTGGCAGATACAGCGAGCAATAAGGAGTGGCAGCGGTCAAAATTTGGCGAGCTTCGGCGAGCAACAAATTTTGGGCACCGCAACAGGACATAACGGGGCTCCCCGTTGCTACGTAATTACAAAAAAGTTAGTCTCAGTAATGAGGCTGACCATATAAGGAGACGTATCGAAGTGGGGACGTTTGCGAGCGCGGCCTGTGGCAGATACAGCGAGCAATAAGGAGTGGCAGCGGTCAAAATTTGGCGAGCTTCGGCGAGCAACAAATTTTGGGCACCGCAACAGGACATAACGGGGCTCCCCG
>JAZOXB010000262.1:0-3334 GCA_045659585.1 Faecousia sp. | reverse complement strand
CCTGTCCTCTACGGGGGGAGTAAGGGGCGCGTCGTCCTTGGGGGTGTTCTTCACGGGGGCCTCGTTGCACTTGGAATCCTCGGAGGCAGGGGGCTCATGAGGGAGAAGGGTTTCTAAAAGATCGTCCTTGGGGGCAACATGATACTTCGGTGTCGTTTTCGCCTCGGTTGGTGCAGAGCCACGGGGTTCGGAGACTACGGGAGCCGAGGGAGCGGAGGTAGCCTTTTGGGAAGGGGTCGAGGAAGCCACAGGGGTAAAGAGCTGTTGCTCTACTACCTTGGAGGGCTTGACGGGAGGGGTAGAAAGCCCCGCCTTTGCAAGGGTGCGATACATTTCCGCAGTCATGGTGCGGAAGGCGTCGCCCTTGGGAGAGCGGAGGGGGAGAGAGTTGCCCGTTCCCGTGGATCGGGGATCTCTCGGGGAGGCTTCTCTGCCCGTAGGCTGAGAGGTGTCCTTGGAAAGCTTGAGCTCCGGACGATCCGTGGTTTTGTCCAGAGCGCCCTCTACGCCGTAGCGGATGGTGTCAAAAACATCCCGTTCGTTGAGGAATTTTACCTCCACCTTGGCAGGGTGGACATTGACATCCACCAGATGCTCCGGCATCCGTAAATGGAGGACACAGTAAGGGAAACGACCTACCATGATCCGATTGCGGTAGGCTTCTTCCAGAGCAACGGTCATGCTCTTGGAACGAACCAGACGACCGTTTACAAAGAAAATTTGAATACTGCGGTTGCCACGGGTAGCGGTGGCCTTGGATACAAAGCCGGAGAGGGAATATTTTTCCCACCGACTTTCCACAGGGATCATATCCTTTGCGGTGAGTTTTCCCAGCACGCCGTAAATGGCACTGTACAGGGAGCCGTCACCGTCGGTTTGGAATTGGAGCTGTCCGTCCTTCAGTACACGGAAAGAGATCTCCGGATGTGCCAGAGCCAGCTTCTGCATACTGCTGATAAGGGCAGAGGCCTCGGCGGAGTCGCTTTTCATGAACTTCATACGGGCAGGGGTGTTATAAAACAGATCCCGAACGATCATGGTGGTGCCGTTGGGACAGCCGGCCTCGTTCCGCTCCGTGACCGTACCACCCTCTAAATGGAGACCTACACCGAAGGTAGAATCGGCGGTCTTTGTGAGGATGTCCATACGGGAAACGGCACTGATGGCGGCAAGGGCTTCGCCACGGAAGCCTAAGGTCTTAATCGACTCCAGATCGGAGGCGGAGCGAAGCTTGCTGGTTGCATGACGGAGGAAGGCGGTCTCCACCTCGTCGGCAGGGATGCCACAGCCGTTGTCCGTGACACGGAGGTAGGTCATACCGCCGTTCTGGATCTCTACGGTGACTTGGGTAGCACCTGCGTCTATGGAGTTTTCCACCAGCTCTTTGGCACAGCTGGCAGGCCGTTCCACCACTTCGCCGGCGGCGATGAGATCCGCCAGATGGGGAGATAATTGTTGGATTTTAGACATAGATAAGTACCTCCCCTCAGATCAGGAAAGAATAAAAATCGTACTGTACAGATTCAGGAGTCCGTGGAGGACAATGGGGGCCCAAATACTGCAAGAGCGTTGATAACTCCAGCAAAGGACAAAGGCCGCAGGCAAATACTGCAACAGGGAGTACAGAAGGACAGACCAATGCTGTACGCCTACAAAGCCGATCACATGGAATGCGGCAAAGACGAACATGGATACTGCATAGCCCAGGAAGGGGCTTTTTCTGCACAGGGGGGCGAAAATCATGCCGCGGAACAGGAATTCCTCTATAAAGGGAGCGAAAATCACCACATTGAGGATCATGGGAACCCGATAGGACTCCAAAAAGGCGTTTACGGCTTCCTGATTCATGTTGGTGGGAGCTTCCGGAAACAGCCCTTGGAGGCTGAAAAGGAGGAGTCCCCACAGACTGTCCAGAGCTTGTGTGCCGATAAAGCCGAAGAAGCAGGTAAGGAGCAGCAGGGGGAAGGGCAGACGGGAACGGTACAGGAAGGTACGGAAAACCGTCAGCGCCAACAGGAAGGTCAGGACAGAAACTGTCAGCTCAAAGAGAAATTGGGTCCGCAGACTGTCGTCTTGGAAAAAGGGTATGAAAATGAGAAAGAAAGGGAGGAACAGGAAGGCAAACCAACACAGCATACCTCCCAACAGATCTTTCTTATTGGGTGCAATGACATTGCGATTTTGAAAAACGATCATAATATCAAATAATGTGGCTTAAAGCATTTGCTTCAGCTCGTACAGGGCGTTCATAGCTTCGATAGGTGTAAGGGTCTCTACGGCAAGGGTCTCCAGCTTTTTCCGCAGGGCATCGTTTGCCATAGAGGTAATGGAAAGCTGATCCTCCGCCGCGACGGTTACGGTACGGACAGCACCGCCCTCTTCCAGCTCTTTGAGAAGCTCGCGGGCGCGGGAAATGACCCGATCCGGCAGACCTGCCAGCTTGGCAACTTCAACGCCGTAGGAACGATCGGCGGCACCGGGGACGATTTTCCGCAGGAAGACGATCTCACCGCTCCGTTTCCGAACGGCAATGTTGTAATTCTTTACACCGGGGAGCTGATTTTCAATGTCGGACAGTTCGTGGTAGTGGGTAGCAAAGAGGGTCTTGGCACCCAGACGCTTTTTATCGGCGGCATATTCCAGAACCGCACGGGCAATGGCCATGCCGTCAAAGGTAGAGGTGCCTCTGCCGATCTCGTCTAAGATCAGCAGGCTTCGATTGGTGCCGTAGCGGAGGATCTCGGCAACCTCGCTCATTTCTACCATGAAGGTGGAGCGACCGCCGGACAGATCATCGGATGCACCGATTCGGGTAAAGATCCGATCTACGATACCGATCCGTGCTTCCCGTGCAGGGACAAAGGAGCCGATCTGTGCCATAATGGAAATCAGGGCAACTTGCCGCATATAAGTAGACTTACCTGCCATATTGGGGCCGGTAATAATGGCACAGCGATTGTTTTCTGTGTCTAAGAGGGTGTCGTTGGGAACAAAGGGGCTGTCCTTCAGCATCTGTTCCACAACAGGGTGGCGACCGTCTTTGATGGAAATAACATCGGAAAGATCCACTTCCGGCATGCAATAGTTGTTGCGAATTGCAAGCTCTGCAAAGTTGGACAGCACATCCAGACTAGCTACAGCACGAGCGGTACGCTGGATCCGCTCTGCTTGATCGGCGATCTGCTGGCGGAGGGTGGTAAAGATCTCGAATTCCAGGGTGACGATCCGATCCTTGGCTGTGAGGATGGTGGCTTCCAGCTCTTTCAGCTCCGGGGTAATGTATCGCTCCCCGTTGGTCAGGGTCTGTTTGCGGATATAGGTCTCCGGCACCATG
>JAZOXB010000261.1:0-2267 GCA_045659585.1 Faecousia sp. | reverse complement strand
GGAGCGCCGGGAGGGGGTCCGGGGGGAGGGCGGTTATTTCCGGGGCAGGCAGTGGCGAACCCATGGCAGTGCCGATAGGAAATCTGTTCAGCGCCTCCCCCCGGTCGCTTCTTCCCCCATTCTTGTCGACACAAGAATGGGGCCTCCCGGAGGGAGCAAACCTATACTGAGCTTAAAACTTCCTTAACTTTCGATGCATTTCGTAAGATAGGTAAGGCAAAAGCCCGGTAAGATCTTCTAAACTTTCCTGCTACCCTAAAGCCCATACTACCCTCTCAGTCGCCTAAAGGCGACAGCTCTCCCAGAGGGAGAGCCAAGAGACTCTGCGGACTTGGTAAACAGCTCGATAAACTGTGATTTAGCGTTCAAATTCACGCTTATCGAGCTGTTTGTCCGGATCATCTTGCGAAAATCTATGCCAACAAGGGACGGTTCGAGACCGCTGTATTACATATTGACAAATGCAAGTTTTTTTGGTATAAGACATGTGAGGGCTCCTCTGCCCATATTGGCGGGGGGGCTCCTCATTTTTTATATCTGTTTATTTTCACGGTCTTTCCATGAGATATGACAATTATATCCATAGCACGAGGGGACGGTTTGCCATCCTCTGCACATTTCCCCCGAAAATTTTATCCCCCCGGGGGGCTTCCCCTGGGAACCGAAAGCCGTTATAATACCAATATCCCGAAAAACCGGCTTCGGGGGACAAAACGCTGAAAGGATGTTTTACCATGAATCTGAAAAAATGCTTTGCTCTGCTTCTGTCCCTTGTCATGCTCCTCAGCCTCTGTGCCTGTGGCGGAACCACCGTCCAAGAAGAAGGCACCTCTCAATATAAGGTAGACACCCTCCGTTTGGAAGGCGGCACCGACTGGGGCGTTCCCAGCCCTTATTTAAATGTATCCCGTGGCCCCGGTGCCGCAAAGATGCGTCTGGTTTTCGCAAGCCTTCTGGAAAAGGATGAAGAACAGGATGTCTCCTGGTTGGCAGAAAGCTGGAGCATTGAAGGAAACACCTATACCTTCACCCTCTTTGCAAATGCTAAGTTCCATGACAACACCCCCTTGACCACAGCAGATGTTGCCTTTACAATAGACTATACCAAGAAATTCCCTCCGGTCAACAACTCTCTGGGAACCGGGGACAGCTTCCTGATCAGCGACTATGAGATCCTGTCGGAGCAGACCATTGCCATTACCGTAGACAACCCCACTGCAGATACCCTGTCCTCTCTGGGCAGCTTCGTGATCCTGCCCAAGCACATTTGGGAAACCGTGGAAGATCCCTATACCTTCATGAGTAACGACAATCTGGTAGGCAGTGGCGCCTATATGCTGGAATCTTATGAAAGTGCCACCGGCACCTATGCCTTCACCGCCTTTGAGGGCTGGTGCAACGGCAAGCCTGCCGCAAGACAGATCCTCTTCGTTCCCGTCAGTGATGCTCTGTTGGCATTCCAAAACAAAGAGATCCACATCACCTCCATGCCTGCGGATCTGTCCGATATGTATCTGAATCACCCGGAAGTGGGTCTGGTAGAAAAGACCAACGACACCGGCTACAAGCTCCTGATCAACTTTGAAAAATGCCCGGAATTCTTGGATATTACCCTTCGTCAAGGTGTATATGCCGCTCTGGATCGTCAGGCTATGGTGGACAAGGTCTTCCGTGGCATGGGCTCCGTAGGCAGTGCAGGCTATGTCCCCCAAGGCACCGGATTCTATAACGAAGGCGTTACCCAATATGCCTATGATCCCAAAACCGCCAAGGCGATCTTCGCAGGAAAGGATCTGTCTGTGACCCTTCTGCTGTCCGACAGTGCCAACGATATCTCTATGGCAGAGCTGATCCGTAACGATCTGGAAGCCGCAGGGATCACCGTTTCTACAGTGGCTTATGACTCCGCCACCCGAGATGAAATGATCAACAAGGGCGACTATGAATTCGCCATTGTCAGCAACGGCGGCTGGGGTAATAATCCTCCCACCTATATGCGTACCATTTTCTCCGATGTTTCCAAAAATACCGGCGGCAATCCCCACACCATGGGCCCCATCGGCTACAGCAACCAAGAGATCACCGCCCTGTGCGAGGATCAGGCTTATGAAATTGACTTTGAAGCTCGCAAGGGGATGTTTGCCGAGATCCAGAAGCTGGTCAGCGATGAGATCCCCCTCATTGTCCTTGCCAATCAGTCCTCTTACTCCATGTATTGGAAGGATGCCTACGACGGCTGGATGAAAACCTACGCCTACGCCCAGTGC
>JAZOXB010000260.1:0-3976 GCA_045659585.1 Faecousia sp. | reverse complement strand
CACCACCGGGGTAACGAGCCGGTGAAACCCTCAGCGCCTCCCCCGGTTTGCTTCTTTGGTTCGTTTCTTGTCAAATAACAAGAAATGAACGCCCCCGGCAGGGAGCAAACCAATACCGAGTCATAAATTCTCCGTATCTTTTGTCGTATTTCGTAAGTTTGGCAAGCCAAAAGGTGCCCATGATCCTCTAAACTCTCCTGCTAACTCCCAACCCCTACTGCCCTCTCAGTCAGCTACGCTGACAGCTCTCCCAGAGGGAGAGCCAAGGGTCTTTACCAACTTGGAAACAGTTCGACAAACGGGAATTGGCAGATATCGGGGGGTAGTTCACGGGAAAACAGCAAGAAGCTCTCACTGCAAAAAACAGTGGGAGCTTCTGTCTGCCTCGGAGGGAGGCCGGGATTTATTCTGTTTTCCCATCCATCCGCCGGGAGGCTTCCTTATCGAAGAAGATCACATAGATGATGAGGAAGGCACAGCCCAGGGTGATAAAAATATCCGCCACATTAAAAGTGGGAAAATCCATCCAAAAGCTGAATTTGATCATATCCACCACTTCTCCACCGCGGAAAAGACGGTCAAGGGCATTTCCCAGAGCGCCTCCCAGGATGGCCGCCAAAGCCAAAAGCTCCGGCTTCTTGCTGAACCATTTTTTGTAGACCATGATCCCCAGCACCACAATAAAGATCCCCAATACCAGAAGGAAGAACCACGTCTGTCCCTCTAACATAGACCATGCGGCACCGGTATTGCGATGATGTGCCAGACGGAACAAGCCCAGCACAGGCTCTTCCAGTATGGTATTTTTCGGAATGTGTTGGATGGTCAGCCACTTGACCCATTGGTCTAAGCCTACGGCACCAACCACGATCAATGCCAAAATTCCGTAAAACATAAATTACTCCTTAAACTTTTTGGACTCTGCCACTGCCAGGGCATCACAGCGGTTGTTCTTCTCGTTGGAGGCATGACCCTTGACCCAATTCCAGTGGACCCGATGGGTCTGCAAAAGGGGCAGAAGCTGTTCCCACAGGTCTACATTCAGAGCAGGCTTTTTGTCGGACTTGATCCAGCCCTTTGCCTTCCAGCCGTAGACCCAGCCTTTCACCACTGCGTCACAGACATACTTGGAGTCCGTAAACAGTTCTACCTCACAGGGCTCTTTGAGAGCGGCAAGGGCAAAAATACAAGCACTGAGCTCCATGCGGTTATTGGTGGTATGGGGTTCCCCACCGGAAAGTTCTTTTTCTTTCCCTTGGAATTCCAAGATGACTCCCCAGCCACCGGGGCCGGGATTGCCGGAGCAGGCTCCGTCGGTATAAATGGTGACTTGCTTCATTCGTCTAACTTGAGGACAGCCATGAAGGCCTCGGAGGGAACGCTGACGGTGCCGAAGGTACGCATACGCTTCTTGCCTTCCTTCTGCTTTTCCAACAGCTTCTTCTTACGGGTGATGTCACCGCCGTAGCACTTGGCAAGAACGTCCTTACGGAGAGCCTTAATGGTCTCACGGGCAATGATCTTACCGCCAATGGCAGCCTGTACGGGGATCTCGAACATCTGACGGGGGATATTCTCCTTCAGACGCTCACAGATCCGACGGGCACGGGCATAGGCATTGTCTGCAAAGAGGATGAAAGACAGGGCGTCAACCACTTCGCCGTTGAGGAGGATATCCAGCTTGACCAGCTTGGACTGGCGATAGCCGTCCAGTTCATAGTCCAGAGAGGCATAACCACGGGTACGGGACTTGAGAGCGTCGAAGAAATCATAAATGATCTCATTCAGGGGCATGAAGTACCGCAGTTCCACACGGCCTTCGTCCAGATAGGTCATGTCCCGGTATTCGCCACGGCGTTGCTGGCACAGCTCCATAATATTACCAACATATTCGGGAGGTGTCAGGATGCTTGCCTTAACGAAAGGCTCTTCGCACATCTGGATCTCCATGGGATCGGGGTAGTTCAGAGGGGTGTAAACCTCAACCACTTCCCCGTTCATCTTGGTGATTCGGTAAACAACGTTGGGTGCGGTGGTGATCAGGTCTAAGTTATATTCTCGTTCCAGACGCTCCATAATGATCTCCATATGGAGCAGACCCAGGAATCCGCAACGGAAGCCAAAGCCCAGAGCAATGGAGCTCTCCTGTGCATAGTCCATAGAGGCATCATTCAGCTTCAGCTTTTCCAGAGCGTCACGGAGGTCACCGTACTTACTGCCGTCTGCGGGATATACGCCGGAATAAACCATGGGCTGTACGGTCTGGTAGCCGGGGAGAGCCTCGGCACAGGGACGAGCGATCTCTGTAATGGTATCACCTACACGGGTGTCTGCAACATTCTTAATGGAAGCAGTCAAATAGCCGACTTCACCGGCTCCCAAGCCATCACAGGGGATCATGCCGGCGGGATGGAGGGTGCCGACTTCGACGACCTTATATTCAGCACCGGTAGCCATCATACGGACTTCCATACCGGGACGGAGTACGCCGTTCTTCACACGGAGGTATACGATAACACCACGGTAGGAATCATACTGGCTGTCAAAGATCAGTGCCTGCAGGGGGGCTTCGCGGTCACCGGTGGGCGCAGGAACATTCTGCACGATATCCTCTAAAACGGAACGGATATTGATACCGTTCTTAGCAGAGATCTCGGGAGCATCCATGGCAGGGATGCCGATGACATCCTCTACTTCCTGCTTGACCTCTTGGGGTCTGGCAGAGGGCAGGTCGATCTTGTTGATAACGGGAAGGACTTCTAAGCCTGCATCGATGGCAAGGTAGGTATTGGCAAGGGTCTGTGCCTCAATGCCCTGGGAAGCGTCTACTACCAGAATGGCGCCCTCGCAAGCGGCCAGAGAACGGGAAACCTCGTAGTTAAAGTCCACATGACCCGGGGTGTCGATGAGGTTCAGGGTATAGGTCTCCCCATCGTCGGCGGTGTAGTTCAGCTTGACAGCGGTAGCCTTAATGGTAATGCCACGCTCTCTTTCCAGTTCCATGGAGTCTAAGATCTGATGCTCCATGTCTCGCTTTTCCACGGTCTTGCACTCCTCCAGCAGACGGTCTGCCAAGGTGGACTTGCCGTGATCGATGTGGGCAACGATGGAGAAATTTCGGATTTTGTTCATATCGGTCATATTGTAATACCTCACTCGGGGAGATTATTTCATAAATTTATCAATGGCGGTAATCAGATCCTCAACGGTCTTCTGATCCCCATGCTCCACTGCCTCTACCACACAGTGGGAAATGTGATCCCGCAGGATCAGCTTGGCAGTGTTATTGAGGGCTCCTCGCACAGCCGCAAGCTGTGTCAGAACCTCGGAGCAATCGGAATCCGCCTCTACCATCCGTTTCACCTTTTCCAGATGTCCGATGGCACGGGAAAGCCGATTGACCACCGCCGCACGGTGCTCCGGGCTGTGGGTGTGTCCGTGACCATGTTCATGAGAATGGTCGTGGTGGTGAGAATGGGCATGGTCGTGATCATGGGAATGCTCATGTTCGCAGTCGTGATCGTGAGAATGGTGGTGTTCGTTGTGAAGATGATCCATAAAGGGTACCTTTTTGTCCTTTCGGACGCCCTTTCCTATATATCTGTATAATTATAACACATTTTTCCTCTAAAGAAAAGAGGGAAAAGCAGATTTCTCTGTTTTCCCTCAATCTCCCGTTTATCGAGCTGTTTGCAAACTCGCACACGCCCTTGGCTCTCCCTCCGGGAGAGCTGTCAGCGTAGCTTACTGAGAGGGCAGTAGGGGCTGGGAGTTAGCAGGAGAGTTTAGAGGATCATGGGCACCTTTTGGCTTGCCAAACTTACGAAATACGACGAAAGATACGGAGAATTTATGACTCGGTATTGGTTTGCTCCCTGCCGGGGGCGTTCATTTCTTGTTATTTGACAAGAAACGAACCAAAGAAGCAAACCGGGGGAGGCGCTGAGGGTTTCACCGGCTCGTTACCCCGGTGGTG
>JAZOXB010000259.1:0-2768 GCA_045659585.1 Faecousia sp. | reverse complement strand
TGGTCACATACAGAGCAGTGCTTGCCTTCCGTCAAGCCGGTTTCGGTGCAAGTAGGAGCAACAGCCTTGTCAATGACCTTGGTATGTCCGTTAGCAGGAATAACTTCCTGCGCGGTCAGAGTGACCTTACATACAGAACAGTGCTTGCCTTCTGTCAGACCGGTAGCGGTACAGGTAGCGGCAACGGCCTTGTCGATAACGACGGTATGACCCTTGGAAGGAACGGTTTCTTGTGCAACCAGAACGGCGTTACAGACAGAACAATGCTTGCCCTCAGTCAGACCTGTGGCAGTACAGGTGGGAGCAACGGCTTTGTCAATGACTTCTGTATGTCCCGTTGCGGAAACCGTTTTCTGTGCAACCAGAACAGCCTTACAGACAGAGCAGTGCTTTCCTTCCGTCAGACCCGTAGTGGTGCAAGTAGGAGCAACGGCTTTGTCTATCACTATGGTATGATTTTCGGATTTGCTATAGCCACAGGCGCAGGTTGCTTTGTGGGTGTTAGCGTCTGTGGAACTGAGGCTATAAGTGTGTGCCTTTGCTGTAAACCGGGCAGTTATGACGGTGTTGGCGGTGATGTTGGTCAGTGCCTTGTCCCAATCTTTAAAGCTATAGTGATTGGTGCTGTCGTAGGCTTTCGTTGGAGTGGTTCCCGTATATACGGCTTCCTCACCCTTGGTGATCAGCTGTGTAGAAAGGACAGCACCGTTTCCGTCTTTGAAGGTGACGGTATAGGCAGGGGTGGGGAGATTTGCCTTAGAACCTAAGTAAATATAATCGATTTCAACACTGCTGTTGGCATCTGCTTCGATGCGTCCGATATAGACCTGAAGCTTGGTAATGATACCGGAAGCCCGGTTTTCTGCTGAAATGGGAACGGTTACGGTAACGAAGTTTCCACCGGTAACCTGAGAGGTGCTGAGAATCCGATCTTCCATATCTACCTTCTGAGATCCGGCATATAGATCCATAGTGACCAGAGGGAGCTTTCCGGAAGGTACCCGAACATTCTTAAAGCGGAAGCGGATCTGGTAAACCTCTGCTTTGGACAGATCGTAACTCAGAGCATTCTGCCCGGTATACAGGATCATGGTGTCGCTTGTTTTAGAGGGGGTAAGGGAGACAGAGCCTGCACCATTATTCATCTTTAGAGAAGCACCGCCGGAGGCGATCCAATGAAGGTTAGCGGGATCGTCAAAGTTCGTCTTTCCGTAGGTATAAGAACTGTAACGTTCTCTGTCCGTGGCGCTGTTTTCAAAGCCGAAGAACAGCTGATCCTTTGTGGGAGCGGATTCCCCTGCACCGATATAAATATAATCGATGGTTACGGAGCCGGTCTTTCCTCCTGCAGAGCAGATGTTATTGAAGGTGGGGCGCAGTGCGTTAATAATTGTAGCAGAAGTAAAGCCTTCTGTCATGGCTGCCCGAACCGTTACATATGTACCGGAGGTCAGGGCCTCTGTGGGAATGGCTACGGGGACATAGTCGGAGTTGCCCATAGAGCCATTGTTTTTGATGTAGTACATACGGATGGTGGGATTGGCTCCGGCTACAACAGCGCAATCCGTCAGCTTGAACCGTACTTCCATAATGTCGCTCTTGTGGGGAATATAGTTCAGAACCTGAGCGGTCTTATCCAGCAAAGTATTACTGGACTGGAAGTAGGGAGAAGTTCCTGTGGGAGTCATCCACAGTTGGATGGTACTTGCCTCTGTGTCATAAGCAGGGAGAGAGTTTCGACCTTCATTTACCGACCAACAGCCCATATCATAGTTCCGCCCACCGTAAATGGGGGACTGATAGCGGAAGTAAGCCCGTTCGTTGGAATCAAAGTCGAAGAAAAGGGTATCCGCCTGCTGAGAGGGGGCATTCTCCGCAGCGCCGATATAGAGATAATCGATCTCATAAGTGCCGGTGGAGGTAGAGGTTTTGTCTGTATTCAGGGGATCGATCCGCAGGGCGGTAAGGGTCTTTCCCACATAGCCGGAAGGCATAGGGGCGGTAAAGGTCTGATAGCCCTGATTGACGGTGGCATTGGAGAACAGCTTGGACTTAGCGGAATTCCATGTGCTGTCATCGGAGGTTAGGAAGAAAACCTGCGCTCCCTTATCGGCACTGTTGGTACTTGTGACCTTTAGACGGAGTTCTACAACGTCCCCATCTTGCAGAATATAGGAAGGGCTGCTGTCTGCTCTGATATAGGGGTCATAGGAGGTGAGATCGCCGTAGAGAATGCCCTTGGCGGTATCTACATGAGCGGTGGATCTGGTGGGAGCCCAGAGAGCATCGGTGTTCAGGGGGCTGACTTCGTTAAAGTGAAGGATCAGTGCATTCCCGTTCAGGGTCACAGTACCATTAGCATCTGTGGTAAAGGTAACAGCTTTTCCGTTTAAAAATACGGTCTGTACCCCGGAATGGAGATTGACACGGACGCCTGCGGTGAGGATTTGGGGGTCGGAACTTTCGATGTACAGATTTGCACCTTCCATATAGGCACTGAGATCTGTTACCACATGAGAGGTTTGCACAATGGGAAGGGAAGAACTTGTCGCACGGAGGAAAGAACCGTTAGAAAGGGAAGCGAAGGTTCTCTCTGCCCCGCTGTTCAGACTCACAGCGGCAGTGCCTGCATTTGTAGTGTAGCTGTCAAAGCCGCGAGTAGCAGGGGTAGTTTCAAAAGAGTTGTAATAATACAGGGTTTTCAGATTTCCTTGGACGGAGTCTGTAACACTTGCCTTAAAAGCTCTGGCGGTGGCATCGGTAGTACC
>JAZOXB010000258.1:0-11428 GCA_045659585.1 Faecousia sp. | reverse complement strand
CCAGCACCTTTTTCAGTGCTTCCAGATCCACACACCCATTGGGTGCAGAAGGAATATTAACGATGGTATATCCGCACATAGCCGCTGTGGCAGGGTTGGTGCCGTGAGCGGAGTCGGGAACGATGATCTTGTTACGCTGTTTCTCCCCACGGGCTTCGTGATACTGCTTAATGAGGAGAACGCCGGTAAATTCGCCGTGAGCACCGGCGGCAGGCTGGAAGGTCATATCATCCATGCCGGTGATCTCGCACAGAAGATCATGAGCAGTATCCAGAACCTCTTGGCATCCTTCTACAGTATGCTTGGGAGCCAGAGGATGGATCCCGGTAAAGCCGGGCAATGCCGCCATTTCTTCATCGATACGGGGATTGTATTTCATGGTGCAAGAGCCCAGAGGATAGAAACCGGAGTTGACACCGTGAACTCTCTTATTCAGCTCGGTATAGTGACGGCTTAGATCGGTCTCACTGATTTCGGGCAGTTTGGGGGCTTCGGTACGGAGCAGAGATGCAGGGAGAGCAACTTCCTCTACATCGCACTGAGGCAGATACTGCATGCCGCGACCGGCCACACTCTTTTCATAAATCAGTTTCATACACTCAGCACCTCCTTTACAACAGCGATCGCCTTGTCCAATTCAGTCTTGGCGATCTTTTCTGTGGTGCACCACAGGATGCCACCCTCTACAGGCAGGCCACCCAGAATATCTGCATTTTCCAGTGCCTTCAAGACTTCCTCTGTCTTGGGCATGAGGGTAACGAACTCGTGGAAATACTCGCCGGAATGTGCCATAGACACACCGGGAAGCTTACACAGCTCGGATGCCAGATAATGAGCCTTTGCCATAGACTGCTTGGCGGCCTGTGCAAGACCCTCGGGACCCATAGCGGCTAAATATATACCTGCAGTCAGAGCACACAGCGCCTGGTTGGAGCAAATGTTAGAGGATGCCTTTTCACGGCGAATGTGCTGTTCACGAGCCTGAAGGCTGAGAACAAAAGCTCGCTCACCCTTGGCATCTACTGTCTGACCTACGATTCTGCCGGGAAGCTTACGCATGTGCTTAGTAGTGGTAGCCATGAAGCCCAGGTAAGGGCCACCGTAGCTCAGAGGCATGCCCAAGGGCTGTGCTTCACCTACAGCGATATCCGCACCCTGATCCCGAGCAGATTTCATAATGCCCAGAGCAATGGGATTACAGCCTAAAATAAACATAGCACCTGCACCGTGCACTGCTTCTGCAATGGCCTCGGTGTCTTCAAATTGGCCGTAGAAATTGGGCTGTTGTACATAAACAGACGCCACACCATCGGAAAGGAGTGCCTTCAGGGCTTCTAAATCTGTCTTTCCGTCCTTTTCGGGAACTACTACCAGCTCGTCATTGGTGCCGTAGCAATAGGTACGGACAGTATTGACGGTGTCGGGATGTACAGTGGCGGAAATGAGAGTGATCCGACGCTTCCGATCACGGCACATAGCCGCGGCTTCCGCGGCGGCAGTGGCTCCGTCATAAACGGAGGCATTGGAAACATCCATACCGGTGATCTCGCAAATCCCGGTCTGATATTCAAAGATAGACTGCAAAATACCCTGGCTCATTTCTGCCTGATAGGGGGTGTAGGCAGTCAGGAACTCTTCCTTTGCGGGAATGTACTTGACAATACTGGGAATGTAATGGTCATAGGCACCGGCTCCGCGGAGCACCGTAGAGAACACACGGTTCTTAGATGCCATAGCGGTAACAGCACGATTGACTTCCAGCTCGGACTTTCCTTCGGGAATGTTCAGTGCGCCGTCTTCCAACATCATGTCGGAGGGAACATCCTTGTAAAGTTCACTGTAGTCATTCAGGCCTATGGCCTTCAGCATTTCAAGCCGTTCCTCCGGGGTGGAAGGAATAAAGCTTGCCATGGACTTAGCCCTCCTCTGCGCAGAATGCCTCGTATGCATCGGCCTCCAGAAGTTCCTCTTCCTCGGTGACCTTTTCTACCTTAATGATCCATGCGCCATAGGGATCTTCGTTCAGGGTTTCGGGAGCATCGTCCAGAGCCTCGTTGACCTCGCAGATCACACCGGTAACAGGGGACATCAGGTCGGAAACAGCCTTAACAGACTCAACATCGCCGAAGCTCTCTCCTGCCATAACCTCGTCACCGACAGCAGGCAAATTGACGAAAACAACATCGCCCAGAGCGTCCTGTGCATAGTCGGAAATGCCGATAACAGCAACATCGCCCTCATACTTGATCCACTCGTGGGACTTGGAATACTTCAGTTCTGCAGGATAATTCATAATAATAACCTCCGTAAAATAATAATTTTTAAATTTGATATATAATGATCCGTCCTTGGGACGAATTATAAAACTGCTCTGCCGTAGGGGGGTGTATTCTGATCCATGTGCTTGGAAACTGCCTTTGCCTTCAGCATTTTTCCGCGGACATCGATATGAAGAACATCTTCCATAGTCACACCGCTGTCAACATAAGCAAAGCCGATGGAACGCTTACCGGTGGTATCCAGAATATTGCCCTCTTCGTCAAAATTGTAGTAAGGAACCATAGTGCCGGAAGTGACCCAACCGATATGTGTACCGTCCTTATAGATATCCATACCGGCACGCATAACACCGCGGTCTACCAAAGCAATGGGAATGACCTTCTTGGTGGTGCCGTTTTCCTTCTGGTTCAGGAGGATCTCACGGGCTACGAAGTCACCCTTTTCTTCTTTAAAGGAAACGGCAAATCTTGCCAGAGACACTGCAAATACAGGCATTTCGTTACCGGCATGATCCTCGCCCATTTCGTGACCGTACAGGGGCAGACCGGCACCCAGTCGGAGGGTGTCTCTAGCCCCCAGAGCAGTGGGCTGTGCCCCCAGCTCAATCAGACGATTCCACAGCCAAGTCACATCCTTGGCATCAATGAACAGCTCCCAGCCAATGGGGTCGCCGGTGTAGCCGGTCTTGGATACACGGACGGTATGACCTTCCATTTGCAGTTCGTTCAGGTCATTCTTCTTGGGGCCGGTAATTTCTGCTCCGGCGGAGAGGATCTTCAGAATCTTTTCTGCATCGGGTCCCTGTACCGCAATGGAAGAATAGCTGTCTGTAATATTGGTCAGGGTGCAATCATAGTCCGGCAGATACTTGGCAAAATGGGCAAGATCCTTGTCCGTATTAGATGCGTTGACGATGAGCATGTACTTGTCTTCTTCGTACATGTACAGGTAGGCATCGTCTACCGCGCCGCCGGTCTCTGTGGGAATGATGCAGTATTGTGCCCGTCCGGGTACCAGTGCCGCTACATTGCTGGACAGCACCTTCTGGAGGAAGGCCACGCGATCGGGACCTTCTACGATCAGGCGTCCCATGTGGGAAACATCAAAGATACCACAGTGCTTACGGTCGTACAGATGCTCGGTAACAATACCGGCGGGATACTGGATCGGCATTTCCCAACCGCCAAAGTCTACCATAGTGGCTCCCGCCGCTACATGAGCATCATACAGAGGGGTTCGCTTCAGTTCACTCATTGTACATTTCTCCTTTATTACATTATCTTACGATAAAATTCCTGCTTTTTCCAAAATGACGGGAACATTCTTTTCTGCGCCGATGGCCATAATGTGAACACCGGGACAGAGGTTCTCTGCCTTGATTTGAGCAATCAGCTCCGATGCCAGCTCGATACCCAGTTTGCCGGGCAGACCCTTAACACCTGTAGCCTTTCCCTCTTCTGCGGCGGCGGCCAAACGATCGATCTGCTCCTGAGGCACTGCAATGCCCGGAACATTCTCGTTCATAAACTTTGCCATTCCCGCAGTCTTTAGGGGGATGATACCTGCCATAATGGGGACTTGGATATTGGCACGATCCACGGCATCCATAAACCGTTTCAAACTCTCTACATCAAAGATCCCCTGGGTCTGGATATACCGCGCACCGGCTTCGACCTTCTGGCGGAGCTTGTTGATCTGCAGGATCATAGGCTCATACACAGGGGTAACCGCCGCACCCTTAAAGAACTTAGGTGCTCCGCCTGCCAAGGAATTTCCTCCGCAATCACAGCCGGTTTCCTCCATTCGGGAGAGCATATTCAGAATACCTACAGAGTCCAGATCGTATACAGGCTTGGACTGCTTGCAATCACCTACTACCGGGTGGTCACCGGTAAGTGCCAGCATAGTATCGATACCAAAGGATGCCGCAGACAGGATCTCTGCCATGATCGCCATACGGTTCCGATCTCGACCGGTGACCTGCAAAATGGGATCCACCCCAGCCTGTTTCAGATGTACACACAGCCCCAGAGAGGATGCTTTCAGACAAGCAGACTGCATATCCGTAACATTGACTCCGTGAACCTTATCCTTGAGCAGTTGCGCAACCTCTACCTGCTCGGTAAAATCATACCCCTTAGGAGGTGCCATTTCTGCGGTAATGGCAAATTGACCGTTTTCCAATGCGTTCTGTAATCTGCTCATTACTTCTTCCCCCTTAGGTTAATATGTCTGGGATAATAAACATCTCCATAGCCCTTATCGGGTCGGGTCTGCATCAGCTTATCCTCTTGCCCGATGGCTACCAGACGGTTATAGATCTGGATCCATGCACAGTCATTTTCGGGATCTACTTCGCATTTGCCGTTCTTCTGTCCGCCACAGGGGCCGTTGACCAGAGACTTGGCACACTTGGTAATGGGGCAAATGCCACCGGTAGAGCCCAACACGCAATCACCGCACATACGGCAGTATTCGTGGAACATGCCCACACGCTCGATTTGACCCAGGAACATAGTATTGTTGGCAGGGTAGATGGGCAGTGAAATATTATCCGCCACAGTCTGGACACCGTCTCCGCAGGCCATACCGATAATAGCCTCTGCACCGCAATCACGGAGAACTTTTGTATCCTTCTTTACAAGCATTTTGTGACAGCATTCCTCGGGAAGAACCGTGGCAACTACTTCGATCCCCCGTTCTTCCAACAGAGCTTTCATTTCTGCAATTTCCTTTTCGCCACCGGTCTGGCAAGCGGCGGCACAGTTTCCGCATCCTACGATAGCGACTTTCTTTGCATCGCCCAGCATAGCCAGCAGCTCTTCCACAGGTTTTTTCTGTGTAATGATCATACGCAATTCTCCTTAAAATTAGTATAAGAAAAAGAGGCACAATACACCCATACAGGTGATCGTGCCTCTGCTGAAATTACCTGAGAGATTCCCGGAATTTCCCGGTTGCACCTTCGGCGTGGGGCAAGCCCACTCTACAGAGTATCGTCAAGGTTCGGTCCTTTTGCCTGAGAGTTTCTGCATTCCCCTTCGGCGTCGGAGTTCCACTCCGATCTCTCCCGAGCCAATCATTCGATGTATTCTATTCTATAGTTATACTATACAAAATTCTAGGCAATATGTCAAGGAGAAATATGGATAACATTTTCAAAGGAGAAATACGGATAGCATTTCCACATATTGTTTTTTGAAAAAAATCATGATACAATAGTTATGATCCTCATTTTTTCTTTAAAAAGGAGAAAAGAACATGGAACTTTTCGGTTATCCCATATGGATCATCTTTTTGATCTGTGGGGGTGTATTCTGCGCTTCCTTTATGGATGCCATCGGAGGCGGCGGTGGGATCATCTCGGTTCCTACCTATTTGTTGGCAGGCCTCCCTGTCCATTTTGCCTTGGGCACCAACAAGCTATCCTCTTGTATCGGCACAGTAGCCTCTACGGTGCGATATGTGAAAAACGGTTGCGTGGATTGGCTGTTGGGTATTCCGTCCATTGCCCTTGCCTTGGTAGGTGCTCATTTCGGCACCCGACTCCAATTGGCTGTTGACGAAACCTATTTAAAGCTCATCCTTCTGATCGTTCTGCCCATCATTGCAGTGATTCTTTTAAAGAAGAAATCCATGCCCGAAAGTCGGGGCTCCATGAACGAATGGCTCCGCAGAGCCATGGTCTGGAGTGCTTCTCTGGTCATCGGCACATATGATGGCTTCTACGGTCCCGGCACAGGCACCTTCCTGTTACTGATCTTCTGCTATTTGGCAAAATTGGATGTCCGTACCGCCTCGGGAAATGTGAAGCTGGTAAATTTGGCTTCCAATATTGGGGCGTTGGCAACCTCCCTTATGGCAGGAAAGGTTCTGATCCCCATTGGCTTATTAGCCGCTGTATTCTCTATTTCCGGGCAATATTTGGGAGCAGGACTCGCACTTAAAAACGGCTCCAAAATCGTACGCCCCGTGATTCTGGTCGTTCTACTGCTTCTGGCCGGCAAGGTGATCCTGGAACTTCTGGGACTCATGTAACCATATAAACATTTGCAAGGAGGATTCGTGATGAGAAAAGTCTTATCCCTGTTATTCGTAGTATCTATCCTACTGTCTGTGCTCCCCGCAACGGTGTTTGCTACCGGCAGTTCCGAGGAACGGGAGACAAAGGCCCCCGCCACTCAGGATGTATTCCTCTCCAGTGTAAAGGGCTGGCCGGGATACGAGGACATCTTCACCACCCCCGCCTTCACAGGAAGGGGAGATGATTTCACAACCAACGATCAAATGGTTCGGTATTTGAAATCCTTATTGCCCCAGTGTGAGGATATGTACTATTTCACCATGGGAAACTCCCCCACCTATAAGCTGGAAATGCCCCTTGTGGTCTTCACCAAGACCGATCTCAGCGGTATGACCATAGAAGAAGCCGGTGCGGCAGTGCAAGCTAACGGAAAAACTACGGTTCTCCATCAGGCACAGATCCACGGAAACGAGCCCGCCGCAGGAGAAGGTTCTCTGGCTCTTGCAGGTGCCATTTCCCGTGGAGATCTGAAGGATCTTGAGGGCGGAGATATTCTGGATACCCTGAATATCATGATCATCCCTCGGATCAATCCCGACGGCTCCTACAAATTCCAGCGGAACAACACCGCCAATAGCATCAACATGAATCGCGACTATCTGGTTGTCAAAAGCTCTGAGGTAGAGATGGTTCTGAGAGCCTATAACGCCTTCCTCCCGGATGTTGCCATTGATGCTCACGAATGGACTCCGGACAAGACCTCCGGCACCGGCGTATTCGACGATCTCCAGCTCTGGGCGGCAGGTAGTCTGAACAACGACTCCGCCCTTCTGGACACCTCTATCGAAATGATGGAGCAGGTTTTCGCGGATGCCGAGGAACAAGGGATCCGCCCCTATTTCTACCAAGGGGTCATGACCTTCGGTGCAGGCAGTAATTCCATCGGCCCCTGGTATTACGGTCTCCGTGGCACTTTGGGCTTCTGCGTTGAGACCCGAGGCATCGGTATCGGTTGGATGAATTTTGAGCGTCGCGTGATCTCTCAGTATTTCGCATCGGAAAGCTTCATCCAATACACCGCCGCCCATGCCCAAGAGATCCGTTCCGCAGTAGAGGGTGAACGCCGTCGGATCGCCCAAGTCGGCGAAGAATACGATGAGACAGATAAGCTGGTACTCCAGCATAAGTCCCGTTCCTACGGAAAGGCCTACTCTCGTCCTACCATCAGCACCTATTCCAACAAGGTCACCAATCCCAACGCCACCGCTACCCCCACCATTTACGATGTAGCAGGTCGCAGCCGTCCCCGACCCACTGCCTATGTTCTCCGATCCAGCACCTCCAATCTCACAACCGTTCTGGCGACCCTGGATAAGCATAATATTCGTTATATCAAGTTGGAGGAAACTCTCACGATCCCTGTACAGCAGTACAGCGGAAGCGGAAGCAGTGCCTCCCTCGGCATTGAAACAGCCGTTACCTTCCATGCCGGCTCCTATGTATTCCCCATGGATCAGGAGGGTGGCAATGTTCTCGCCATGCTCATGGAACCGGATGTAAGTGATACCGCCTCTCCCTCGGAAGCCCTGTCTACCTTTGTGCAGAAAAAGACCCTCAATGCCTCCGCTATTTACCGCTACACCGGTTCCTTAAGACTCTTTGAAACGAGTTTCCCTGTAACCTTCTACGGTGCAGACGGTACTGTACTGGAAAGCACCCTTGTTCGCAAAGGTGATACGGCAGTATACGGCGGAGCCGAGCCTACCAAGGCCTATACGGAAAACTCCCATTACATCTTTGTAGGATGGGTCGATCCGCAAGGCACCCCTGCGGATTTAACCAATATCACCGCAGACAGCAGCTTCTACGCCACCTTTAGGGAAGAAGCCCACAGCTACACATCTCAATCCATCAAAGAATCTACCTGTAGCGAAGCAGGTACTCTCCTGTATTCCTGTTCCGGCTGCGATCGCACCTATACGGACGACCTCTCTCTTCTGCCCCATGCCACCGAGCTTCGGAATGTAGCAGAAGCCACCTGTAGCACCCCCGGCTATACCGGTGACGAGGTCTGCACCCTCTGCAACACCACGGTTCAGAAAGGACAAGTCCTTCCCACTATGGATCACACCCCCGTTACTGTTCCCGGGAAAGCTCCCGCCTGTCTGGATTCCGGTCTAAGCGACGGAGAAATCTGCAATGCCTGCGGTCTCACCCTTGTCCCCCAGCAGGTTCTGCCCCGTCTGGGTCACAGCTATGATTATACGGATCTGGGAGACGGCACCCATAAAGGAAGCTGTATCCGCTGCACCAAGACTACCGCCTCGGAACCCCATAGCTTTGATGAAAGCGGTCATTGTACCCTGTGCTACTGCACCTCCGAGCCCATAACTGACGAAGCCATTCGAATTTATCACACATTGGATCTGAAAAGCGACATTTCCATTCATTATGCCGTAACAACGGAGACCCTCCAAGGCTATGACAGCTTCTGTCTGGAATGTAAGCTTCCCCAATACATCAACGGAGTGCTGACCGGCTATACCACAGTAACCGTAGAGCCTTTCCTTCGGGGAAATTACTATTACTTCACTCTGGACGGACTGGTTGCCACACAAATCGGAGACGAAGTCATGGCAAAGCTCTTTATGAAAAAGGGCTCCGAAGCCTATTGCTCTGCAGAGGATCGATACAGCATTGCGACCTATGCTTATAACCAACTGGAAAAAGACTCCTCCACCGATACGCTGAAGACCCTCTGTGCTGAGCTTCTCCGTTATGGAGCCACTATCCAGACCTATAAGCAATATCGAACCGATGCCCTTGCAGACAGATTCATGACGCCGGAACAGAAAGCCTATCTTTCCGATCCGACTACTGTTTCCTTCGGCAATCGGAACCAAGTGATCGAGGATTTGGAAAATCCCTCTGTCACATGGGCAGGAAAGGCTCTGGATCTGGCTTCTAAGGTTTGCATCCGATTCATTGTCGATACCGCGAACTACGAAGGGTCTATCCACGAGCTAAGCCTCCACCTAACCTATGAAGATCCGAAGGGTGAGGTAATAACCACAATTTTGACAGATCCCACACTCTATAAGGAAGGTACTTCCTACTATGCCTTTGCCTTCAGCGCCCTACCTGCCTCGGAGCTCAGAGCAGAATTGACAGCTACGGTATACAGTGGCGAAATGCAGGTCTCTCCCACTCTGGAATACGCCGCAGACAGCTACGGTAACGGCAAAACCGGGATCCTGAAGGATGTTTGTGCTGCACTTTTCGCCTATTCTGATGCCTCAAAGGCATATTTTCTCTCCTTGCACTGAATTCTCTTCTGTTCCAAAATACAACGGAGACTCTCCATTGAGAGGGTCTCCGTCTTTCTATTATCACCCCTTATTCCCGAAAGACTACAAAATAAGACCCACTCTCAGGATGCTCGCAACTTCACCCATTTTTCCATTTTGTATAATATGAACAATTTTTCCAAAAAACATTGTGTATTATACCAACACAATATACAAACTTTTTTCTTTACACAGAAAAAAAATACTGCTATAATATGAACAAGGCATCTATGATCGCCTCAAGGTAAAGGGCTATCTGCACAGAAAATCGGAAGCCAAAAACAAATCGATAGGAGGAAACACTATGCAAACACTACCCTTGATTATTGTTGTTGTGTACATGGCCGCTATGATGATCATCGGCATGATCGTCGGCAAAAAGCAGATCAACGACAGTAAAGACTACATGATCGCAGGTCGCAGAATGGGCCTGTTCATGGTCGCATTCTCTCTGTCTGCCAATAACGTTGGCGGCGGTTCCACCACCGGTCTGGCTCAGAAAGCCTTCGGCGACTGGGGTATGAGCGCCTGCTGGTATGTTCTGGCAGCTGCAATCGCAATGATCCCCTTGGCATACTTCGCTCCCAAGATTCGTAAGACCATGGCTGTTACCATCCCCGAAGTCGTAGGTCGCCGCTTCGGCAAGCTCTCCTGCAACTTCACCGCAGGTCTGAACATTCTTTCACTGTTCTGCCTGACCTCTTCTCAGATCGCTGCTTCCGGCGTGGTTATCTCCACCCTGACCGGCATGCCCCAGAACGTTGCTCTGCTGATCGCAGGTATCGTTGTTATCCTGTACACCACCTTCGGTGGTATGATCGCAGACCAGATATCGGACTTGGTACAGTTCATTATCATTCTGGTCGGTTTGGCCATTGCTACCCCCGCCGTCCTTAAGGGCGTAGGTGGCATCCAGGCAATTTCCGAGGCTCTGCCCCCTGTACAGATGAGCTTCACCAAGATCGGCTGGATCACCATCATCGGCTACATTTTCAACTACTTCTGCACCTTCCTGTCCGGACCCGAAATGGTTTCCCGTTTCGCAACTGCCAAGGACGAAAAGACCGCACAGCGTGCTTCTCTCCTGTCCGGCGTTCTCATGGCCGCTATGTCCCTGTTCCCCACTCTCCTGGGTCTTGCAGCTCTGGCAGTTAAGGATAGCCTCCCCGCTCTGGCCGCAAACGGCTCCAATGCTATGATGGCAGTTACCTCTGCTTATGCTCCCCAGTTCATCGTTGGTCTGGTTTCCGCCGCCATCATCTGCGCTACCATGTCCTCCGCTGACTCCAATCTGCTGTGCATGTCCACCATGGTCATGAACGACCTGGTATTCGGCAACGGCTACGGCAAGGACATGAGCGAGAAGAAGATCATCTTCGTTACCCGTGTGCTGAACGTTATCTTCGCTGTGATCGCTATGCTGATCTGCATGTTCGGTGTAGACATCGTTACCATGAACACCTTCGCCTTCGGTATCCGTTGTGCAGGTCCCTTCGCCGCTTATGGTTTGGGCATGGTTGTCAAGAAGGCTACCAAGAACGCAGGTATCTGGTCCATTATCACCGGTACCATCGGCTTCATCATCTGGCAGATCCTCTCCGGTGGCAGCTTCCTGTTCGGTATTCTCCCCGTGGTATTCGGTTGCGCTATCGGCGTTATCACCTTCTTCATCATCAACGCTATCGAGCTGAAGAAGGGCGTCGCTCCCGCTCCCTCCGCTTTTACCAAATAATTCTCTCCCCGTGACTTATATGATCTAAGCATTTCGCTCCCGATT
>JAZOXB010000257.1:0-8995 GCA_045659585.1 Faecousia sp. | reverse complement strand
GTAAAAATCAATTACTATAGCTGCAAAATAGAGAGGGCTATTTTGCAATCTGTGAATGGTTTCACAGATTAATCACGGGGAATTTACATATGCTACCTCACAACGGAATTCCCTGTGAGATAGATTCTATATATTCTTTTTACAGCCCTTTTCAAAATTTATTCCGTAATGATGCCGTATTTGTATTTCATGCTCAGGATCCGAAGGGCACTTTCGTTGATCCGATCTTCGGTCAGGGTGCCGTCCCGGACTGCCCCCAGAATGGTCTCAAAGGCATCTGTCTTGCTCATAGGCATGAGGATCACATCACAGCCTGCCTGTACCGCACGGAGAGCGGCTTCTCCGCAATCGTAATAATAAGAAATCGCACCCATTTCGTGAGAGTCCGTAAGGATCAGACCCTCAAAGCCCAGTTCCTGTCGCAGAAGCTCCGTAACCACTGTGTAAGACAGATCGCAGGGATCGTTGTTGCCGGTAACCTCAGGCAGAGACATGTGGGAGATCATTACCAGATCCGCACCGGCTTCGATACCGGCAATAAAGGGCAGGAATTCCGTCTCGCGGAGCTCCTCAAGAGTTCGCTCACTGACAGACTGTCCGTAGTGGGAATCTGCGGAGGTACTGCCGTGTCCGGGGAAATGCTTCAGGCAGGAAAGAACATTGCCATCCTGCAAGCCCTTGACCATTCGGGCTACCATAGCACCTGCAACGGCGGGATCATCGCTGAAAGTACGGGTATCCAGTTCGGTATTGTTGGGATTGGTCAGCACATCCGCCACAGGAGCAAAGTCCACATTGAAACCGACACTTGCCAACCCCTTGGCAAACTCTCTACCCAGCTCATAAACCGCGGTCTCATCCCCTGCGGCGCCGTAGTTTTCCATAGGCTCCGTATCGGGCACAACACCGATCTTGCTGAGACGGGAGACATAGCCACCCTCTTCATCTACACCGATGAACAGAGGGATCTTGGAATAGCTCTGAGAGTTGGACACCATCTCACCGATCTGATCTTGGGAAAGGATATGCTCTCCAAAATAGATCAAACCACCTACAGGGTAGGTCTCCAAGGCTGCACGAGTACCCTCTCCCGCAATGGTGGGGCCTGTGGTATCTGTCAGCTCATCGGGAGTCAGGAAGATCATTTGCCAGATCTTCTCTTCCAGAGTCATGGTCTCCATAAGGGCCATGGCCATTTCTATATGGGGCTCTATGGGAGGCTCCGTCTCCGTAGGCTCCTCTGTGGTAGGCTCCTGTGTAGTAGGCTCCGTAGCAGGTTCCTCAGTGGGAGTCTCCGTTGCCACAGTGGTCTCCTCTTCATTCCAGGCAGAAAGCTGTGTGGCAATTTCTCCCTGCCCCGTAGAGGGGATCCCCTTGCCCATACTCATAACAGAAACCGCAAAATATGCGATCAGGATCGCGACACAGAGGGCTATACCGGAAAGGAATTTCACAAAAGGAGATTTCTTTCCTCTTCGGCGTCTGTGACCGCTTTCTCTTGAATGCTTCACGATATATCCTTCTTTCTTAATTTATCTATTACACCAAGTATATAATACTCCATAGCCGAAGAAAAAACAAGTCCTTGGAATTAGTTTTTTCCCAAAACTTGACTTTTCTGCAAAGGATGGATATACTATACTTATTATAATGGTAGAGAATGTGCAAATTCTTCCCAAAGGCAGTATTACAATTAAGACTGTGAGGTACCTTATGGCAAAGAAGCAAAATTACGGTAATGAAAGTATTACCTCTTTAAAAAACGAAGATCGCGTTCGTTTGCGTCCTGCGGTCATCTTCGGCTCCGATGACCTGATCGGCTGTCAGCACGCCGTATTCGAGATCCTGTCCAACGCCATCGATGAGGCTCGCGAGGGACACGGTGATCTGATCATCGTCACCCGCTACGCAGATAAGAGCATCGAGGTTGAGGACTTCGGCAGAGGCTGTCCCGTAGACTGGAACGAAAAGGAACAGTGCTACAACTGGGAACTGGTTTTCTGTGAAATGTACGCCGGCGGTAAGTATGATAAGAGTGCCGGCGGCACCAACTACGAATACTCTCTGGGTCTGAACGGTTTGGGCACCTGTGCCACCCAGTATGCTTCGGAATTCTTCGATGCACGGGTATACCGTGACGGCTTTAAATACACCCTTCACTTTGAACGGGGTCGCATTGTCGGCAAGCTGAAAAAGGAGCCCGCCGATCGGAAAAAGACCGGTTCCCTCTTCCACTGGAAGCCGGATCTGGATGTTTTCACCGAGATCGATATCCCCGTAGAATACTATCTGGATGTGCTGAAGCGACAGGCCGTGGTCAACGCAGGTGTGACTTTCCGTTTCCGCAATCAGGTAGGCAACAAGTTTGAGACCACGGAATTCCGTTATGAAAACGGTATCGTGGACTATATCAACGAGCTGACAGAGAACAATTCCTTCACCATGCCCCAGTATTGGGAGACAGAAAAGAAGGGTCGCGACCGTGCAGACAAGCCGGAATACAAAGTCAAGCTCACCGCCGCCGTATGCTTCTCCCGCAATGTCAATCGGTTGGAATATTACCACAATTCCTCCTGGCTGGAACACGGCGGAGCTCCCGATCGGGCAGTGCGGAACGCCTTTGTTTACGCCATTGATGCCTATTTGAAGCAAAATGGCAAATATACCAAGACCGAAAGCAAGATCACCTTCCAGGATGTTGCGGACTGTCTGGTTATCGTCACCAACTGCTTCTCCACCCAGACCTCTTACGAAAACCAGACCAAGAAGTCCATTAACAACAAGTTCATTCAGGAAGCCATGACAGAGTTCTTCCGTGAACGGCTCCAGGTCTATTTTATCGAGAACAAGGCAGAGGCAGACAAGATCGCAGATCAGATCCTCATTAACAAGCGGAGCCGTGAGTCTGCGGAGCATGCCCGTATTGCCGTAAAGAAGAAGCTGTCCGGCTCTCTGGATATTTCCAACCGTGTACAGAAGTTCGTGGATTGCCGCAGCAAGGACTCCGGCGTTCGTGAGCTGTACATCGTTGAGGGCGATTCCGCTATGGGCGCCGTTAAGCTCTCCCGTGATGCGGAATTCCAGGGGATCATGCCTGTCCGCGGAAAGATCCTCAACTGTCTGAAGGCAGACTACGGTCGGATCTTCAAGAGCGACATCATTACAGACCTCCTCCGGGTTATGGGCTGTGGTGTGGAAGCCAAGGACAAGCGAGTGAAGGATCTCACCGCCTTTAATTTAGACGCTCTTCGTTGGAACAAGATCATCATCTGTACCGACGCCGACGTTGACGGCTTCCAGATCCGCACCCTGATCCTGACCATGCTGTACCGTCTGGTTCCCACCCTGATCCGTGAGGGCTATGTATATATTGCAGAGTCTCCCCTCTTTGTGATCAACACCAAGGACAAGACCTGGTTTGCCTACAACGAAGCAGAAAAGGCAGAGATCCTGAAATCTCTGGGAGATAAGAAATACACCATTTCCCGTTCCAAGGGACTTGGTGAAAACGAACCGGAAATGATGTGGATGACCACCATGAATCCGGAGACCCGCCGTCTCATTAAGATCATGCCGGAGGATGCGGAAAAGACCGCTATCTACTTTGACCTTCTCTTAGGAGACAATCTGGCAGGCCGTAAGGAATACATTGCGGAAAACGGCAGTCTCTATCTGGATATGGCAGACATTTCCTGATGAAGAAACGCAGAACGATGATCTATATAATTGCTTTCCTCTTGCTTTCGGGGCTTTTGTATTTGCTGTGGGAAAATACCCATTTCACCGTAACCGATTACGAATATAAAAATACCAAAGTCCCGGAGACAATGGACGGTCTGCGGATCCTCCAGATCTCCGACCTCCACAACCAGTCTTTCGGAAAGGACAACCGTCGTCTCCTCGCCGCTATCCAAGAGGCCAAAGCGGATGTGATCATGATTACCGGCGACCTCATCGACAGCACCTTTACCAATACGGAAAAAGGTCTCGCCTTTGCCGCCGAGCTGGTCAAGGTGGCTCCGGTTTACTACTGCACCGGCAATCACGAGCACCGTTTGGCGCCCAAGGATCTCCGTGCTTTTTTGGAAGGGCTGTCCGACTTAGGCGTTCACGTATTGTACGACGAGGCAGTCCCCTTCTACGGTGGCATTCTCGTAGGACTGAAGGATCCCTCCGGTCGAAAGCATACCCTCGGACGGATCCTGAAAAACGAAACAGAGGATCGTTTTACTGTTCTCCTATCCCACAAGCCTCATTATTTTGAAAATTATCTGGAAGCGGATCTGGTGCTGACAGGACATGCCCACGGCGGACAGATCTACCTCCCCGTGATCGGCGGCTTATTTGCTCCGGGACAAGGGGTTCTTCCCCAATATACCAAAGGCTTTTACACCAAGGGCGACACCACCATGCTGGTCAGTCGCGGCGTCGGCAACAGCCACCGCTATCCCCGTTTATTCAATATTCCGGAGTTGGTCGTTCTGACCCTCCGTTCCCAATAGTCCATGAAAAGGATGTGAACTCACCCAATGGCAAAAAAGAAAAAAGAGCCGGAACAGAAAAAGAATCTCGACACCTCCCGTGTAGAAGGTTTACGGGCTGAGGTTCTGGAACAACCCATTACGGATACCCTGACCCTCAACTACATGCCCTACGCCATGAGCGTTATCGTTTCCCGTGCCATTCCCGAGATCGACGGCTTTAAGCCCTCTCACCGTAAACTGCTGTACACCATGTACAAAATGGGACTCCTTAACGGAGCCCGTACCAAATCCCCCACCATCGTAGGCAGAACCATGGCTCTGAACCCTCACGGTGATGCCGCTATTTACGAAACTATGGTTCGTATGGCTCGCGGCAACGAGGCATTGCTGGTTCCCTTTGTGGATTCCAAGGGTAACTTCGGCAAGGTCTATTCCCGTGACATGGCATACGCCGCTTCCCGTTATACGGAAGCCAAGTTAGAAGCCATCTGCCACGAATTTTTCCGGGACATTGATGAAGAAACCGTGGATTTTGTCCCCAATTATGATAATACGACCCAGGAGCCTACCCTTCTGCCTACGGTATTCCCCAATGTGCTGGTATCTGCCAACATGGGCATTGCCGTCGGTATGGCAAGTAACATCTGCTCCTTCAACCTGCGAGAGGTCTGTAAGGCTACCATCGCATGGATCAAGAACCCCAACTGCGACTTGCTTGAGATCATGCCCGCTCCGGACTTCTCCACCGGTGGCGAGATCATCTACGACCCCAAAGAAATGGAAGAGGTCTACCGCACCGGCAGAGGCAGTGTCAAGATCCGCGGTCGTTGGCGTTATGTGAAGGAAGGCAATCTCATTGAGATCTATGAGATCCCCTACACCACCACTACCGAAGCCATCATTGACAAGGTTGCCGAGCTGACCAAGGCAGGCAAGATCCGTGAGATCTCCGACATGCGAGACGAAACGGATCTCAACGGTCTGAAGCTGACCATCGACCTGAAGCGTGGTGTGGATCCCGACAAGCTCATGCAGAAGCTGTTTAAATCCACTCCCCTGTTAGACAGCTTCGGTTGTAACTTTAACCTATTGATCGCAGGGATGCCCCGTGTTCTGGGTGTTCGTGAGATCATTGAGGAGTGGACTGCATGGCGTACGGAATGTGTCCGCCGTCGTGTCTACTATCGCAAGCAGAAGAAGTCCGAAAAGCTCCACCTGTTAAAGGGTCTGCGTCGGATCCTTCTGGATATTGACAAAGCTATCAAGATCATCCGCGAAACAGAATCCGATGAGGAAGTCGTCCCCAACCTGATGATCGGCTTCGGCATCGACAAGATCCAGGCGGAATTCGTAGCGGATATCAAGCTCCGCAACATCAACAAAGAATATATCCTCAAGCGTACCAACGAAGTCGACGATCTGGAAAAAGAGATCGAAGAGCTGGAAGACATCCTCCGCAGTGACAAAAAGGTTCGCAACATCATCATCAAGGAGCTGGAGGCCGTAGCCGACAAGTACGGCAAGGATCGTAAGACCGGTCTGGTACAAGGCACCGAGGTCGAAGAAGAGGAAGAAGAGGAAGCCGTTCCCGACTATCCCGTTACCGTCTTCGTCTCCAAGGAAGGCTACTTCAAGAAGATCACCCCCCAGTCCCTCCGCATGTCCGGCGAGCAGAAGTTCAAGGAAGGTGACAGCCTCAGCTTCTCTCTGGAAACCACCAACGCCGCAGAAATGCTGGTCTTCACCGACAAGTATCAGGTTTATAAAACCCGTTGTGCCGACTTTGAGGACAGCAAGGCTTCTATCCTGGGCGACTACCTCCCGGGCAAGTTAGGCTTTGACGAGGGCGAAGGGGTATTGCAGGTCTGCTTCCCCGGTGATTATAGCGGTAACATGATCTTCGTCTACGAAAACGGCAAGGTTGCCAAGGTCGAGCTTTCCACCTACCAAACCAAGTCCAATCGCCGTAAGCTCACCGGTGCCTACTGCGAAAAGTCCCCCCTGAAGGCGGCTTTCCTTCTGAAGGAGGATGTACAGATGGTTCTGTACTCCACAGAGAATCGAGCTCTGATCTTCTCCACCGCTCAGCTTGCACCAAAAACCACCCGTTCCACCCAAGGTGTTGCCGTCCTGACCCTCAAGAAAAAACATACCCTCCATCGTGCCGTCCTGTTGGAGCAGAGCGGTATCGTCAACGGATCCCGTTATCGTACCAAGTCCCTCCCCGCCGCCGGTGCTCTCCTGAAGCCGGAAGATGGGGACGAAAAACAGTTGGAATTGGAGCTGTGATCTTATGCAATACACGAAAAAAGAGATCCTGAAAAACATGTTCTTGGTCATAGCAGGCACCTTCGTTGCCTGTTCCGGCTTTGTCATGTTCTTTGAGCCCGCAGGCATCAACTGCGGCGGTGTATCCGGCATTGCCATGCTCATTAAGTATGTTGCAAATCATCGGTTTGTCACCATCGGTTTGATCAGTGCCTTAGTGAACATTCCTCTGTTCATAGTAGGCTACAGCAAAATAGGAAAGTATTTCTTCTTTGGCTCTCTGGTTGGCATGGTAGCCTCTTCTCTGTGCTTTGATTTGCTGGCATTGGTACTTCCCGTTCCCGAAGTAGAACCTATTTTTGCTATCATTTTCGGTGCCGCCCTCATCGGCTTCGGCTTCGGTACTGTTTTCCGTGCCGGAGCTTCTACCGGTGGCGTAGACATCATTGCCCGTCTTCTGAAGCTGAAATTCCGCAACTGTCCCATCGGCAAACTGATGCTTGCCTTTGATATGTGCACCGCCGTTGCCACGGGTATCGTTTATAACGACTTTCGTAACACCCTGTACAGTGCCCTGGCCCTGTTCTTGAGCTCTGTGGTTCTGGACTATGTGGTTTACAGTGTAGACTATTCCAAGGTAGCCTTTATCATTTCGGACAAATACGAAGAGGTCTCCCATATGATCTCCAAGGAAATGGATCGGGGCATCACCCTCCTGGACGGTCAAGGCTATTACAAGCGTGAAAGCAAACAGGTTCTGCTGTGCGCTGTTAAGAAACGGCAAGTTGCGGAATTGAAAGAAGTGATCTACAAAGTGGATCCTCAAGCTTTCGTCATTCTGCAGGATGCTCAGCAGGTCTTGGGAGACGGCTTTAAGCGCTATGACCGCTTCGAGCTGTAACAGAGGATCGGCCTATGAAACGCCTGATCCCCATTGTACTGCTTCTGCTTCTTCTGGTGGGCTGTAAGGCAGAAGAGGATTATTTGTCCGTTCGTCCCCACGTGGAACAGCCCACCCAAGGGGATCCCTCCGGGGAAGCCGATCCCATCCCTGTAGTCACCAATCGTTTGGAGCTCCGCGGTGCCATTCTGTCCCTTATCGACAACTGGAAGGAGCAGGGACAAGTCCTGATCCAAGACTATGAGGGAGATGTTGCCCAAAATCTCAGTGAGATCATGGACTACGCCACCCGTCAGCACCCCACAGGTGCCTATGCCGTAGACTACGCAGATGCCGAGATCATCGAAGAAGAGGGGCAACAGCTGGTGCAGGTCTCCTTTGTGTTCCGTCGTTCCCTGAGTGAGATCAACTCCATCGTTCTGGTAGACGACAGCGACGCCGCCCAAAGCAAGATCACCGAAGCCCTTTCCAACTACAGCACCGCCCTGACCCTGCGGATCCGTCGCTACAGCAATCGGGATTTCGAAAGGGACATCCTCCGTTATTGTATGGAAAATCCACGGGTCATCCCCACCATTCCGGAATTTTCCCTAAAGCTCTATCCCGAAGAAGGGGATCACCGCATTATGGAGATCCACTTCACCTATCCGGAATCCAAGGATGTCATGCGTGAAAAGCTTCTGGAAACAGACACCACCTTCCGCTCCGCTCTGATCTACGGTCAAGGGGGAAACACCCCGGAAAACCAAGCCAAGCGGTTGTGCAACTACCTGATCCGCCGCCATGATCAGACTCTTACGGATACGGTGCCGGTATACCCCCTGTACAGTCTGTTCTCCGAAAATATAGGACACGATCTATCCTATGCCATGTGTTATCACGATCTGTGTGCCTCTCTGGGGATCACCTCTCATATCATCGAGGGTACCAAGAACGGTGATCCCTATTACTGGAATCTGTTGGTTTTAGAGGATAAGACCTACCATGTGGATCTCCGCAGATATGTGGAGCAGGGCAGCAATTCTGTGATCCCCCTCTATGATGAAACCCTTCTTGCAGAGGGCTATGTCTGGGATCGGGATGCCTATCCCGCCGCCCCCGATCCTTCCATAGAGCCCACGGAAGGGGACGGAAATACGGATCCTACCGCTCCCACGCCCTCTTCTCCGGAAGCTCCCGCGGAAGGAACAGAAACCACCGCCACTGAGTCGGAAACCACCGTGCCGGAGGCTTCTCAAAGCGAAAGCACCGCCCCCTCAACCGACTCCGATCCCACCACCCCCTCATCAACTCCCACAGAATAACACGACAAAAACGGATCCCCGCAACAAGCCGGGGATCC
>JAZOXB010000256.1:0-7087 GCA_045659585.1 Faecousia sp. | reverse complement strand
TTCTTCGATGATGCCTTCCTTGACGTTGAGGGTCAGCTTGCAAGCACCCTGCTGAGGTGCGCACCAGCCTACACCATGGGTGAAGCCGGAAATGTCGCTGATCTGCTTTGCCTGTACCCACTTACCCTCTTCGGGAATGGGAGCGGGGCCATGGTATGCACCCTTTGCAACCGGACACATGTGCTGTACTTCTGTTGTGTAAATCATTGCAAAAATCCTTTCTTATCCGCCTCTTAGGGCGGCAAATTCCGTGGAACTTGCAAAAATCCATACTTCGCAAATTCTACCCTCATTATACAAAAACTCAAGCAAATTGTCAACGGCATTGTTTAAGAGATTTGAAAAAAAGCTAAAAAACATAAACTTTTTTGACGATTGACTATATTGGCTTCCGATGAATGAGCGGTAATTGCATATGATAGAAAATTCCCTGTTGCGGTTCAGTTGAATGAACTGCAACAGGGAAATCTTTATTCATAATTACCGTAGACCCATGCGTTGGGCAGGGAACGACATTGGATATTTGCATTGGAACACTTGGTGACATACTCACCGTCATACCACATAACCGCACTGGTACCGCCGTCTAAGTTCATGGCAGTATAGGCGTCGTGGCGCATGAGGATCTTGGCACAGGTCTCAACATCGGTACCGATGGAACGACCGATTTGGCGACCTTCAATAACCAGCATCAGGATCTCTCCGCGGGAGGATTGCCCAATGGCGGCTCTGGGGTTGATACCGTTATAGTCGCTGAGGCTGTCAACTGTGAGATTGCCGTCTACAACAAGAGCGGGATCGAATTCTACGGCATCTGTTACATCTCCGGCAACAGGGGACTGGGCGTTGGCAATATACATCTTATTGTCGGTGGTTAATTCGATTCGCTTACCGTTGTTAAAATGGGTACCATAGCCTTTGCCTTCGCACATGGTATAACCGGAGACGATGCCTCCGTTACCCTTGCCCTCGGGATCGATAAAGCCGTTGCCGGTAATACCGATGAGACCGCCGGAATTCTTACAGATGGTTCCGATGTCCTGTCCGTAGTTGCCGATGCCGGAAGAAGCTTCACATCTGAGCTGTGCCGGATCCTTACCAACTGCAAGAATGCCCAGATAGCCGGTACCCTGTACACGGATCAGGAGGATCTGATTCTTAGCATCGATGGCAAGGACTTGTTCACCCATGCCGGTATAAATAGAAGTGCCTTTATCATCAAATCCGGCTTCGTTGATATAAATGTTTTCCCAACCGTCTTTAAGGACTTCGGGGTGATCCTCTACATAGGCCTCAAAGGTACTCCGGTTCAGTTCCCAGAACAGTTCATAGAATGCAGTTTCTGCGGGATCTTCTCCGGGGACGGTCTCGGTGGGAACGGTGGTTTCTTCTGTAGCTTCGGTAGGTGCGTTAGGATCGGCTTCTGTAGGAGCGGTAGGAGTGGGTCGCTGGCTAACACCTACTTGCTGTTGCTGTAGCATAGCCTGCTCCTTTTTGATTCGGATATCTTCTACCATGTATTCGGGGAGGAACCATTCTGCCATCCATTGATGGGTCATAGTGGAAAGGGCAGTGGCGATATATTGTTCTCTCCAATATTTAATGGTAGGGATATTGGTAAACACCAGGAAACAATAGAGTGCTTCAAAGAACACAATGATGCTGAGGATCCAAGCAGTGATCCGCATGCCTCTGTTGGGCTTATTCTTCTTATTCTTTTTATTCTTCTTACCGTTGGAGCTCTGTCCGTGGTATTTATATTCTTCATATGCTTCGTATGATTCGGTATGATCGTAGGTATCGATTTTAAAACGCCTCCTTTGTAGTTTTTGCCACAAGTGTGCATAATCGTTTTATATTTTATCATAAATTGCGGTTATTGTAAACAATTTATATATGAATTTTTTGTATCGTGGAAAAATCGGGAGAAATCCTTGTTTTCATGGATTAATTATGGTATAATTCCCATATCTTAAAATTATTTTGTCTATGAAGGGATAATGCTATGCCCACAATTTTGAAACAGAAAGCGGATTGCTTTCTTACTCGAACCTTATCCGGCTCTGTCTTTACATGGCGTGAGATCTTCCGTCTCATGATCCCCGGCATCCTGGATAATTTGTCTATAACCCTCATTAGTATGCTGACAACAGCGCTGATCAGCAAGAACGGGGAGACCTCCATTGCGGCGGTATCCCTTGTAGGGCCTGTTACGGGGCTGATGGTATGCTTTTTTACCGGGATCTCGGCGGGGGCTTCGGTAATCGTAGCTCAGTGCTGGGGCGGTCAGGATGAGGAGAAATTGAAGCGAGGGATCGCAACGGGATTTTTCTTGACCGTTTTGGTTGGTCTGATCGTTAGCATTCCGTTGCTGTTATTCCCGGAATGGATATTGAAGCTTCTGTATGCCGATGCAGAGGCCATTGTTTTGGAAAAGGCAAGGATCTATCTTTCCGGTAGCGTTTGGTCTATTCTGATCTTTACGGTTTATACCGCAGGTTTTGCCATTCTCCGCGGTTTGGGAGAATCCAAACGATGCTTGACTCTCAGTATCGTGATCAATCTGGCATATTTCCTCTTTAGCGTTTTGTTCCTGAATGTTCTGGATATGGATATTCGGGGAAGTGTCTGGGCGTTGATCCTGGCTCGTTTGGTAGGTACGATCTTAACCCTGATTCTTATGCTGTATTGGAGACCTCCGGTTAAAATGTCATTTTGGAGTTTGTTCCGCTTTGACAAGGAATTACTGGGTCGCACACTACGGATCAGCCTGCCTTTTGGTCTGGAGCAGATCTGTATTTCTTTCGGTAATCTCACATCCAAGATGTACATGGTACCTCTGGGAACCTCTGCCATTAGTACCCATGCCATTGCGAACTCCGTCCTTACGGTCTTTACAACGGCGTCCTTGTCTGCGGGCAATCTGGCTGTAACCGTAGTAGGGAAGTGCGTCGGTGCGGGGAAAAAGGAGGAAGCCCATCTTTACGGAAAGCGATGCAATCAGCTGGCCACCATTCTGATCATTTTGTCCTGTATGGTATTCGTTCCGATTTTGCCCTTCCTGCTGAATCGGTTCCATCCAACGGCAGAAGCCTTTGCTATGGCAAGACAACTCTTGCTGTGGAGCATCCCTGCCATGATCCTGTTTTCTCCAATGTCCAATACACTGCCCTTTACCCTGAGAGCCGGGGGAGATTCTGCTTATCCGTCCTTTGTTTCTCTGGCTGTGCTGTGGGTTATCAGTATCGGTTTGGGCTATGTTCTGGCTATCCCCATGGAAATGGGACTGTGGGGTATTTGGATCGCACAGTGGGCATCTTGGGGAGTTCGAAGTCTGTTATTCTATATTCGTTTCCGCAAAGGCAGAAAATTTTGACGAACGACCGGATTTTCGATTGTATTATCATGAAATATGAATTTTCATAAAGGAAGTGCGATACTATGTTTAAGTTTTGTGCAGAAAAATACAAGAAATACTTAGAAGCCTCCTCTTCTTGCGATACCTGTGAAAAAGTGCCCTCTGTGGAATTGGATGGTAGTACCAGATATATTTTTATCAGCTATTCTCACGCAGACTATAAGAAAGTTTATGCTGATCTTGCGGAATTATATGAAAATGATATTCCTTTTTGGTATGACGGTGACCTTCCCGCAGGGAAAAACTGGGATGATGTTGTTCGGGAACGGATGTCGGATGATTTATGTTGTGGAGTTATATTTTATTTAAGCGAAAATTTGTTTTTGAGCACCTCAATTCAGACGGAAATGGCTATTGTAAACAGAGATGCAGACAACATAAGGAAAAAGGATTACTTCTGTGTTAATCTTACGAATAAGCTTCCTTCGGATATTTTAATAGAAGCAATAAAATCCAAACAATTTGCAGATTCAACGGATAAAATGGCTGATCTGGGAGCATGGGTCAATCGGTTGACGGCGTTTTTCTCTGATAAGGCTACATATTTGCCCTTTGACCATAAGTATCATATTCCTAACCTGTTAGAACAGATCATGACCAATTTTAACATTGTCGTGGCACCAAGTGAGCCTGACTTATCGACGGGGGTGATCCGTTCCGGAAATGTGGTGATTGAATTTTCAGATGGATCTTTGTATGAAGGAGAGATGAAAAACGGCCGGTTCTCCGGAAAAGGACGGCGGACTTTCCCCAACAATACTACATATGAAGGGGAATTTGAAGAGGGTATGTATTCCGGCTTTGGAAAAATCTCACATCAAAATGGAAGTACATATGAGGGACAATGGCAAAATGGATTACCTCATGGACAGGGGAAGAAGATTGTACCGAAAGATGGATTTTCATACGAAGGACAGTGGCGAAGGGGCGAAATGCATGGATATGGAAAGTTAATAATAGACTCGGTTGTAACATATGAAGGGCAATGGGAACATGCTAGGATGCACGGCAAGGGAAAAGTGGTTTGGAATATTGGTGTCACATATGATGGTGACTGGAAGCATGGTCATCAAGAAGGCTATGGGATACAGTATATGAAAGATTTAGGTATCTATGAGGGCTATTGGAAACAAGGGGAGAAGCACGGTTATGGAATAGAGAAGACCTGTGACGATTCTATTTTTGAAGGTCATTGGGAACAGGGCAAACAAAATGGAAAGGGCAAATTGACTCTCTGTGGCGGTTCAGTATATGAAGGTTGTTGGAACAGTGGGAGTATGCCTAAATGTGTAAAGATCACATATAAGGATGGCTCTGTTTATGAGGGCGAAGCTGATATGCTTGAACCACATGGCCAAGGCAAAATAACTTGCTCCGATGGTAGTGTCTATGAAGGACAATGTGATCGCGGGGAGCGTCACGGTCAAGGAAAGTATACCTGGCCCGATGGTAGTGTCTATGAAGGTCAATGGGAGCATGATCAGCCTCACGGACAAGGAAAACTTGTTTTATCTGATGGCGCGGTTTATGAAGGACAATTCACCCAAGGTTACGCTTTCGTGTTAGGAAAGACCATTTCTGCCGAAGGAGTAGTCTATGATGGAGAGTGGGGGGATGAAGGATCGCAAGGCATGGGAAAGGAAACTTATCCTGACGGCAGTAGCTATGAAGGACAATGGGATCGTGGGGAGCGTCACGGCCAAGGAAAGTTTACCTATCCCGATGGAGCATTTCATAGTGGTATATGGAATGGAGAAATGCTGATGGAAGGTTGTGGTGTGCTGCGGTATGAGGACGGATCCTATTATGATGGAGAAATCAAGGAGAATCGTCGTCATGGCTACGGAACATACACCCTTGCAGACGGAACTGTCCAAACAGGTCAATTTGAAAATGATGTGTTTATAGGCTGAGAGGATCTATAGACCCTGATGAAAAAGCAGAACAGTGCTTTGACAGATCAAAAGGTCTGTACAAAGCACTGTTTTCTTATCTGAAATTACAGAAGACTCTTGCCGTCGGAGAAGGCATTGCCTACACGATCACCGATCACATGATAGCCATGATGGAAGGAGTCATAGCAAATGGGGCGGAGTTTTGTAAGATCTACTTTTCCATCTGTGAGGACAGATTCATCCATGCTGATATTGACGATCCTGCCGACCAAACGACAGCTTTCGGGATCGTAGCTAATGAGTTCGCACTCAACAGCCATGGGGAGCTCGCAAATAATGGGTGCATTTACGAACTCGCTTTTCGTAGTATGGAAACCACAGACATCCAGCTTGTTGGAGACTTTGTTCCCGGAGGCAAGGCCTAAGTAGTCGCATTCCTTCACATAGTCTACTGTTGCCATGCTTACGGTAAAGGCTTCGCTGTGCAGGATATTATAGGTGGTTTTGTGGTTCTCACTGATGCAGATGGAGACCTCCTTCTCCTCAGAGATTCCACCCCAAGCAGCATTCATAGCATTGGCAACGCCGTTTTCATCATAAGCTGCAATGATAAATACAGGCATGGGATAGACAGCGGTCTTGGATCCGAAATTCTTTCGCATGGTTATTTCTCCTTTGTAGATTTAAGATATTCATAGGATATCATAATTCTCCCGGAAAGGCAATGATAGAATTTGAAAAGGGGAGCCTGTCATGAGATATATTTTGCAGTTATTGTAAAATTATGTTATAATATTTGGGAAAGATTGTAACGAACCATTATGGAATATCATCTAATCTGTGAAAGGTAGGTGAGGCGGCCTTGGACTATGAGAAATTGTTCCTGGAGAAAAGGGAACTGGTGTATAGATATTTGTTTTCCTTATGTAGGGATCCTGTTCTTGCAGAGGAGCTGACACAGGAGACTTTTTTTAGAGCTTATATAAATTTTGGAAGCCTGAGGAATCGAGAAAAGGTCGGTGTGTGGCTCTGCAGTATTGGTAAAAATTGCTTTTACGCCTGGTGCCGAGAGCAGAAACGGGTTCGACCACAGGAACTGGCTGAAACAGAGATTGTGAGTCCAGATCCTGAGAAGGTATACATAGACGGAGAATCTTATAAGGCGCTACACGATTGTATCAATGCTTTAGAGGAGCCTTACGGCCAGGTTCTCAAAAGCAGGGTAGTGGATGGATTGAGTCTACAGGAAATCAGTCGCATATATGGAAAAAGTGAAAGCTGGGCCCGTGTGACATTTTACCGGGCTAAGGAAAAGTTAAAAGAAAGGATGGAATGTGAAAATGAATTGTAATGTTGTAAAAGATCTGCTTCCTCTTTATTTGGATGAATGCTGCAGTGAGGAAAGCAGGAAGCTGGTAGAAGAACATATAAAAAGCTGTGAGAACTGCGGTAGACTGAATGAAAGTATGAAGGAACCGGTGAAATCGGCGGTACAGATACCGAAGGAAGGAAAGCTAAATCGGATCAGCCAGTGGAAGGCTTCTGTTCTGCAATCCTTGCTGTTGTATATTTCTTTCCTGCTCGTTGCTCAGGGAGTAGGGATGGAGTCATCTGTGCCTGCAGGTGTTGGAATCGGCAATTGGCTATTTGCTATGGTTGCTCCGCTGACAGCTCTGCTGTTGTCTATGGGAAACTGGTATTTTATTCGGTTCTATCATAGCAGAAAGTCCTTTGCTGTTGCCTCTGTCTGCTGTCTGATCTTTGCGGCCTTTAT
>JAZOXB010000255.1:0-1839 GCA_045659585.1 Faecousia sp. | reverse complement strand
AGCTGTATCGGGATATTTATAACTCCCAGCTGAAGGAAGGAGGGGAAGAAGGATGAAACAGGAAAAGATCCCTCAGGGCTTTGAACGGAAGCCCGACCCTCAAGAACTGAAAAAGCAGGGGATGGCAATGGGGAAAGGCCCCGCGGGCCCCGGCTTTATGGGCAGACCCGGCCCCGGCAGATCCATGGGACAGAAGGTGGAGCACGCCGAAAATGTAGGTAGCACCCTGTCCAGATTGACCAAGTATTTCCGTAAGGAAGAGAAGCTTCTTCTCACTCTGCTCCTGTGTGTGGTAGGTGTCACTCTGGCGGGGCTGGTTGCCCCCTCTATTCAGGGTGAGGCCATTGACTCCATTAAGAATCATGTATGGAAAGCACTGTCCTATTGCATTCTGGCACTGATCCTGATTTATCCTGTTCATTCTCTGTTGAGCTTGGCACAGGCACGGCTGGCGGCAAAGCTGAGCCAGAGCATTACGGAACAGCTCCGTCATGACCTGTTCAAAAAGATCGACCGCCTGTCTATCAAGTATCTGGATACCCACTCCAACGGCGATGTTATGAGCCGTATGACCAATGACGTTGAGAATGTATCTGCTACGGTATCTCAGTCCTTGGGATCTCTGGTGTCCGGTGTGCTGACCATTATCGGCACGGTCAGTATCATGTTCTTCTATTGCTGGCAGTTGACCCTCATTACCATGGTTTCCGTTCTCCTGACGGTTTTGGTTACGGGAAAGATGTCTCAGCTGATGCGGAAGGCATATCGCAAACGCTCCGCTCTCTTAGGCGAGTTGAACGGACACAGTGAGGAAATGATCACCGGTTACCGCTCCATCGTTGCATACAATAAGGAAGACGATGTTACCGAGGAATTCAATGAGACATCCGATTCCCTCCGTACCGTCAGCATCAAGGCGGAAATTCTGGGCGGTTCCATGGGTCCCATTATGAATTGTATCTCCAACATCAGCTTTGTTATCGTGGCGGCTTTTGGTGGCTATTTTGCCTTCCGTGGGAACATTACCATCGGTGTTGTATCTGCCTTTATTATCTATGCCAAGCAGTTCTCCCGTCCTATTAACGAGATCGCACAGCTTTACGGTGCTATCCAGACTGCTATTGCAGGTGCGGAGCGTGTCTTTAAGCTGTTGGATGAGCCGGATGAAGAAAACTGCGGAACCCTGGAGCCGGAGATCACAGGAAAGATCTCCTTCCGCAATGTAGACTTCTCTTATGTTCCCGGCAAGCAGGTGCTCTATGACTTCGATCTGGAAGTGGAACCGGGTCAGAAGATCGCTCTGGTTGGGTCTACCGGTAGCGGTAAGACCACTGTCGTTAACCTTCTCATGCGGTTCTATCCTGTGGATCGGGGCGAGATATTGGTAGACGGTACCAATATTATGGATATGAAGCGGGACTACCTCCGAGACAATATTGCAATCGTTCTGCAGGACACGGTACTGTTCTCCAACACTATTGAGAACAATATCAAGTATGCCAATCTGGAAGCTCCCGATGAGGCTATGATTCGTGCGGCAGATATGAGTAACATCCACCGTTTTATCAGCCGTCAACCTCAGAAGTACAAGACCTTCTTAAAGCAAGCCGGTGCCAGCCTGTCCCACGGACAGCGACAGCTTATGGCCATTGCCCGTGCGGTTCTGGCAGATCCCAAGATCCTGATCTTGGACGAGGCTACCTCCTCTGTTGACACTCGTACGGAAAAGAAGATCCAGGATGCTATGGTGAAGCTTATGGAAAACCGTACCAGCCTGATCATTGCCCACCGCCTGTCTACCATCCGTGATGCGGATAAGATCGTAGTTATGGATCAGGG
>JAZOXB010000254.1:0-9142 GCA_045659585.1 Faecousia sp. | reverse complement strand
TAAGACGGGTAGTCTCGGCACCCTATGCCGCGCCTTAATGGCCTATAGCGATAAGGCAAAAGAATATTTCAACTAAAAAAGTGAACTGCTACAGAGTTTTAGATTCTGTAGCAGTTGTTTTTTAAAAATTTCTATGATATATTATAGAAGAAAAATGAATTAGGAGGTAAAATATATGAGGAAATGCCATAAAATTATGGGGATTTTGTTAGTATTCGTTATGGTGCTGTCCTTGTTTCCCAGACCCTATGTGCGGGCAGCGGTGGACGTATCCTCCATTTCCGTCCCTGCCTACTCCGGGGGAACGTCTTCCGGCTGGATGACCTATGACGGTGGCTTGGGAACTGCGCTGGGAGATACGGGAGCGCAGTCCAAAATGCGGATTGTTACCGGAACGTCTTCTTCACAATATACCACCTACCGAGATTTGCTAAAGTCAAAAGGGTATATCAATTTAGGTTCTGTGGGCTGGGCCAGCCAGCAGAGTACCAACAACCGCCATTATAAGTTCCTGTCTCCGGATGGAACCTATGCGCTCTATACCTACTGGACACCTTCTACTAAGGAAGTTCGCATCATTGTAGACACCCATGTGGATACCCTCCGTAAGTTTAAGTATGAAAGCCCTGACCGTCATAATGGGAATGGTCGCACCGAGGTTTATATGTACTCCCTCACGGCTTCTACCGACGGTTTCAAGAATACCAGCGATTATGCTACGGAGAACCGCAGCAACTCCGGCTCCATGTTCATTGTCAAGATGCCGGATAACAGTCTCTTTGTCATTGACGGTGGTACCTATTACCAGATGGGGGATCGTGCCTGTGAACAACTCTATGATTTCATGCGGAGTATTACCGGCGTTCCTGAGGATGAAAAGATCATTATTAATACGTGGTTCGTTAGCCACTTGCATTTTGACCATTGTGCAGGCTTCCCTCGTTTCCTCCACAAATACAGTACGGAGTTTGAACTGCTGAATATCATGTATAACTTTGATATTGAGGGTGCTTCACAGAAGTATGTCCGCCGTGTAGCAAGACTCTTCCCCAATGCCAAGTATTACAAACAGCATACAGGGGAAACTTTTGATATCTGCGGTGTCAAGTTTGATGTTCTGTATACCGTGGAGGATCGCTATAAGCCCAACAGCAGTAACAAGCTGATATTGAATGATGCTTCTTGTTTGGGGAACTATACAGAGGAGAATAACGGATCTACGGTTTTGCGAATGACCTTCGACGGCAAGACTATGCTCCTGACCGGTGATATTGAAAAGGCGGATGCAGTTTTGATGGCGAGATATCCTGCGGCGGATCTAAAGAGTGATTTGCTGCAGATCCCCCACCATGCTTTTGACAATCATACTACTTTGGTTAAGACCATTGCTCCTAAGATTTCCTTTATCAATCAGGCAGAATCTGCCATCCGTAACCGAGAGGACGTCTATGACAACAATGCCGCATGGAAGCCCTATGCAGGAACGATCTACTACTGTGGAGAGAACACCGTAGGCTATGCCGCCGACGAAGGGATTTTCTACAATAAGGTTTTCGAAACAGTAGATTTTATCAACTGGTCTGCCCGTACCTATGAAATGGAAGAAGAAAATGCCTTTACCTCAGATCCTGTGGCAGATCCGGAGCAGTATTATCGATATAACCGTGTGACGACCTTGACTTCTGCGGAAAATACATATGTGATCGTAGATGATAAACTGGATCAGCCTCTGTTCTATGATGCAGTTACCGGTACTGCAGGCAGTGCAGTTCCTGCATTCCACGCAGATAACGACGAGTTCTATTTTGCAGATTCCCAGAGACGAGGGGTCAACTGGCTCATTAGCTATACCACTTCCGGCAGTCTGGATGTACAGGCCACCAGCGGAACTACTTATTCCGGTACCGTTCCCATTTACAAGGGAACCGGTGGTTATTGGGGAACTCCCACCAAAGGCCGCTACTTAGCTGTGGCAAACGGAGATACTTATGCTTCCACAGGTATGTTTGAATCTTGGACAGCGTTCCCCAATATGATGGAAACTGCCACCAAGCCCATTCTAATCGACCTTCTCTCCGGTGGGTATTTCCTGATCTACCGATACGGCTACACCAGCACCAAGTATTATCCTGTTTACAGGGATGGTAACAACTCCACAGGTTGGGGATCCGGCAAACTGGACAAGTCTACGGTTACAGGAAACTTGGCATATTTCCGCCATCGGATGTATGCCTATAACGATACGCCCGATACCATGCTTCTGACTTGGAACGGGCATAAGGACTACTATGTAAACAAGGGAACACCGCAGGCTGATGTGATCGGTCTCCTGAGCAGCGATCTCCGTGTGACCTACAGCTTTGAGAATTCTGCAGGTAAGGGTGAGATCTTCTACGACGGCTGGGAAGGGAAGAAAGCCGGTACCTATTGGCTGGAATTCCCCAACGGCTATAAGAGTGGCACTCCCGGTACTTATCCTGTAGTCATTAAGTACAAGAATGCATCGGGAACCATTCTGGAGTTAGGTGGATTTAATCTCCATGTGAAGAATCCTGCAAAGGATCCCGATTCCAAGTCCCTGTTCTTCGATTTTAATGATGACGAGGCCGCTCGTCTGCGGTATAGGAATCAGCCCCAGTATAAGGAGATCAACTTTGACGGCACATCCCGTTGGACCTACATTGAGTACCATGGTACAAATAAAATCAGCGACCCCACTATGGGATATGTGGACACCAAGGCAGGTATTCTCAAGATTTACAGTAAGACGGCTGATTCGGTACGCCGAAATTTATCTCTGTACACCTTTGCAGAGGGGAAAACACCCCTGAACTATAATGCAAAGGATGCAGAAATCATTCAGCTTCGCTTTAAGATGGACAATCTGAAAGCATGGGAGGAGCAGGCGCCTTACTTCCGTATGTTCTACTATTACAATAACGGCACAGAGAACGTCTATACCCACGACAGAGACGGAAAGCTTGGGGCAGACTTCGTCTCTGACGGAAAGTATATGACTATGACCATACCCATTCTCACAGAAGGGGAGCTTTCTTCTGTGACAGATACCTACGCTCCCACGCAAACCCTAAACAGCTGTACTTCTGTAACGGGACTCCGTCCTGCTTTCCTGAATCTGGTGCCCATTGATACCACCAAGCCCAGTTCCGTTACCTTCGACTATATTTACATTGGACCCGAGGATGATGCCCCCCGGGATGAGGAGGAAGAGAACTATCTGTTCTTCGACTTCACGGATACAGAAGAGGATCGGACCCGTTACAGCCATGAATGGTACAACGATACCAACTTTGACCGTCAGGACAATCCCTTCTGGGCTACCTCTGAAACCAATTCCGCTTCTCAGGTCTACGATGAGCGTGAGATCGACAATAAAGCAGGTGTCCTGAAGGTAGCTGTGGCAGAAACCAATGCAGCGGGTACCAATAACTCAAACCTTGGCCCCTGGGTTGCTACTACTGCTGTTCCCGGTGTCTTTGTAGAACGTGCCAATAAGACATTCCACGGTTTGGGCTATGAGCCTCAGGCAGGGGACTATGTACAGGTACGCTTTAAGCTTAGCGACGGTGTTGTCAGAGCCGGAGAGGATATTCCCACAGATATTGTTCTGGTTTATGATCGTACCACAGATGGTACAGTAGCACGTGGGACCTATGATATTGTACCCACTTATGAATTCAAGACCGAAGAATATATTACCGTGAACTTTGCCCTAACAGAAGAGTTTACCACAGCGGATTGTATCAGCACCTTAGGCTTCCGTTTCCGCGGCATTAAGTCTGCTGCAAAGGGATCCGGAACACTTACCATTGACTATATTTATGTGGGGCAGGAGGGCACTGTGCCACCTACAGCACAAACCGTTACTTTCTGTAGCGAGGACGGCACGATCCTGGAAGAAGTCTGTGTTCCTGCCGGTGGTACGGCTGTCTACAGTGGTGCTACTCCCACGAAAGCCTACGATAAGGAAAACCACTACACCTTTGCAGGTTGGGTAGATAGACAGGGAGATCCTGCTGTTCCGGAAAATATTGCCGGTGATATGACCGTCTATGCTTCTTTCACAAGAGAAGCACACAGTTATACAGAAAGAGTGGTTACTCCCTCCACCTGTAGCGGTGAAGGGCAGAAGGAATACCTCTGTACCTGTGGCTACAGCTATATGGAGGCTCTGCCCCTTGCAGACCACAGCCCCACGCCCATTGCGGCCATTCCTGCTACTTGTACTGCAACGGGTATGACAGAAGGCTCTCAGTGTGCTCTCTGTGAGGCTGTTTTGGCGGAGCCTGTTGAGGTTCCTGCTTTTGGACATAGTCCCGAAACCATTCCCGGCACCCCTGCTACCTGTACTGCTTCCGGTCTGACCGACGGATCTAAGTGCGGTGTTTGTGGTGTGACGTTGACAGAACAGACGATTCAGCCTCGTCAGGGACATGATATGCAGTATACCGACCTTGGAGAGAACCATGAAGCAACGTGTTCTCGTTGCCATAAGAAGGGGAGCGAGCCTCATGCCTATACAGATGGACTGTGTGTATGCGGTGCCACGGAGATCCGAGAGCCTATTGAGGATCCCAGCATAAAGATAGGCCATAGTCTGGATCTTGCAAGTGACATTACCCTGAATTATGCTGTAACGGTAGCATCTATGGCAGGCTTTAATATGGATTCCGTAAGGCTGGAAATCACCGTGCCGATCTATGAGGGCAATGACCTTGTAGGAAATAGTGTGGTGATCTTGGTGCCGGAACTTCGAGGGAGCTACTATTACTTCACCCTGAAAGGTCGCACGGCGGTTCATATGAACGATCAAATGATGAGCGTTCTTTATGGAACGAAGGACGGACAGTCCTACCGATCTCCCGCGGACAGCTACAGTATAGCGGATTATGCCTATGCACAGTTGGGAAAGACCTCTGCAAAGGCGGAGCTCCGTGCTCTGTGTGCAGAGCTTCTCCGTTACGGTGCACAAGCTCAGATTTTCAAGGGCTATAGAACAGATGCACTTGCAGATAGCCGTATGACAGAGGCACAGAAAGCTCTATTGACGGCAGAGGGCGCCGTAACCTTCCAAAACAACAATATCCAAGGCAATGAGATAGAAACACCCCAAGTCACATGGTTGGGTAAGTCTCTGGATCTGAACACCAGAGTCACTGTCGTCTATATCGTAGATACTGCAAATTATTCCGGCAATGCGGAGGATCTGACCATGCATCTGGAATATGTGGACGGTAAGGGTGTAACGCGGAATATCATTGTTACGGATCCCGCGCCCTACGGCAATGTAGAGGGGCGGATGGCATTCCGCTTTGACGGTCTACTGGCGGCAGAGCTTCGTACGGTTGTAAAGACACGGATCTATGCAGGAGAGACGGCGGTATCCAATAGCCTCCTCTATAGTGCGGATACTTATGGCAATGGCAGAAAGGGTCAGCTTCTGTCCTTGTGCAAAGCCCTCTTCGCCTATAGTGATAAAGCAAAGGCATATTTTACAGGCCTTAACGGATGATTTATAAAGAATCCCTCGTGGTTTCGTCAGGAACCATGAGGGATTTTGCGATCCTATCTATAGTGGAAAAAACTCACGAAAGGAGTTTTCTGTGTTGAAAAAAATCTCGTGATGTGATATGATATTTGTGCGATACTATTTTCGGATAGAAAGACGGAATCGAATGAAAAAATAGTGCAAATTGCAGTTTTGCCATTTGCAGATCTAAAAGAGAGATAGAGGGGCGAAGAACAGTGGCAGAATCTATATTTCTTAGTTATAGGCGTGATGGTGGCGAGCACATGGCTCAGATCCTCTATGACAGACTCACAGCAAGAGGATACAGTGTATTTTACGATATCGAATCCCTGAAAGCAGGTGCTTTTGACCGTAGATTGCTGTCAGCAATCGAACGCAGTGACTATATCATTGCGATTCTGCCTAAAAACGCGTTGGATCGTTGCGCCGCTTCCAAAGACGATTGGGTCAGACAGGAATTGGCACATGCGATCAGCCTAAATAAAATCATTGTTCCGGTCATGCTCCGTGGATTTGAATTCCCTGCTTCGTTACCCGAGGATATTGATGCCATCCGAAATGAACACGGAATCAAGTTTGAGGATATGAGCTTTTTGGATGCCAAGATCGACAAATTGGTCGATATTATGACCTCTCAGGAAAAAGCCACAGATCAATATCAAAAGAGAAGATCCGGCCCGGCATTGATTTCTACTGTCGGCACCATTGGTGGCAAGGATGGAAACCAACCCTTTCCTCAGGACAGTCAATATAGCCGCATCATAAACAGAGATATCTATCCCTATGTCTATTTCCATGCAAAACTAAGACAGCCTGCTTCAGTGCAAAAGAAAGTAAAATGCGGATATGATATTTTCGATGCAGAGGGCAATTTGATCTATGAACACAACTCCGAGGTTGCAATGAATGTCGGCAACGATCGCATCTCTATGGGTTGGTGCTTAAAGGGCGAGGATGGATTCTCTGTCGTTTCCGGTCAGTATACTGTTGAGGTATGGTATGACAACTCCAAGTCCTTTGAGTATCAGTTTGTGGTTACCTCTCATGAAGACTCTCTGATCCATAAGCCTATTACCGGCACCTCTCGTGGGAAGGCAGAGCCTCAATCTGAGGTGGCGGAACGCATAAAATTCCTCGAGAAGAAACTGTCTAAGAAAAAGGGATTCTGGTTGTCTGTATTGATGCTTCTGTGCTACTGTATCGCGATTTCAACGGAAATATATTATATTGGCGTGATTGGATTCATCGTTTTGATGTTTGTTCTGATTTCCCATATTCGAAAGCATACGGTTCGCAACTGGTTTGTGGCATTCATCATTTCTACGGCAGGTATATTTGTCTATGCCGTGGTTATGGCTATTGGTCTTTTAGTCGAGGGACGCAAGCATTCGGAGTGGAAAAAAGAATTGGAAGACTTGAAAGCAATTGTTTAATATGCAAAATCTCCTCACAGAGGACCGATGTCGGTTTTCTGTGAGGAGATTTTTACATCAAAGGGCAGGGTTCACAGCGTTTTTCAGCAAGCACTTGAGGGTGCGGACACAGGCTTCCATATCCTCAACGGGGATATATTCATAGCGACCGTGGAAATTCTCGCCGCCGGTAAAGATGTTGGGGCAGGGCAGACCTTCGTAGGAAAGTCTGGCACCGTCGGTACCGCCTCGGATGGGAACGACCTTGGCCTCTACTCCTGCATCTGCCATGGCCTTCTTGGCACGATCAACAATATACATGACAGGTTCGATTTTTTCACGCATGTTGTAGTAACTGTCTTTTAAGGTGAGCTCAACAGTACCTGCGCCGTAGCGTTCGTTCAAATACGCACAAATTCGCTCAAAATCTTTCTTTTTGCTTTCGAAGGCGGTACGATCATGATCTCGGATGATATATTCCAGAGTGGACAGCTCAACTTCGCCCTTCATTTCACACAGGTGAGCGAAGCCCTCATAGCCTTCTGTAAATTCCGGCTTGCTCTGCACAGGGAGCATGGAGTGGAATTCCATAGCAATGTGCTGAGAGTTGATCATGATGTTCTTGGCACTGCCGGGGTGGACATTCCGACCGTGAACAGTGACCATGGCGGAGGCGGCATTGAAATTTTCGTATTCCAGTTCGCCTAAAGCACCGCCGTCTACGGTATAAGCGTATTCCGCACCGAAGCCCTTGACATCAAAGAGGTCTGCACCGGAGCCGATCTCTTCGTCGGGCGTAAAGCCGATCTTTAAGGTGGCGTGAGGCTGTCCCTCTGCCATCAGTTCCTGTGCAGCGGTGATGATGGTGGCAATGCCTGCCTTGTCGTCTGCGCCTAAGAGGGTAGTGCCATCGGTAACGATCAAATGCTTGCCGATGTTGTGGTTCAAGCTGGGGTAGTCCTTGGGAGAGAGAAGGATCTTCTTTTCCTCATTAAGCAGCACATCTCCGCCGTCATACTTGACGATACGGGCTTTGATGTCTTTGCCGGAGCAATCCGGAGCGGTGTCCATATGGGCAATGAGGCCGATAACAGGGCCGGTGCCGGGAACGGTGCCGTAAACATAGCCGTGTTCATCCATATAGGCGTCTTTAATACCCATTGCCTGCATTTCTTCTACCAGTGCGGCTCCCAGAACCTTCTGCCCCGGGGTAGAGGGACAGACACCGGTGGTTTCATCAGATGTGGTTTCGTAGGAAACGTATTTTAAAAAGCGTTCTGCTACTGTCATAGTTTTCTCCTTTATAAAAATGGGCCGCTGCGGAAAGCAGCAGCCCATTGGGGTGTTTATTGAAAATTACTTGCAGAGCTCTGCGGTATCCTGTGCGATCATCAGCTCTTCGTTAGTGGGAACGACATAGACCTTGATAGCGGAGTCGTCAGCGGAGATAAGACCTTCCTTACCGCCACGGATCTGGTTGCGTTCGGGATCCAGCTTAACGCCCATGAAGCCCAGATAGGAGCAGATATCGGCACGGGTACGGGGGCCGTTTTCGCCGACACCGGCAGTGAATACCAGGCAATCCAGACCGTTCATAGCTGCGGTGTAAGAGCCAACGTACTTGGCAACTTCGTAGCCGAACTTACGCAGAGCGAGGGTGCAGTTCTCGTTGCCGTTGTCTTCGCCGTTTTCCAGATCACGGAAGTCGGAAGACAGGTTCTCGGACAGAGTCAGAACGCCGCACTTCTTGTTGAGCATGTTCAGTCATTCGTCTACGCTGATGCCTTCGATATTCATAATGAACTGAACAACAGCGGGGTCGATATCGCCGGAACGGGTGCCCATGGGAACGCCTGCCAAGGGGGTCAGACCCATAGAGGTGTCAACACATTCACCGTTCTTAACAGCAGACAGGGAGGAACCGTTGCCCAGGTGGCAAACGATGATCTTGCTCTCTGCGGGGTTGCCCAGAAGCTCGCGGGTGCGCTTGGAAACAAAGCGGTGAGAAGTGCCGTGGAAGCCGTAGCGACGGATGCTGTGCTCCTCGTAGTACTTGGAGGGGATGGCATAGCGGTATGCCTTGGGGGGCATGGTCATGTGGAAAGCGGTATCGAAGACAGCGACCTGGGGAGAGGTGGGCATAACAGCCTGGCATGCACGGATACCCATCAGGTTAGCG
>JAZOXB010000253.1:0-4549 GCA_045659585.1 Faecousia sp. | reverse complement strand
AAATCTCTCGGCATCGGGAGTCTTTTCGCCTACCGTAACCAAAAATCACAGTTTAGCAAATATGATATCATATCCGTTCCCTCCATACGCGTAAGCGTATATCATCTGCGTAGCAGATATCATACCCATAAAGACAGGTTTCGGTTGAAACCTGTCTTTTTCTTATCTCTGTCCCTTGTCGTAGGGGATACCTGCGGCTTTGGGGGCGCGGGAGTTTTTGGAACTGAGGATCAGGACTACAAGAGAGATCACATAGGGGAGCATATTATAGACCACCCCGGGCAGATTCAAATCTACCAAGAAGTCAAAGCCGGAATACACATTACCCAGTGCCCGCAGGAAGCCGAAGAGCAGGGATGCCAGAGCGATTTTAATGGGATGCCAGCTACCGAAGATCATAACCGCCATAGCCAGAAAACCGAAGCCTGCAATACCGTTTTCAAACTTCCACAAGCTGACACCGGCGGTGATGTAGGCGATCCCGCCTAAACCGCCCAGAACACCGGACAGGAGGACGCCGGAGTAACGCATCTTGGCTACGCTGATACCTACGGAATCCGCGGCCTGAGGATGCTCACCGCAAGCACGGAGGCGAAGACCGAATCGGGTCTTGAACAGAACAAAGTATGCAAGGATCAGTGCAATCAGAGCAATGAGCATAAACCAGTTAAAGCCAAAGCCATTGATATCCACCAGAAGCAGATCCTTGCTGTGGGGATAGGCAATATCGGATGTGGTATCCTTGCCACCGGAAAGTGCGGCATTCATAGCCTTAACCCCAACCGTTGCGGCGGCAGTAGCCAGCATGTTGATGGCAGTGCCGGTAATGGTCTGATCTGCTTTAAAGCCGATAGCGGCTACCCCTAAGAACAGGGAGCACAGCAGACCCAACAGAGCACTTGCCCCTGCGGCGGCAAGAACCATCATAACAGGCCCTACGGTAACAGGGAGAAATTTCAGCACCAGAGCGCCGCCTAAGGCACCGAATACCATAATGCCTTCCAATGCAATATTGACTACACCGCTTCGTTCGGAGAAGCAACCGCCCAGTGCCACCAGCATCAGAACGGAGGCAAAGAGAAGAGTATATTGGATCAATAGGGTCATTCTTTTTCCCCTCCTTCCGCAGCTTCGGCGGCTCTTCTGCGGAGCCGATTGCGGATCATCAGCTTAAAGAATCCGGTAAAGGCACAGAGGTAAATGATCAAGCTGGAAATCAAATCGGAGATCTGAGGCGAGTATACACTGAGGTCGATATTGCCACCGCCTGTGGTAATATGTTGGATAAAGAAGGAGGACAGAAGCACGCCGAAGGGATTCAAACCTCCCAAGAAGGCAACCGCAATGCCGTTAAAGCCCATAGCAGGCACCGCAGATGCGGTGGTCTGCCATTCTTCCATACCGGACAGGTACAGCAGAGCGGCACCCATGCCTGCCAAAGCCCCTGCAATGCCCATGGTCATGATGATATTCCGCTTTTCATTCATGCCTGCATACTTGGCGGCATTCATGCTGTAGCCGGTAGCTTTCAGCTCATAGCCGAATACGGTTTTGTTGAGGACGACCCATACCATAAGGGCAATGATAACAGCAAGGGGAATTGCAATGGTCACGGTCCTCTCTCCATGGAACAGGGCATCCAATCCCATTTGAGGGAGCAGAGCAGAGGGGTTGACCGTTCGGAGACTCTTGGTGTAGGGGCCGTTGGGATTCTTTACCCCGGTGAGGATCCAGTTGGTCAGATAGAGGCTGATCCAGTTGAGCATAATGCCGGAGATCACGATGTTCACATTGAAATACAGCTTTAAACATGCACCGACGGCACCCCACACAGCAGCAACGGAAACTGCCAGGATCAGACATACATACCAGGGAGCGTTCCATGCCAGAGCGGCATAGAGTGCCATACAAGCCCCTGCTGTGTACTGCCCTGCAACACCGATGTTAAACATGCCGGCCCGGTAAGCAAAGAGCACAGACAGAGAACACAGAAGAAGGGGAACAGTCCGAACCAAAGTCTGCCCCATATATTTCATCATAAGCTTCCCGGGGAAGCTGAAAAAATTACTGAGAATGGAAACGATAGCATCCCAAGCTCCCTTGGGTTCAATGATCAGCAGAACAAGGTAGCCAAGAAGCAAGCCGACAGCAACGCAGAGTAGGGACGCGACCAGGGTCTGCAAGCCCTCCCGTTCCGCCAAGGTTGGAGTTTTACGATTCACAGGAGTCCTCCTTTCCATGTCAAAAGGCCAATTTTGAGGAGGATGAGATCCCCTCATCCTCCCAAAACAGAGTTTTTACTTAATATTGCCCAACCAGCTAACCGTTACATTGGTAGTCGCAGGCTCAACAGACAGGTCGCCGGATACGGTAACCTCGCCGTTATACATAGCAGACACCAGAGCGGTGTAGTCCTCATAGGAAAACTTCCCTTCCTCAAAGAGGGTGCCGGGAGCCAACTGTACATAGTTTTCCTCGGGCTTTTCGGAAACGATACCCAGAGCTTCGATCTTCCCTGCGTAGTTGCTCCAATTGCCATTGACAAGGATATCTACCAGGGTGTTGTAGGTAGTGGGAGCCAGCCCCTTCATAGCAGAGGTCAGGGTCATACCCTCACCAAAGGCGGCATCGATCTCAGCAGCCTGATCCACATCAACACCGATGATCTTGCCACCGGCCTTCTTTGCGGCTTCGGCAACAGAGGTCCAGACAGCGGCACCGCAGGAGAAGACGACCTCGGTCCCTTCGCTGTACCAGGTATCCATAACAGCGGTAATGTCGGGGTCTGCGACAAACTGATTTGCATAAGCATACTTCATGTCAACGGTCACACCCAGTTCCCGGGCGGCGGCATCGGCACCCTGAATGAAGCCGTAGCCGAAACGGGTAACAGAAGGAACTGCCATGCCACCCAGATAGCCCAGCTTGGTGTAGCCCAGCTTTACCGCAGCATAGCCTGCCATATAACCGGAGCACTGCTCCTGATAGGTGGCACAGTAGACATTGTCCATATAAGCGTAGTCGGTGAGGTTCCAGTTGTCGGGGTTATAGTCATAGCTCTCGCCCCTGTTGGAAACAGCGGTCTGAAGAATGTCTCCCGCGGCAACATCCAAAGCAATGAACTTGACCTCGGGATAGGTTTCGGAAATCTCGGCAATGGTAGCACCGTGGGTGTAGCCGGGGAATACGATCACATCGTAGCCCTGTGCAATCGCACGCTCCGTTGCGGCAACTCGAGCAGAGTTATCATCGGAAGTGGGCATAAAATACTGAATATCGGCGGAATAGTCTGCACTGAACTGTTCCAGTGCTTCCCAAGTAGCCTGATTGAAGGACTGGTCGGTAATATCGCCCAGACCGGTCACCATAGCCACCCGATAGTCGGAACCGGATTCTTCCACAGTGGTTCCGCCGCAAGCACAAAGGGTCAGTGCGGTTGCGAAAACCAAGATCATTGCCAAAAACTTTTTCATTGTTTGTTTCCTCCGTTTTGTTTGTATGATATCACTTTCCTTTTAAACCGAGAATCAGGTCTCGGAGGCCTCCATGACTGTACCGACCAAGCGTTTCAGCCCTTGGTACTGCTCTGCCGTGATCAGGAGCTGTCGTCCCTTCCGCGATACCAGCCCTTCATCCGCAAGGGACTTCATACCACGGGCCACGGTCTTAATATTAAAGCCGGATTCATTGGAAAGGATCTGCTGATTACCGTCTGTGGTCAGAACCCCATTCTTGGCACCGGACTCGTAGCGGTGGATCAGGATCTGTGCCAGTCTCTCCGGGCCGGAGAGGAAAAGGAAGGCGCGAGTCATGCGATCCTGCTCTAAGAGATATTCCCCCATAAGCTTGGATTCATACCGCAGAGCACGGAGATCCTGTAAAAGCCACTGCCCAAAAGGAATTGCGGGGCATCGGATCAGGATGCTGTCCACGGTGGTTTTCAGAGTGGTGAGGTAGAGGCTCCGCTCCAGCAGGATCTCTCCCGCTCCCATGGCATAGACCTTATTAAACTGCATGAACCCGTATTCCCCACCGGGAAAGCGGTAACCAATGGCTTTCAGGGCTCCCTTGGCTGCAAAGTACACCGCATCGGCTCTTTCTCCCTCACGGACGAAAATGGTATCTGCGGGAAGCTCCTCTACAGTGAAGTACTCCAAAAGGGCAAGAGGTGCCGTTTCAAAATAACGCAGAAGCTGATCTTTTCTTTCCGCAGGGATCGTTTTTAGAACAGGAAATCGTTCCATCAGGTCTTTCTCAGTCACAGAAGGCAACCTCCCTTGGCATTATAATGGGTTCTCATGACGGTGGTATCATAGCATAGTGCTTGGGGAGAATTCAAGGACATTTGTCCGGTTTCGGTAAATTTATTATAGTATAAAAGGAAATTTTTAACAAACACGGAGACCGTTTAAGCTGAGGGGAGTCGAACCCGACAGCCTCTCAGCAAATCTTTTGCGATCTTTTTAACTTAGTTCTCCTTGCCTTGCGACAGCAAGGCTGCGTCGAACCCGTCAAAAATCTCATCAAAATCTTAAGCTGAGAGGTGCTT
>JAZOXB010000252.1:0-5177 GCA_045659585.1 Faecousia sp. | reverse complement strand
CACCGCTCCGTTTCCGAACGGCAATGTTGTAATTCTTTACACCGGCGTGCTGATTTTCAATGTCGGACAGTTCGTGGTAGTGGGTAGCACAGAGGGTCTTGGCACCCAGACGCTTTTTATCGGCGCCATATTCCAGAACCGCACGGGCAATGGCCATACCGTCAAAAGTGGAGGTGCCTCTGCCGATCTCGTCTAAGATCAAGAGACTGCGATTGGTGCCATAACGGAGAATGTCGGCTACCTCGCTCATTTCTACCATAAAAGTGGAACGACCGCCGGAAAGATCGTCGGAAGCACCGATTCGGGTAAAGATCCGATCGACAATGCCGATCCGTGCTTCCCGTGCAGGAACAAAGGAACCGATTTGCGCCATAAGGGTAATGAGGGCCACCTGTCGCATATAAGTAGACTTACCTGCCATGTTGGGGCCGGTAATAATGGCACAGCGGTTGTTTTCTGTATCTAAGAGGGTGTCGTTGGGAACAAAGAGGCTGTCCTTCAGCATTTGCTCCACAACGGGATGACGACCGTCTTTAATGGAAATGGTATCGGAAAGATCCACCTCCGGCATGCAGTAATTATTCTTTACTGCCAGCTCCGCAAAATTGGACAGAACATCCAGACAAGCTACGGCACGGGCGGTTCTCTGGATCCGTTCTGCCTGATCTGCGATCTGCTGACGCAGAGCGGTGAAGATCTCGAATTCCAGAGTTACGATCCGATCCTTTGCGGTGAGGATGGTGGCTTCCAGTTCCTTCAGCTCCGGGGTGATATAGCGCTCCCCGTTGGTCAGGGTCTGCTTGCGGATATAGGTTTCCGGTACCATGGATACCTGACCCTTGGCGACTTCGATATAATAGCCAAAGACACGGTTATATCCTACTCGTAGATTTTTAATGCCGGTTTTTTCTTTTTCTTCGGCTTCGATCTTGGCGAGGGTACCCTTGCCGCCGCTGAGAATGTCGTGGAGACGATCCAGCTCTTCGTTACAGCCGGGACGGATGAGACCGCCGTCTCGGAGGGTCAGGGGGGCATCTTCCTTAATGGTGGCGGCAATGGCCTCTCGCAGGTCCGTCAGGTCGTCCATTTCCCGACCGAGGATATGGAACAGGGAGCCTTCGAAGCGGTATGTAGCCGCACGGAGTTCCGTCAGGGGACGGCATCCGGATTCCATGGAGAGGAGATCACGGGCATTGGCACTGCCGGTGACTACGCGAGACAGGACTCTCTCAAAGTCGCTGATCCCGCCTAACAGCTCCAGAACCTCCTGTCGCAGAACGGAAAAACGGGTCATTTCCCGAACGGCATTCAAACGCTGAGAGATCTTTTTGGGGTTCAGGAGAGGCTTTTCCAACCAACTGCGGAGCATACGGCTACCCATAGCGGTACGGGTCTTGTTCAGTACCCACAGGAGACTGCCTTTCTTTTCACCGCTGAGGGTCTCGGTCAGCTCTAAATTCCGCCGTGCGGCAAGATCCAGAGCCAGGAAGGAACCGCTGACATAGTATTCCAGACCGCGGATGTGGAACAGGTGGATCTTGTGGGTATCTCGGAGGATCCGCAACAGGGCGCCTATACAACGGCAGACCCGGGGCAGTTCGTGAATGCCCAGATCTGTGAGGGAGCGACCGAATTGAGCCTCGATGGCCTCTTGGGCATCTTCTCCTACAAACAGCTCTTGGGATCCTGCATCTACACAGCAACGGAGCTTTTCCCGGAGGGGCTCGGCGAACAAGCTGTAAGCTACGGGATCCAGCAGGGCTTCCGCAGGGCCGAAACGACCCAGCTCGGACAAAGCGCGGTCTACGGAAGAGACCTCGGTGGCGTAGAAATCACCTGTAGAGATGTCACAGAAGCTGAGGGCAATGTTGTCCTCCTCTGCCAGAACGCAGGCGAAATAGTTGTTTTTATCTTCCTGGAGCATGGAGCTTTCCGTAACGGTGCCGGGGGTGACGATACGGGTAATGCCACGCTTGACCAGACCCTTTGCCGTAGCGGGATCCTCCATTTGCTCACAGATGGCGACCCGATAGCCCTTGGAGACCAGACGGGCAATATAGCCCTCGCAGGAATGGAAGGGGACTCCGCACATGGGGGTCTGATCTTCCTTTTCTTTATTGCGGTCACGGGTGGTGAGGGCAAGATTCAGCTCACGGGATGCGATCTTGGCATCCTCGAAGAACATTTCATAAAAATCTCCCAGACGGAAGAATAACAGGCAATCGGGATTCTGTTCCTTGATCTCGAAATACTGTCGTAGCATAGGTGTCATTTCTGCCATAGAAAACACCCCTTTCAAGAAATAAACAATGATTTTTAATGAAGTAATACTTATTTCTAATAAAACGGATTGACCGTTTTATTATGCCGCTAATAAGCGGCATGGCGGCATGGCCGCCAAGAAATGCCGTGTAATACTGTTTCTTCCGCCTGAGGCGGTGCAGGATATTTATCCTGCGATAAAATGGTTTTTTAACCATTTCATCAAGAAACAGTATTATACTTATTTCTAATAAAACGGATTGACCGTTTTATTATGCCGCTAATAAGCGGGATGGCGGGATGGCCGCCAAGAAATGCCGTGTAATACTGTTTCTTCCGCCTGAGGCGGTGCAGGATATTTATCCTGCGGTAAAATGGTTTTCTAACCATTTTATCAAGAAACAGTATAATAAGACGGAAAACAGGGATCTGCCATAGGAAAGGTTTTTCAAATTTCCGTTTGTTGAACTGTTTCCGAATTTGCACACGCTCTTGGCTCTCCCTCTGGGAGAGCTGTCAGCGTAGCTGACTGAGAGGGCAGTAGGGGTTGGGAGTTAGCAGGAGAGCATAGAGGATCATGGGTGCCTTTTGGCTTTCCAAACTTACGAAATACCACAAAAAGATACGTAGAATTTATGACTCGGTATTGGTTTGCTCCCTGCCGGGGGCGTTCATTTCTTGTTATTTGACAAGAAACGAACCAAAGAAGCAAACCGGGGGAGGCGCTGAGGGTTTCCCCGGCTCGTTACCCCGGTGGTGTCGTTTCCTTTTTCGCCGGATGAAAAACCGCCCTCCCCCGGCCCCCCCCCGGCGGTGCGTACCGCTCTCATTTCCTTGGTTCGGATCGTTTTCTTTGCGTCATTTTGCGACAAATTGAAATTTCAAACTCCTCGATAAAATGTGATATGCAGTGCAATTGCTACATACTTTAGTCCCTGAATTTCAATCCGTGGCGTAGGCACACGTTCATGCCCCACGGCAGTGGGGTACATCATACCATAGGTATATCATGCCCTGCAACAGCAGGGTATATCATACCGCGGGTATGTCATTTCGCCTCAACGAGGCAACCCATGAGGCTCCAGGTGGTACAATCGGTGATGGTAACCTCTACGAATTGACCGATGAGGTGATCTTCTCCCTCGAAACGCACCAGACGACCGCCGTCGGTACGGGAGGTCAGCTTGTCTCCGTCCCGACCGTCAACCAGAACGGTGAAGGTCTTGCCGATATAGGAGCGGTGCTTTTCTTCGGAGATCCGATTCTGCAGATCCAACAGACGGTCAAAACGGCGGTTCTTTTCTGCCTTGGGAGTGGGATCCTCCATAACGGCGGCAGGAGTACCGCCTCTGGGGGAATAAATAAAGGTAAAGAGGGCATCGTAACGAACCCGTTCAATGAGCTTCAGGGTGTCTTCGAATTCTTCTTCCGTTTCTCCGGGGAAGCCTACGATGACATCGCTGGTGAGAACCAGATCAGGCATCAGGCTCCGACCGTAATCCACCAGCTCCAGATACTGACCGGATGTATAACGGCGGTTCATGACCTTCAGGATGCGGTCGTTACCGGACTGGAAGGGCAGGTGGAACTGCTTGCAGATCTTGGGGTACTTGGCAATGGTGTCAAAGAGCTTCTTGCTGGCATCCTTGGGATGAGAGGTCATGAAGCGGAGGCGGAAATCGCCCTCCAACTGTGCCACCTGTGCCATAAGATCGGCGAAGTCGATGCCGAGACCCAGATCCTTGCCGTAGGAGTTGACATTCTGACCCAAGAGGGTGATCTCCTTGTAACCTGCGGCAATGACTTCCTTACATTCTTTGATGATATCCTCCGGCTGACGGCTTCGCTCTCTGCCACGGACATAGGGGACGATGCAGTAAGAGCAGAAGTTGTTACAGCCGTACATAACAGAGACCCAAGCCTTCAGCTTGTTGGTACGGAGGACGGGGATGTTCTCTGCAATGGAGCCGGCTTCATCCGCAACGGAGAAAACGCGCTTGCCGGTGGTGAGAACACGGAGAAGGAGAGAGGGGAACTCCCACAGATGGTGGGTGGAAAAGACCCCATCCACATGGGGATAGGAATGCTTGATACGGTCGGAGACCTTGGGCTGACCCATCATGCAACCGCAGAGGAAGATCTTCTGACGGGGATGACGGCGTTTGGTGTGAGTCAGGGCACCCACATTGCCGAAGACACGCTGTTCTGCGTGTTCACGGATGGCGCAGGTATTCAGGACGATGATATCTGCCCCTTCTTCTTTGTCGGTCATGTCATAGCCGCAGGCAGAGAGCATACCGCGGATCCGCTCGGAATCCGCCTCATTCTGCTGACAGCCATAGGTATCTACAAAGGCAACGGGACGGATCTCCTGTTCCCTCCAATATGCATAAATTTTCTCACAGGCTTCCTGCTGCAGGGCAAGCTGTTCCTGTGTAATAACGGTTGTTTTCTGTTCCAAAATGCAACCCTCCAAAGGATAGTATTTCATCTTATTATATCATTTTTTCAGCTGATTTGCAAGCAGTTTGTCAACGAAAACTGTATTTTCCTCTGCTGTCAAAAAGAAAGGCAAACCGCAGCTTATGGCACCATCCGTGTGAATGATATCCGTTCTTTCCGGAAGGGATGATATACAGTTTATCGCTCTGTTAGAGCGAAAGAATAAAGAATCAATAATAAAGGCGGTGTGGCAAAGTGACGCAAATAAAACGATCAGAAACAAGGAAACGAGAGCGGTACGCACCGCCGGGAGGGGGCCGGGGGAGGGCGGGTTTTCATCCGGCGAAAAAGGAAACGACACCACCGGGGTAACGAGCCGGTGAAACCCTCAGCGCCTCCCCCGGTTTGCTTCTTTGGTTCGTTTCTTGTCAAATCACAAGAAATGAACGCCCCCGGCAGGGAGCAAACCAATA
>JAZOXB010000251.1:0-2041 GCA_045659585.1 Faecousia sp. | reverse complement strand
TCAGTTTGCCGAAACAGGCAACGGACAGAGCCACGCCACAGAGCACAGCGGTACGGATCTCTTTCCAGACCACGCTCCAGATATCGGAGAATTCCAGTTCGCCCAGAGACAGGGAACGGATCACAGTAACCGAGGACTGGGAACCGGAGTTACCGCCGGTACCCATGAGCATGGGGATAAAGGTGGTCAGGACTACCTGTGCCGCCAAAGCACTTTCAAATCCCGTAATGATCATACCCGTAAAGGTGGCAGATACCATTAGGAGCAGGAGCCAGACGATACGGTTCTTAAACAGCTCGAAAACCGTGGAACGGAGGTAGGGCTTTTCCGAGGGGAGCATACCACCCATCAGCTCGATATCCTCCGTGGCCTCGTCTTCCATAACGTCCATTGCATCGTCGAATGTGACGATACCGACCATGCGATATTCCGCATCCACAACGGGGAAAGCAAGGAAGTTGTACTTGGAGAACATCTGGGCGACTTCTTCCTGGTCGGTATGGGTGTTGACGGAAATGATATTGGTCTCCATCAAGTCGGAAATGGTCATTTCATCATCCTCTGCCAGAAGGAGATCCTTAACAGTGACTAAACCCAAGAGGGTACGATTCTTGGTAACGTAGCAAGTATAAATAGTCTCCTTGTCCACACCGGTACGACGGATGCGGAGGATGGCTTCCTCTACGGTCATAGCGGGACGGAGGGAAACATATTCCGTGGTCATAATGGAGCCGGCGGAATTTTCGGGGTAGCGGAGGATCTCGTTGATCTCCTTACGCATCTGGGGATCGGCTTGTTCCAAAATACGACGGACCACATTTGCCGGCATTTCTTCGATGACATCAACGGCATCGTCAACATACATTTCAGATAGGATCTCCCGGAGTTCTGCATCGGAGAAGCCCCGGATCAGGAGCTCCTGTGCATCGGCTTCCATTTCGACAAAGGTCTCAGAAGCCAGCTCCTTCGGTAGCAGACGGAAGAATACGGGAAGCCGATCCTCTTCCAGATCGGCGAAGATATATGCGATATCCGAGGGATTCATAGTGACGAGAATATCCCGTACCGTGGAGTACTTCCGCTCGGAGATCAAAGTAGTCAGGGTCGTTGCGATAGAAAAATTATATTCTGCCATACTTAGCCTCCAATGTTTGAATAAAGTGATGGCAGACCGGAATCAGGAGAGACGACTGCCATGAACAGGGTCAGTCGTCCGAAAACTTCGGCCCACCGAGGATATACTGCCACTATTACTACTGCCACTGTCCATGAGATCCACTCCTTTTTACTCTATATTTACATGACCTACGCTTTAGTTTATGCCGAAAATGGGATTTTGTCAAGGAATTTTCGGGAAATTTTTGTTCAAATTATAGCATTCAAGCTAAAATAGGTGGCAAAACTGCGGTGCCTAAAGGGGAAAATGAACAAAATTATCAGAATTCTTCTTTAGTGGTTGCAATTTTTGTGCAAAGTGGTATAATTGGTATTAGGCAATCTATGCAAGGGAGGTGACCGTTGAAAATGGAACAGGGATATGCATTGCATAATGCACTAAAACGCTTTGCGGGAGGCGAAGAGCTTCACGCATACAGCTATATGGGATGCCATCGAGATATCCGCACCGAGGAAGGTAAGGAGACACAGGAGGGCTATACATTCCGCCTCTGGGCACCCAATGCCACAAGGGTCACTGTTGTGGGAGATTGGAACCGCTGGGATACGGAAGCAGAACCCATGGAGCATCTGGAATACGGTGTGTGGGAATGCTTCTGCAAGGATGCCAAAGAAGGCGATGCCTATAAGTATTATATCCTGGGAACGGACGGAATAGGCAGATACAAAACAGATCCCTTTGCTTTTTCCATTTGCCCTTATCCGGAAAATTCCGGCCGGATCGTGACTCTGGAGGGGTACGAGTGGCAGGATGAGGCTTACCGCCGCCAACAGGGCAAGCGGAAGCTGTTGGACTCTGCCATGAATATTTACCAGTGCCATCCCGGCTCTTGGAAGCGTCATTCCGATGGTACCTGCTTGAGCT
>JAZOXB010000250.1:0-2988 GCA_045659585.1 Faecousia sp. | reverse complement strand
CCCTAAAGTACCGAGTTCGTAGGATGATGGGCAGAAAACAGTGCCTACTACGATAGATTTCTTCAAATTTTAGGTGCATACTGCCCTCTCAGTCAGCTACGCTGACAGCTCTCCCAGAGGGAGAGCCAAGAGCGTGTGCGAATTTGGAAACAGCTCGATAAACGGGAATTTGAAGATTTCAGGCACTCCATAATTTGTATCAGGAGGTTGACCCTATGGAACAGAATTACACACCTTTATATAATATCGTTCGGAAAGCAGGAGCCCTTCTTCTGTCTGCCGTTGATGTAGCAAATACAGCCACGGAAAAAGGACAGGCCTGCGATCTGGTCACCATTTACGACAAGCAGGTTCAGGATCTCCTGTGCAGAGAGCTAAAGATCGCCTATCCCTACTGCGGTATCTACGCAGAAGAAGACGACCTCTGCGACATTGATCAACGGGACAGCTATTTTATCATTGATCCCATTGACGGCACAGCAAATTTTGTCCGCGGACTCCATCACAGCTGTATCAGCGTCGGTCTGTGGGAAAAGGGCGAGATCGTTGCCGCCGCTGTATATAATCCCTATGCCCAAGAGCTTTTTACCGCCGAAAAGGGCCGTGGTTCCTATCTGAACGGCAAGAGGCTCCATGTCACAGATGCAGACATTCCCCATAGTCTGGTGCTTTTGGGCTCTGCTATTTACTATGGGGACACCATTCCCGCCACCCTTCGCTTTATAGAAGAACTGCTCCCTGTAACACTGGATCTCCGCCGTGGCGGTTCTGCCGCTCTGGATCTGTGCTACATTGCCGCAGGTAAGGCGGATCTGTTCTTTGAATGCTGTCTCCGTCCCTGGGACTATGCCGCAGGTAGCCTTATGGTCACCGAAGCCGGCGGTATGGTCTCTGCATTGGATGGTACGCCTCTCCGCTTCTACGATCGTTGCTCCGTTGCCGCAGGGAACCCCAACAATTACCCTGCTCTCATGGAACTGAGCCACCGCATCGGTCAAGAAGCCCACATGAAAGGAAGGATCAAATGAAACAATTGAAACGATCCATGGTTGCCCTGCTCCTCTCCCTTGCGATCCTCTTGAGCGGTTGCGGGCTCACGACCTTCTCCGAGAGAAAGGAAAAACTGGAGGAATTACTCTATTCCGACTTCTATTCTCAGGAATCCGAAAAGCCCGACTCTCACAAGCCCCACGGAGAGGATCGGGAAGATCCCAAAGATCCCCATGATCCCCAAGATCGCGAGGATCCGCCTTCCGGCTCCAATGAGGAGCAATCTTCCGCAGAGGATTATCGGAAGTATGTGCCCTATGAGGACTTCGAACGGGAATATGAGCCTTATGAGGAGCAGGTTCCCTTCGGTGAACTGGAATATGTCTCTCCCACCATCGAACCCATTCAAGAGGGCTACGCCTCGGTGCAGACTATGGTAGAAGAAAATGCCTCCACTGCCCAAGAGATCGTAGATGCTTTCGAAGCTGTTTTTGAGGATCATCTATTCTTCGACACCATGCACTCTCTGGCTTATATCCGCTACAGTCTGGATCTGAGCGACAGCTATTATGACGAAGAATACAATCGTTGCGAGGAGCTGTCCCCTCAGCTGAATCAGGCACAGGAAAAGTGCTATGTTGCCATGTCCGAAAGTCCCCTCCGCAGTGAACTGGAAGAACTTTACTTTGGGGAAGACTTCTTCCTGTTCTACGACGAAAACCGCATTTATTCCAAGGACAGTGTGGTTGCCCTGATGCAAGAGGAATCCGCTGTAGAATCTGAATATTTGGCACTGCAGAATGACCCTACCGTTCTGTGGAAGGGCGTTGAGACCTCCTTTGATGAACTTATGGCAGATCCCAATCTCCCCTACGAGGATTATCTGCAGGTTTACCGTCTGTATTACACCAAATATGCATCCCAATCCGCAGAGCTCTTTGCCAAGCTGATCCGCATCCGCAAGGAGATCGCCACCGAGCTGGGCTATGAAAGCTATGCAGACTTTGCATACAGCTACCTTTACGAACGGGACTATACTCCCGCTCAGGTTGCCGAGTACTGCGACGAGATCGCAGACGAATTCCCCTCTCTTCTCTTTACCGCCGTCATGGCACAGGCCGACCTTCCCTCCAAGAAGATAGCAGACTCCCTGAGACTGTTTGAAGACACGGTGGAAAGCTTTGGCGGAGTAATCAAAACCGCCTACGAATTTATGGCAGACTATGATCTGTGGGACACCTCCATTTCCTCCAATAAGCTCCCCGGTTCCTACATGACCTATCTGAATTCCTACGAAATGCCCTTCCTCTATGTCTCTCCCAACGAAACCCTGGGAGATCTGACCACCCTGTGCCACGAATTCGGCCACTTTGTAGACGGCTATGTGAATTGCGGCGGCTTCAGTAGCATCGATTGCGCTGAGGTATTCTCTCAGGGCTTGGAATTCCTGGCACTGAACCGTGCAGACCTGAATCCCAAGGAACGCTCCACCCTGATCCGTTCTAAGGCGGCTGATTCCGTTCTGGTATTCCTGTCTCAAGCCTGCTATGCGGAATTCGAAACTCTGGCATACGATCTGCCGGAGGAAAAACTCACTGCCCAGGGTCTCAACGACCTGTTTACCGAATGCAGCCGAAAATACGGCATGTCCCTTTTGTATATGGGGATGGAGGATCTGCTGGCTTACGGTTGGGTGGATATTCAGCATTTCTTCATTGCGCCCCACTATGTGATCAGCTACTGTGTTTCCAACGATGCCGCTCTGCAGATCTATCAGCGGGAGATGGCTTCGGGAGACGGTCTGGATCTGTACTATGAGATGCTGTGTCAGCCCACAGACAGCACCCTTCCCCAACTTCTGGAAGAGACCGGTTTGGTCTCCCCCTTTGCAGAGGGACGGATCCGTAATCTGGCTGATTTTTTAGAAGATCAATTACGCTGAGGTTATAAGTATGAATGATATTATTGCCGCCATTGCCACAGGAAAGGATCCCTGTG
>JAZOXB010000249.1:0-5760 GCA_045659585.1 Faecousia sp. | reverse complement strand
GCAGCCACCCTCCAAAAAAACATGTTTTGCCCACCCAAGGGGCCCGTCTTCCCAAACCAAGCGTCCCCCCATATATGTGGATCAGCTTACAAAGTAGCTCTTTGCGGCATCTGCATAAGCAACCAATGCACGGCTCAGAACCAGCAGGTTGCCGGTCTTACCGTTGCCATAGGTATCCATGCTGTACTGCATGGTGGGAGACAGCTGTTCACCGTTTCCGTAAACCGCTGCAGATACAACGGTACGGAGATCTGCTACCCGCAGTCCGTCAAAGTCGAATGCATAATAGTTCTTGGATGCATTATATACCACAGCATTGCTCAGGGTTGCGGTAGCCTCAGTCCCCTCGAAGGTGATATAGGACAGCTGTACCGTCAGATCCTCTACAGCTCCGGTATAGTTGGTGAGGTTGGCGACAAAGCGGAGGGTCACCTTAGTATCAAGGATCAAAGCCTTGCCTGCCCAGGTGATCACGGGATCGGTAATGTCATCCAACACCTTATCACAATTGCCGAATTTAACGGTTTCGAGGTCTGTCAGGCGTGCGATTTGCTCCGCAGTCATCTGTGCATCTGCCAGTGCATCGGTGCGGTATTCCTTGAAGATCTGTGCCTTAGCACCGTAACGGAGAAGCTCTGCGCAAACATTCTTGAGCTTTTCGGTAGCGGCGGGCTTTTCCATCTGGTTATAAGCATAGATGGCAATGCTGTACAGATCCGTATCGGATACATACTCGGCACCATCCTTGTAGGCATACAGGGTGCTCCGGATCTCGTCATTGATCCGAGGTGCGGTTACTCCGTTCAAGGTGAAGTAATAATAATCGCCGTTAGCAACAGGATCGATCACCAGAGTCTCATAGCCTGTCAGCACGTTATCGACATAGGTGGGGATCTCACACTTCAGGTAGAAGCCTTCATAACCATCCAGTTCCTCCACAGCAACTGCATAGTTGATGGAAATATCGCTGGCAATATTCAGGGTATGTCTAATGGTCACAGCGAAAGGCTCGGCGGGCTCTTCTTCCCCAACAGGGATCAGTTCTATATCGAAGTATTCCACGCTTCCCTCGGTGCAGTTGCTCACAGCATAGCCGCCAAACTGGTTGTAGGACTTAGCTCTGAATACGAGGCCGCGACCTTCGGTCTGTGCGGCTACTCGCCAGGTTCCGTTGGTTCCCTCGGTAATCGTCCATGCATAAGGCTCGGCAGACTTTCCAAGATTGGTAGAAGAACCATACTTCAGATAAGCGCCATCGGCACCTTCAATGGTCCATCCATCCTCGGTCTGCTCCAAGATCACAACATAGCCCTCTGCGTCTTCGGCAGAGATCTTTCCGTCTACAACAGAAACCGTCGTTCCCGTGATCTTGTTTGCAAAGGCATTGGACATTCCGTAGTAGGTACCGTCTACATAAGCAGCGATAACATACTTGCCGGGAGTCAGGTCGGAAATCTCAGGCTCCTCGGGGATCTCGGGATCTTCCGGCTCCTCGGAGGGTTCGGGATCTTCGGAGGGTTCGGGATCTTCGGGGATCTCGGGAAGCTCTTCTTCTACCTCATAGCCACAGTAGATACATGTGTTTTCTTCCAAAACACAATCTGCGGTTTCCTGAACATCACAACGGCTGCAGCCAATCATATGGGTGCCGTCTCCGTTTGCGGTATAGGTCTCATCATGTCCCAGAGGAGAAGTGGTGGTAGTCTTAACCGTCTCACCGCAGACCATACAGGTTTCTACGGTCTTGCCTGCCGTTGTGCAGGTAGGCTCTGTGGTGGTAGTTACAGTGCTATGTCCCGTTGCGGGGATCATAGTCGTCTTAAGGATCTCTCCGCAGGTGGTGCAGTATTGCACATTTTCACCGGCCTCCGTACAGGTAGCAGGTGTAGTGGTGGTCTTGGTGCTGTGGCCCGTTGCGGGGATAGTGGTAGTCTTAATGGTAGTACCGCAAATGGTGCAGTACTCTACAGTCTTACCTGCAGTGGTGCAAGTTGCAGCAGTGGTGGTGGTCTTAATATTATGACCGGTTGCAGGAATCACAGAGGTTTCCACAATTTCGCCGCAATCATCACAAGTTACGATGGTCTCACCGTCTTCAGTACAGCTTGCAGAAATTACAGAAGTGGAAGTATCACTGTGAGAACACTGGGTCTCTCCCGTATCCTTCTTATACAGGTGCATATAAACGGTCGTATTGGTAGAGGGGTCTACAACAAACAAGGGAGCTCCGTTGGTACCGGTAGCGGAAATATCATCACGGAAAACCAGATTGACAGTTCCGTTGTTCAGAATGAAGCCCTTGTTGGAGGAATTATAGGTGCCCTTCCATGTGGAAGCGGTACCGTATTTCAGGTATACATTACTACCGGAAACGCCACCTTCCAGAGCACCGTTGCCGCTCTTAATGGTAAAGCTGTTTGCATTACCGCTGAAGGTCCAGACATACTTAGAGGTTGCAGAAGTGTCCAGAAGCAGAGCACCGGGCAGGGAGTCGAAGTTCAGACCGCCGGACTGCATTGCGGTATAGTCCGTATCTGCAGTGGTAGTCATGATGTAATAGCCATAATCTCCGGCATAGGAACCGGTAGCGGTGACCATGATCAGATATTCTCCGGCAGTCAGACCGCTTGCAGAAGTAACCAGTACATAACGATCGGATGTAGTCTCGGTGCCGCTGTTGCTGTTGGTGTAGCCGCAATACTTACATACATTATTGGTATATGTGCAATCAGCAGTGTCGCTGGCCTTACAATTGGAGCAGTACAGCTTATGGGTTCCGTTTCCATTGCTGGTGTAGCTGATGTTATGGCCGGTTGCAGGGATAGCAGTGTTGCTGACTACAGTGCCGCAGGCATTGCAGGTCACAACATTGGCACCGGGAGTGGTGCAGGTTGCAGGGGTAGTGGTGGTAGAAGTATTGGTATGAGCGCAAGTGCCGGCATTTTCACGCTTATACATATGCATCAAGGTGCTACCGGTGGAAGTGCTGCCGGAAATCGCAAAAATAGGATAACCGTTGTCACCGCTGGCGGATGCATCATCACGGAGCGCCAAATAAGAGCTGCCGGACTTCAGGGTGAATCCCTTAGAAGTGGAGTTATAGGAGCCGGTCCAAGTAGATGCACTACCGTAATACAGACCCACACCCTCACTGCCGGAATATGCATACAGGGATCCATTGCTGTTGCTCAAGGTGAAGCCGTTGGCATTGCCCTTGAGGTTAAATGCAAAAGAAGGAACGGAAGTGCTGTCGCAAGTAATGGCAGTAGCCACGCTGGACAGTCCAACCTTAATACTCTGCATGCAAGAATACGTGCCATCCTTAGTCGTAGACAGGGCATAATAGCCGCCGTCAGCGCCAACCGTAATGATAATGTACTCACCTGCAGTCAGATTGCTTGCAGACGTAACCAGATTGTAGGTATAGGTCTCCACGGAGCCACCATCATCGGGACCCGTTGTAGGAGGCGTAGTGGGAGTGGTAGAGCCGGAGTTGTCGATGAGCTTATAAGTAGAATAAACAGTCTGTACTGCATCTACCTTGCCCTGGCCGGGATAGCTGTCCTGATCGGAAACTACGATGGGGAATGCAACATAGTACGACTTAGCCTGAGACAGGGAGTAGTTTGCATATGCAGGGTCCCAGTTGGAGCCGGAAGCAGACTTCATGTAAGAGATAGCAGTCTTTACATCGGAGCCGGACTTCATCTTATTCCAGAAGTAAGTCTCATACTTATAGTCGCCGGTGAAGGAAACGGACTGAGAATAACCGTAAACAACCTCAACACCTGCATTGCGCATAGGAGTGCACAGACCGTTGGTAGCCATACCCAGACAAATTGCCATCCACAGGATGGTGCCGGGAGCAGCCTTGCTCATATGGTTCTTAATGGCAGTGCCATCAACACAGTAGGCAGAACCACCGTTAAATGCATGGTAATATGTGCCATAGGTACCGGAAACCGCAGTCATATCGGAGCTGGTAATGCCGGTGGAAGACTTGAGGCACAGGTAAGAAGAGTTTGCGCGGGAAACATAGTCATCACCATTCTGGTAGTCGGTAATACCATGGGAGTCAAAAATAACGACGCCGCCATTCTGCATAGCAGTGGCAATGTTGGTGATGGTAGCATTGGTGCCTTCGTACAGGGTGTACTTACCGCCGGTAGCACTGGCAATAGAGGAAGCTTCGTTTTTGTACTGATTGGTGAAGCTGCTGTCATAGCCATAGTAGGGAGCGATTAGGAATACATCCTTATCGGAGGGTGCTGCCTTTGTGCCGAAATTCTCTACAGTGGTGTTGTCGTTACCTGTTTCGGACAGGTTACGGGTTCTGTAGCGGAGTTCGGGAGAATAGCCGCAGACAATACCTTCGCTGGTTTCCCAAGTGAAGAAGTCGCCGTTACGGACAACGGTGCCCTCCACATAGGTTTCGGACTGCTTGACCAAAGATTCGATCTCGTCGGACAGTTCTGCATAGTCCTCTACGGATACAGGGGCGTCCTTGGTCTCAATGATGTTGTCATCTTCGAACTGATCGATCTTGCTCCAGATGTCAGCCTCGATGATGGCTTCTGCCTTCTTGGAGATTTCCTGATTTGCAGGATCTTCTTCTGCTGCGAAAGCAACAACAGGGAACATGCTGCACAGCATAGCTGCAATCAGAAGCATCGCAAGAAGTTTCAAGCTGATTTTCTTCATAATTTGTCGTGTCTCCTTCCATTTTTTGTCAATAAAGAAAACTTTTCCCTACAGACTTTTCATCATCCTACCACACTAAAGAAAAAAAGTAAAGCCCCTGAACAAATTTTCAGCAACTGTTTCAGCCTCCTTCTATGTAACCGCTTTCGTATCTGCCGTTTTCAGTGTTTTGTACAAAAGCCGCACTTTTCCTCCTCGGCATAAACCAACCGACACCGTCATATACATTATATCATATAACAGGTCCGGAGGGATAGTATGCTGTTTTTGGTTTATTTACTGACATCACTTGGGGGGACGGCATTACATTTTCTGTACGATGCAGTGCCTACCCCCTTGGCCGCCCTATTCTCCCCCATTAACGAAAGTGTGTGGGAACATTTGAAATTGCTGTTCTGGCCCATGCTGGCAGGGGCGGTATTCCTGTCCCGAAAAGCACAAAACAAGGAACGGTTCTGGAGCAGCTTTTTCATTACGCTATTGGCAACTCCCGCCCTTCTTCTCGCAATATTCTACGGACTAAAGGCTATTGGCATCGAATCAACCGCCCTGGATATTACATTATATTATATATGTATGTTCTTTGGCTACTATTTGGCTCGATGGATCTATCGAAAGAAGAAGCCGGAAAAGGTAGGCGGTTTCGTCCTTATGTTCCTCATTCTGTATATTGCAAGTCTGGTCTTATTTACCTTTGCCGCTCCGGACCTGCCTATTTTCCGTGAAACGCCTCCAATTTGACACAATATTTTGTAGAGTTCTGTATTTTGCCCCACTATTTTTCAATTTTTAAAATTTCTTGTTGACTTTTCCCCACTCTATGCTGTATAATACTCTGGCATGAGTATGGGTATGGGTTTTCCTTCCCAAACCCATAGCACTATCTTACTTGCTACACGCAATGCGTGTTGAGCATATTCTTACAGGAGGTGTACACGAGATGCTGCGTACCTATCAGCCCAGAAAGCGCCATCGCGCAAAGGTCCATGGATTCCGCAAGAGAATGGCTACCGCCAACGGCCGCAAGGTTCTTGCTCGCCGCCGTGCAAAAGGCAGAGC
>JAZOXB010000248.1:0-2890 GCA_045659585.1 Faecousia sp. | reverse complement strand
CTGACTGAGAGGGCAGTAGGGGTTGGGAGTTAGCAGGAGAGTTTAGAGGATCATGGGCACCTTTTGGCTTGCCGAGCTTACGAAATACGACAAAAGAGAAGGAGAATTTATGACTCGGTATTGGTTTGCTCCCTGCCGGGGACGACACTTTCTTGTGATTTGACAAGAAAGTGTCCAAAGAAGCAAACCGGGGGAGGCGCTGAGGGTTTCACCGGCTCGTTACCCCGGTGGTGTCGTATCCTTTTTCGCCAGATGAAAAACCGCCCTCCCCCGGCCCCCTCTCGGCGGTGCGTCCCACTATCGTTTCCTTGTTTCTGATCGTTTTATTTGCGTCACTTTGCCACAAATTGAAATTTCAAACTGCTCGATAAACTGTGATTTAAGGTTCGGGGGTTTGAGATTGCAGGGCGAGAGGGGAAGCGAGAGCATATTCTTTTTCGATTGCCTTTTGGTATACTTCGTCAGTGGAGTAGATTGCAGAAGAATAGGATGTTTTTACAGGGATCAGATGGATTTCATCTTCTTCTAAGGAATAGGAAAGGAGAATCCCTCGGATCTCTTTCATGGTAGCGGGAGCAAGGTTGCTGAGATCCATATTTTCGGTATTCTTAGTGCCGTCGAAAGGAGCAAGTCTACAGGAATAGGTGTCTTTGCTGACTTGACTTACATAGACTGCCAAGCCGTTACCGGAATCCATGCCGAAATATTGGGGATATTTATCCATTAAGGACAGAAGATCTACCGTTTGGGGCAAACCATTGGATGCAATGGCTCTCAGATCATACAGAGTAGTGTCCTCGGAGTCGGAATAGTCGGTTCTTAGGATCCACAGGATATCCTTTTGTTCCTCCAAGGAATAGTGACATACTAAGGGATCTGCAATCTTTCGTGTCTTACCTGTAATGGGATCGTAAATTAGAATGCCACCATAAGCGATTCCGTACCCGGAGGAAGTACTGCAACAGAGATCCGGTGTACCGTCCAGCGTCACATCTGCAAAGTAGGCATTGTGGATAAAGGTACTTTGGAGACTATCTATGGTAGTTTTGTCTCGGTAGACGGTAATGGCTTCGGACTCGGGGTCATAGGAAAAACGGAGACCTTCTATGGTGGGATGGGAAATGGTCAAGGGATCGGTTCTCTCCTCAAATCCAAACCATTTTTCATAAGATATTGTGTCTATAAAATATCGGACATCACAGGTTCGGATATCTATAGACAAGCCTGTTTCTCTGTCTGCCAGAATTGCGGCCATAGGGCTACCGTTCAATTTGGTATCGGAGCAAATCAGATAATAGCGGTCATCAATAGAAAATTCCATAACATAAAGGCCGGAGCCGATGTCCGTGCTTTTGAAGGGGTAGAGATCCGCCCAAGTCAGACCATCTCCCTTGTGAGACAGCTCTATGACATGGGCAAGGGTCAGCACCTCGTCGCGGAAGGGCAGGCTGCTTGCAAGGGGATGACCGTAGTATTCTAAGGCGGCACGGCATACCTTCAGCAACCAAGACTCTTCCTGTACGGTGAAACGAAGGGGAGTGGCGGGATCAATTTCGACTACTTGAATCACAGGTCGGGCAGCATTTAAGTCATAGGCGGAAATGTGGGCTGTATCGGGGATCGACTTGGACAGGAAGGCTGTCAGCTCCTCGTCGTCCATTTCCGATAGGCGCTTCCCCTCCCAGGATAAATAGAAGGGGTAAAGAGCATCCTGCGTCCTGTATGCAAAGACTGTGTCACCGGATCGGTCATCTCGGACAAGGAGGGGTTCCCCTGTGTGAAGGATCTGCGCCACTTCTTTATAGGCTTGGATTTTCTCCACTGCTTTACCCAGATCCGGCATAGTCGGGAAGCATACAAAAGCCTCCACAGAGGTGTATTGAGCCAATCCCGATGGATCGAGGCAGATAACACGCAGCTCATCGCCATCTTGTCGGAAATAATAGTTTCCGTGGGTCCACTGATAAGAGATGTATGTAGAATCGGAAAGAATGTCGTACACAGCTACATGAAGATTGGAAGGGAAGGACGGCCAAAGTGTCATGCATAATTCCGGGATGCCGTCGTGATTCAGATCGGAGAAATAGGCGTTCAGACATGTTCCGAAATTCACTGAGCCGCTATTCTTTTCTATTTGAATGGCCTCTCCTGTACGACGAAATAGGATGTCAGGGAAGATAGAAAGACGGAAGATCTCTGCGTCAATGGCGCAATCATCCTCATATTCCAGCTCATCGAACCAGAGAATGGGTTTGGAATAGTCTTCTGCAGATCTTGGGTCGGTGAGAAAGCCTACAGAGAGGACAATGCAGAGGATCAGAGAGGCAACAATGATCCAAAATGTGGGCTTCTTGTAGCTGAGGATAGAGGAAATCCGCTTTTTTACACTGCCCTCTCCAAAGGCAAGGGGACAGGCAGAAAGGCGGAGTTTTGGACTACTGCAGCGGAGTAGGGCTTGGGAGTAGGATTTCTTGGATTCGGCACCTAAGAGTGCCATGACCTTCTCGTCACAGGCGAATTCAATGTCTCTGCAAAGGAGAAGATAGGCGACCCAGAGAATGGGATTAAACCAATAGACCGTCAGGAGCAGGAAGGCCAGAGGCTTCCACCAGTGGTCCTTCCGCCTCAGGTGGGCTTCTTCATGGGCAATGACGAAGGACAGATCCTCTGCTGCAAGATCTGAGGGCAGATAAATCCTCGGACGGAAGAAGCCCAAGAGGAAGGGCGAGGGAATGTGATCGCAGAGTCGGAGATTCCGTTCCAGGGGTACGGCCTCCCTCAGCTTTCGGAGCAAACGGAGATAGCTGAAGCAGAAATATCCCAGCATTAGGATCATACCGAGGATCCATATGTTAGTGACTATGGCAGTGTAGTCCTGTGCCGGAGGTGC
>JAZOXB010000247.1:0-2899 GCA_045659585.1 Faecousia sp. | reverse complement strand
CTGTTTTCTGCCCATCATCCTACGAACTCGGTACTTTAGGGGTAATCCCTACTGCCCTCTCCGCCCCATTCGGGGCACCTCTCCCATTGGAGAGGCAAGGGCTGATTCTGATTTGGTAAACAGTTCGATAAACTGTGATTTGCAGTTCGATAACCATTGGATTTAGCCAAATTTTTGGATCTGTGGCGTAGCCTCATATTCACGATTCGGTATTCACTTGCACTTACGCCAAACGAAACAAGGGCCGAGCCCCGTTTTGGGGTTCGGCCCTTGGAGGGTTAGATTAAATTCTATAGGGATCAGCCGACGGCCTTTTCGTTGAAAGCGTTGACGCAGTGCTCAGCAAAAGCCATGTCGGTCATGATGAACAGGATGTTGTTGCCGGAAACGACCAGCTCGTAGGTCTCAGCAGCGGAAGACATCCACTTGGAACGGAGCTCGGGGTCGATGTTGGTGTTGATATAGTCAACAACGGTCTGAGGATCGGTTCCTTCGGGAACGGTGATGATGGAGGTGAAATGAGCGGGGGGAGCCATACCGGGCTCGCAAGCAACGACGGTCAGGCCTTCCATATCGGTGGGCAGGTAATTCATCTCGTACTCGTCAGCAGCGAGCTCACGCATGCGGAGGAAGCCGGGGCGCTGATCTACGGGGTAGTCTTCGTACAGGCTTGCAAGTAAGAGCATGGTCTCGGTGGGCTCGATCTCGGTTTCGTTCCAGTCAGCATCTCTCTGGATGAACAGGATCTCGGAAGCGTCGATTTCTTCGAAGGTTTCTTCTTCGGTGAATTCTTCGGTAGCTTCTTCGGTGATTTCTTCGGTAGCAGCGGTGGTGGTTTCGGTGGTGGGCTCAGTGGTGGGCTCGGTGGTCTCTTCGGTGTTGCCGCCGCAGGCAACCAGGGACAGGGTCATGATGATGCAGAGCATCATAGCGATAAACTTCTTCATTTTGAATTTCCTTTCAGATTGGTTAAATTTCTTTGCCGCTTGTGGCGGCTCCGAGTACATAGACGCGGCTTTCTAAAAAAAGTTCCATGAAAAATTTAAAAAATTCAAAAAATTTTTTACAGGAACTTATACTCCCATATTGCCACGATCTCACGGAGGAACATATTGCAGTAATACAGACGGTTTGCTGTACGGGCAGGGTAGAGTACAGGGGTGATGCCCAGTTCTTCTCCATGAAGTCCTGCTCGGAGCAAGTGATACTCCGAAGAAATGATACAGACGGTATCCGGTGTTTCGCCGAAGGTCTCTGTGATCAGATCCAAGGAGAATTGAATATTCTGCTCCGTATCATCTGCGTGATCCTCTATGTACAGGCGGTTGGGATCTATGCCGGCTTCCGTAAGCTTGTTGTACATACACAGACCTTCGCTGATATCCTCGTTGGGTCCCTGAGAGCCGGAGAGTATCAGAATGGAATCGGGATAGGCTTCTGCATAGCTTTGGGCGGCGGCGATCCGTTCCCGAAGGGAAGCGCTGGGTTCCGTGCCGTTGACGCCTGCACCCAAAACAATGACATAGTCTGCTTCGGGATCCGGGGAGCCCTTGGAGGCTCTGTGGATATTGGTGCCGGTGACCACTGCCATAAAGGCGGCTACGGCCAGAACTACAATGAGGATGGTGCGGAAAATGGTGCGTTTTACCAGATTCAGTACACCGAATACCATGGTCAGTGCCGCAAGGCAACACAGGAGGATGCCGGTGAACTGATAGGCATATACGAATTTATAGAAGAACAGACCTAAGAACAGTTCAATGGCGGCAATGATCCAGTAACGCTTCTTGATTCCTAAAATCAAAACAGATACCCCCTCAGAACCTTTAAGGTGTTGAGGACGCCATCTTTGTGGCTCCGCTCGTAGCCGTGGGAGGCATAGACGCCGGCACCGATGAGACCGTGGCGAATGTCATAGCCTGCACTGAGGGTGGCTTCTACATCGGAGCCGTAATGGGGATAGATGTCCACGGCATAGTCGGCTTGTTCCTTCTTGGCGGCGGCAATGAGCTTCTTGACTACCTCGTAGCTGTAGGGACCACCGGAGTCCTTGGCACAGATGGATACCTGCCGTTCGGTACACTGCAGACCGTTACCTACACAGCCCATATCTACGGAAATGGCTTCGGTTACTCCGGAGGGTACGGAGGCACAGCCACCGTGACCTACTTCTTCATATACGGTCACATGAACATAGACCTTGCGGGAGGGCGTCAGTTGATTGTCTGCCAGATATTTGGCAAAGCCTAAGAGGATGCCTACAGACAGCTTGTCGTCTAAGAAACGGCTCTTAATGTAGCCGGAGGAAGTGACCTTGCTCCGAGGATCGAAGCACACAAAGTCGCCGACCTCAATGCCCAATTCACGAACATCCTCGGCACTTTCTACCAATTCATCCAGAACCACTTCCATTACATCAAACTTACGGGAGGTGGAATTGTAGTCACTGTTAACATGGATGGAGGCATTGCACAGTTGGAGAGTGCCTTCGTAGATGCCGTCAAACTTGGTAACGACGCGACAGTTTTCTGCTTCAGCGTTGTTGGCATTCATACCGCCTACATTGACGATCCGCAGGCGACCGTTGCCTTTGATCTCTGCGACCATACCGCCCAAGGTGTCGGTGTGCGCCTCTAACAGAAGAGCGTCGGTCTCATCGACTCCCCCCAGATCAATGAGAATGCCGCCTTTGGTGGTACGCTTGGTCTTGAAGCCCAGAGCAGAAAATTCTCTTAAAACATAGCTTTCGGCCTCGGCAGTGTAGCCTGTGGGGCTGTCGATTGCCAGAAGCTCCATGGTTTTTTGAACTGCAAAATTTACATAGGATTCCATAATAGGTTGATCTCCTTTCGTCATAGCTTTCTCTATTATACAATAAAAGGCAGGAAAAAAGCAATAC
>JAZOXB010000246.1:0-6628 GCA_045659585.1 Faecousia sp. | reverse complement strand
ACCCCGGTGGTGTCGTTTCCTTTTTCGCCGGATGAAAAACCGCCCTCCCCCGGCCCCCTCCCGGCGGTGCGTCCCACTATCGTTTCCTTGTTTCTGATCGTTTTATTTGCGTCACTTTGCCACAAATTGAAATTTCAAACTGCTCGATAAACTGTGATTTGAAGATAAGAAAGCCTCGGTTGGAGAAGCTTTGACACTTCCGCAACCGAGGCCCATTATATCAGGGATCTAAATTCCGGGTGTTGCCGATTTTACGGGATCAGCCGAAGAATGCCTTGGCACTGTCGGAGTAAGCAAACAGAGCCTTACAGAGGGAAAGGAGGTTGCCCTTCTTATTGTTGCCGTAGGTATCGGCACTGTAGCTCAGAGTGGTGGAGACCTGCTCCTCCCCTGCGAAAACAGCAACTTCTACCACAGTACGGAGTTCAGCGGCCAGAAGACCGTCAAAGTCGAAGGCATAACGAGTATCGTTTCCGTAATAGGTGGGATCTGTAACGATAGCGGTCTGCTTCTGTCCCTTGTAGTCGGTATAGGTCACGCGGAGGGTCAGATCCTCGACCTTACCGGCATAAGCACCGGTCTCCACGATGAACTTCAGAACGACCTTGGATTCCAGATTGAGAGCCTTACCTACCCAAGTGATCTGAGGTTCTGCAACATCATCCAGTACCAGATTGTTGCTACCGAAGGTCACGCCTTCCGTATCACTGCAATATGCCAGCTGTTCGGCGGTCATAGCACTGCTGCAGAGAGCATCGGTACGATAGCCCTTGTAGGTCTGAGCGGCGGCACCGTAAACCAGCAGGTCTGCACACAGGGTCTTCAGGGAGGCTTTGGATGCACTCTTGTTCATCTGTGCATAAGCGTATGCGGCAACGCTATACACATCCGTAGCGGAAGCGTAGGATACGCCGTCCTTGGTCATATACAGGGTAGCTTCGATCTCGTCACCGATCTGAATGGCGGTGAGACCCAACAGAGTGAAGTAATAGTAGCCGTTGTTTTCGACAGCTTCTACACGAATGGTCTTGGTTCCGGTCTTGCCGGCTTCGCCGTATACGGGCAGAACGCAATCCAGATAGTAGCTGTCATAACCTGCCAGCTGAGCTACGGTAACGGCATAGTTAATGGAGATATCACTTGCCAGATTCAGAGTATGATAGATCTTAATGGTCTCATCTACAACGGGAGGCTTTGCCCCGGCATTACATGCGGTGCAGACACCGTTGGCGTCTTGGGTATGAGCCGCAGGAGTCAGAGCCTTGTCGCAACGGTCGCAAACACCGGTATGGGTGCCATCGCCGTTGTCGGTATAGATGTAGTTATGTCCCAGACGGGGAATAGCAGTCTGCTGTACCAGAACGGCACCGCAGGTGGAGCACTTTTCACCATCGGTAAGACCGGAAGACAGACAGGTTGCTTCCTTGCCGGGAATGATCTCGGAAGTATGGCCTGTGGGAGCGATGACGGTCTGTTCTGTCAGGACTTCATTACAAACGGAGCAGTAGCTGCCGTCGGTCTTGCCGGGGGAGGTGCAGGTTGCGGCAGTGCCGGGGATCACTACTACGGTATGGCCGGTAGCAGGGATCTCGGTCTGGGTGCTGAATACTTCGCCACAGACAGAGCAGGAGCTGCCCTCGGTCTTGCCGGGAACGGTGCAGGTGGGATCTGCGGAAGGATCGGTAGTAACAGTGTGACCGGGAGCGGTAATAACTTCGCCTGCGGTAACCACGGTCTCGCAACGGAGGCAATATTCCTCGCCGGTGAAACCATCGGTGGTGCAGGTGCCTTCTACCTTGCCACGGACTTCGATATCGTGACCCAGCTTCTTGATCTTTTCACAGCCGCTGAAGATGTAGTCACAGAGACTACACTTGACACCGGCGGTGCTACCCTTTTCGGTGCAGGTTGCGGGAACCTCTGCAACCTCTACAGGGTTATGTTCCAACATGGGAACTTCCTGCTGAACGGAGTAAACGGTACCACAGCCTTCGCAATAGCTACCCTCGGTCAGACCGGTAGAGGTGCAGGTGGCGGGAACGGCGGGAGAAGTCACCAGACTATGAGCAGTGGGAACATAGGGGTTGCTGACGCCTGCACCCTGACGACCGGAGTTAAAATCGGTGTTGCCGTAGTGGATGTAGTTCTCACTGGGGCTGTTAGCCAGCTCGGGAGAAGAGAAAATAATGAAGTTTGCTCTTCTGGTTGCAGTGGTGGTAGAGGCATTAAAGGTATTGCCGTTGATATCGGTGACCCAGATCTTCTGGCCTGCAGAAATGCTCTGGTTGGAAGCGGTCAGATAATACTGGGAGTTGGAAATGCTCTTGAACATACCCTTATAGCTGACACCCAAGAAAACACCGCCCGTAATGGTAACAACACCGTCTACGTCAAGGGCGCTGTTATCCTGCTGGGTAGAAGACAGAACCACAGTCTCGCCCCCACGGATGGTTAGAGCCTTGTTGGAGTCCAGACCGTCACCGCCGGAGTTGCAGTAGATCTTACCGCCCAGGATCTGGAGATCGAAGGGGTAAGAGGAGGAAGAACCGCTACCGGGAGCGCCGGGTCTGCCACCGCTGCCGGGAGCAGGAGGCTCGGAAGAGCCCAGATCGCTGTTAGCGGCATTCATGGCATCGTCGGATGCCTCAACATTGATATTGCCACCGTAGATATAGATGCAAGCACCTTCGATGCCCTCGTAGGAGCTGAGAACATTGATGGTGGGGCCTTCGGTGGAGCAGGGCGCGCCGATGTATACATCGTAGTCGCTCTTGATAGCGTCATCATCGGTAGACAGGGTGTACTTGCCACCTACGATCTGCAGGTAGGTCTTTCCCTGGATACAGTTACCACCGCTGTCTTCTGCAGTGTTCTTCTTAACACTGATGGTGATATCACCGCTGTAGCAGTAGACCTTGTCACCTTCCAGACCTTCGTAACCATTGGTCATGGTAATGGTGGGGCCGACCTTGCCGGCTTCGCCAATATACAGCTCAGCTTCGCACTGGATGCCGTCACCGGTGTAGGACAGGTTCAGATTGCCACTGAGAACCTTCAGGAGCATGTCTGCCTTAATGGCATCGCCACCGTTGGCACCGCCACCTGCGGTAGAGGTGATGTTGATGGTGGCTTCCTGAATGACCAGCCATGCCTCTCTGGGGCTTTCGGGAACAGTCTCAATGTCGGTTTCGCCGGACTTGATGCCACGCTCGCCCTTGGCGTTGAGGTTCAGGGTGCCGGTACCACAAATGGTGACCTGAGAGCCGTCCTTACACTTAATGACAGCATTCTCGGCGTCGCCGTTGTCGGCATAAACAGTGTCGTTGTTGTAAGCATTGTCCGTCAGGGTATTGACGGTACCGGGAGCAATCACCAGAGTGACCCCGGTACTCTTGTTAATGGACAGGGGGCAGGTGGTGGAGTTGGTCAGGGTCAGACCGTTAAGAACCAGAGTAACTCCGGTAACGCTCTTGCTGACCTGAATGAAGCCCTCGTCACAGGAACCGGAAACGATATAGGTTCCTTCTGCCTGGATCTTCAGTTCGGTACCGGAAGCCTTATACTTACCGCCCTCACCTTCCTGTACAACGGCAATACCGCTGTCGGTGAAGTTGAAGACATAGGCTCCCTCTGTGGGATAGCTCTCTGCCGCGAAGGACATCACAGGCAGAAGAGACAGGATCATTGCCAGAGCAAGTGCCATAGCCATGACCTTGGAGATAATGGGGGATCTCTTCATGTAGTACACCTCTTTGCATAAATTTGATACGGTCACATAAGGCTGTGCCGCTACAGCTTAACCCTACCACAAAGAAATCAAAAAGTAAATTCGCATTTTTGGTAAATTTATCCTGAAAATCACTGAAAGATATACTGTAACATATATATTTTCCGTTGTTTTTACAACATTTTCAAGTTATTTTAAATTTCAAGCGGGCAAAAAATGTGTGACTTTTGATTGTTTACATGTCATTTGTTGTGAATTTTTCCGTTTTTATTTGCCACAGCGCGGGAAAATCCCCCACAACCTCTCCTTGGTGATTTTGCACACACATTGCAAAACACCTTTCGGATCTATCAAAAATTTCCTTCTCTCCCCTTCCACCCTCATTTCCTCCCCTCCATGGGCATAATAGGCTCAAATTCCCGTTTATCGGGCTGTTCCCAAGTCCGTGCACACCCTTGGCTCTCCCTCTGGGAGAGCTGTCAGCGTAGCTGACTGAGAGGGCAGTAGGGGTTGGGAGTTAGCAGGAGAGTTTAGAGGATCATGAGCACCTTTTGGCTTGCCAAACTTACGAAATATGACATTAAATATAGAGAATTTATGACTCGGTATTGGTTTGCTCCCTGCCGGGGGCGTTCATTTCTTGTGATTTGACAAGAAACGAACCAAAGAAGCAAACCGGGGGAGGCGCTGAGGGTTTCACCGGCTCGTTCCCTCCGTGGTGTCGTTTCCTTTTTCGCCGGATGAAAAACCGCCCTCCCCCGGCCCCCTCCCGGCGGTGCGCCCCACTATCGTTTCCTTGTTTCTGATCGTTTTATTTGCGTCACTTTGCCACAAATTGAAATTTCAAACTGCTCGATAAACTGTGATTTAAGGAGCACGGGAAAGATCCACTGTGATGGATGTCCCTCTGCCCTTCAGCGGCGGAGGACAAGTTATTTCACAGCCAAATTCAAAAACCACAATAATTTCTTTCTAAAATTCCCGTTTTTCCTCCGGAGTTGTTTGACAGAAAGTAGCTTCACTGGTATAATTATCATGAGATTTTATACATTGGAGGAAATATCTATGTGGAAACGACTCCCAATTCTACTCCTCGCACTCCTTTTACTCCTGCAGCTGACTCCCGTAGCGGCGGCCTATCCCGCACCTACCTACGGAGCCCAAGATGCCATCAGCAAGTTTGAGCGAGAGATCCCTCTGTCCTTCACCCACCGAGCCTCTTGGAGAATGGCTCCGGAGAATTCTCTCCCTGCTATCTATCACTCCATCGCAATGGGTATTGACGGCATTGAGATCGATGTCATGCTCAGTAAGGACGGTGTCCTGACCCTTTTCCATGACACCACCATCAACCGTACGGTAGTAGGTTCTACCGGTAACGTGGCAGACTACAACTGGTCTTCCTTAAAATCCATGGCTCTCCGTGCAGAACAGGGCGGTTCTTCCTTTACCACTGCCTATACCTTGACTGCGGCACAGGCGAAGATCCTGAACACCCTGCCCAACTACAAATCCCACTACGGCGCCGATGCGGCCTCCGGCGGCAAGGTCTATCCTGCCCGTTTTGACGACTGTCTGGATATGGTAAAGATGTACGGTCCCAAGACCCTGATCACCATTGACAAGTGCAGCTCTCAGGCTGTCTTTGTTGCTTGCTACAAGCTTCTCCGAGAGAAGAATATGTTGAACAATGCATTCTTCAAGATTTCCCAGAGTGCAAGCACCATTAACACATGGGCTACCGCGGCGGCGAATGCATGGAACACTGCCTACCCCAACGACACCATCACTCAGGCAGATGTTAAAAATACCATGCTCCATATGCACGTTATGGGTAAGCCCAACGAATCCGCACTCCAATCCCACCTGAACAACGGTACTTATTTAAAGGCTGTTGAAGTTACCTACAATGAAGCCAATGCGGCAGCATACGAGGAAATTATCACTTCCTCCTTTGACGCATTCTGCGACACCAACAACATCGCCCTCTACTGCTCTACCATTTCTACCGGCGGCTGGAGCGGCGGCAGGCCGGACAGCGAAAAGACTTGGGCTTATATGCTGGGCATCGGCTTCGACGGCATTATGACAGACCGCGCCAGTGAGCTTTCTGCCTATCTCTACGACTATAACCGTCAGCGTGCCTCCAACGAGACCATTCAGGCAGAGCACTTCCATAATATGAACTCCGTAGATGCCAACCTTTCTCTGTCCTTGGAAGCAAATTCCAACATGAACAAGACCGTCTACAATCTCCGCAACGGAGAATGGCTGGAATATCGGAATATATATTTCAACGGAGACGAATATCAGCTTAAAATTTCCCTTCGGGGGTTATTAAAGGGAGCAAAGCTGAACATTTATATTGATTCTGTTTCCAGCGGCAATCTCATCGGCTCCTATACTCTGGCGGCTGATTCTGCAGTTGGAGCAAAAACCATCAATTTGAGTAAAACCGTTCTCCCCGGTGAGCATAAGCTCTTTATTCAGGCTTCCGGTACAGCAAGCACCAACCTTGTGAATCTGGATTATTTCAGTTTTGTACGGGATTCTGAGTATCTGTTCTTCGATTTCACCAATACGAGCACAGACCAGACTCGGTATAAGACGAAGAGCTATGGCAACGTAAATTTTGATTTGGCGGAAAACTGGTACGCTCCCGCAAACAGAACCACTGCCCCTGCCATTGCAGACGGCAATATCAGCATCACCGTTGCGGCAAGTGACACCACGACCTATCACTATATCGAAACCGGTACGGGCTGGGAGACCCATCCCCTTAGCTTTACCCCCGGCTCTCAGGATGTGTGTCAGGTTCGGTTTAAGCTGGACAACGCCGTTTCCTCCAAGACCAACGGCCTGAGTGAATTCATTCTCTTCTATGGTGTGGACGGAGAAGAT
>JAZOXB010000245.1:0-9538 GCA_045659585.1 Faecousia sp. | reverse complement strand
AAAGACAATTTCTGCACAAAAACCGCTTAAATTCGCACGAATCAAAGGCTAAAATAAATTCTCTCTAACAAAGATCAACGGCGAGCCTCATTGAAGAGACTCGCCGTCTTGTTTTGGCTGTTTTTTTTACAGCCCCTTTTTCTTGTTCGCTATCGTCTTTGCCTAAAACAGTCCACCGGACTGTTTTTTCACGACAAAACGATAGTCGCTTTCTAGCCGTGAAAATAGGTAACGCCAACATTAACCTCCACAGAAATGTGGAGGTTTTTTCTTGTTCGCTATCGTCTTTGCCTAAAACAGTCCACCGGACTGTTTTTTCACGGCAAAACGATAGTCGCTTTCTAGCCGTGAAAATAGGTAACGCCAACATTAACCTCCACAGAAATGTGGAGGTTTTCTCTGTCTTGATTTGAATTATTATATATTAAGTGCCTATATATAGTTTTTTGATCGTGTATTTAATCGCTAAATCACAGTTTATCGTGGAGTTTAAAATTTCAATTTGCGCAAAGTGACGCAAATAAAACGATCTGAAACAAGGGATCGATAGTGGGACGCACCGCCGGTAGTGGGCCGGGGGAGGGCGGTTTTTCATCCGGCGAAAATGGAAACGACACCACCGGGGTATCGAGCCGGTGAAACCCCCAGCGCCTCCCCCACGGTTTGCTTCTTTGGTTCGTTTCTTGTCAAATAACAAGAAATAAACGCCCCCGGCAGGGAGCAAACCAATACCGAGTCATAAATTCTCTATATTTAATGTCATATTTCGTAAGTTTGGCAAGCCAAAAGGTGCCCATGATCCTCTAAACTCTCCTGCTAACTCCCAACCCCTACTGCCCTCTCAGTCAGCTACGCTGACAGCTCTCCCAGAGGGAGAGCCAAGGGCGTGCACGGACTTGGGAATAGCTCGATAAACGGGAATTTGCGATTCCGGGTGGGGTGGGGAATACAAATTTTACCAAAAGTGTAGACAGAAAGGGGTTCTTATGTTATAATATACTTAACCGCTTTAGTGTGTTAAAACACCCTTGGTGGAAATCCCATATTATGAAAAGGAGACATTCCAATGAAAGTCAAAAATCGTATTCTTGCGACCCTTCTGGCCATGGTTCTGATCCTTTCTGTGTTGCCGGTGTCCTTTGCAGCCGCAGGAACAGTAACCGTTACTTGGGTAACGCCCTCCGGAACCACTACCGAGACCGTAACCGCAGGCACTGCCGTTACATTCCCCGAAGCTGCCAGTTACGGCGACTACCTCTTTGATTGCTGGGTCATCGAGGAATTCGAACTTAGCGACGGCAGCGACATTTACGACTTCTACTATGCGGAAGATTCTCTTACGGTAGATACCGACATCACCTTCTATGCACTGTACTATTTCCCGGAATCCGAACTGGAAGTTCCCGAATACTACTGGGTAGAATATCCCGCAGATTATAACGGCGAATTTGCTATTGTGGGATTTAATTTAGACCCGGAAGACAGCGAGTATCTGGATACCATGCATCCGGTGGTTCTGGATGAAAACGGGAAGGACGCCGATGCGGTTGCCCGTTATGGTGCAGTGGCCAGTGAGAGTTATTATGGATTCTCCTGTGCTGCCGAAAACTTTGTTTATACCTTTGAACTTCAGAATAATGGTACCTATACCATCCGAAACAATAAGACGGGCAAGTATCTGTCCCTGTCCGGTATGGATATCACTTTTGCGGCAACCCCTAATGCTTCTTCTTACTGGAATGTCATTCTGGACTCCTACGGCTATGAGTGCATCGTCAGTGCACAGAACAATGATTTGGTTCTTCTGTATGACTTCTATGAATGCTGTTTTGCGATCTTTGACAATGCCGAGTATTACATAGACGGATATTTCCCTCTGGATCTGTTCTATATTGCACTGTACGGTCGTGAGACCATAAACTATATGTACACCACCAATGTTCCCGGCGTGACTCCCGATGAGCCTATCGAGCCCGATCATGATTGCCCCTCTATGCAATATACGGATCTGTCTGTGGATGAATGGTACCACAGCGGCGTAGACTTTGTGCTGAAAAACGGCTATATGAATGGCGTCAGCAGTACCACCTTCCGTCCCAACGGCACTCTGAACAGAGCCATGGTTGCTACGGTTCTGTACCGTATTGCAGGTCAGCCTGCGGTTGAGGGAACCTGTGGCTTTACGGATGTTGCCGCAGGTCAGTGGTATACCGATGCGGTTATTTGGGCACAGGAAAACGGCATTGTTACCGGCTATAACGATAACACCTTCCGTCCCACCAAGGAGATCACTCGTCAGGAAATGGCAGTTATGCTGGCCAGATATGCCAAGCTTCTGGGCTGGGAAATCGGTGGCGGAGATCTGACTGCTTATCCCGATGCAGAGGCAGTCGCATCCTGGGCACAAGAAGCAATGGCTTGGTGTGTGGAAAAGGGACTGATCAATGGTGTGCAGTCCGGTGACGTTTCCAACCTGAAGCCCGGCAATAACGCAACCCGTGCACAGTTTGCAACGATCATGGCTCGTTTCATGACACTTTAAAGGAAGCGGGGCTGCCTTTATGGCAGCCCCTTTTGTTAAAAAGCCTTGGAACTTAATAAAATTTTAAAAAACACTTGACAAATAGAGAATCCTATGTTAAACTTGTATGGCTGATGAAAGACTCCGTAGATGCGGGTGTAGTACAACGGCCAGTACAACAGCCTTCCAAGCTGTGGACGTGGGTTCGACTCCCATCACCCGCTCCAAGATTTGCGCCGGTAGCTCATCCGGATAGAGCAACTGCCTTCTAAGCAGTAGGTGGGGGGTTCGAGTCCCTTCCGGCGTACCATGATGCAGTTGCATCAAACATCAGCAGGGAATAATATGGTGGGTGTAGCGTAGTTGGTTAACGCGTCAGATTGTGGCTCTGAAGACCGAGGGTTCGAGTCCCTTCACTCACCCCATTTTCCCCTCTTGGGACGCCTATTTTGGGATGTCGCCAAGCGGTAAGGCACCAGACTTTGACTCTGGCACTCGTAGGTTCGAATCCTGCCATCCCAGCCATGTAAGTGCATCGGAGCAAAGCCTGCTTTGCTCCGACCATTTTTTAATCAGCCCTATATTATATGACCCGCTAGCTCAGCAGGCAGAGCAATTGCCTTTTAAGCAATGGGTCTGGAGTTCGAATCTCCAGCGGGTCACCAAACAGATCAAATCCGAACTTTGTTCCAATGGGAACAGCGTTCGGATTTTCTGTTTCTATGACGATGATTACAAGTGTCTTGCGTTCAGAGCTATAATACCGTTTCTTTGTAAAATGGGATGAAAGCCATTTTATTGCAGGATGAATATCCTGCTTAGCCTTAGGCGGCAAGAACAGTATTACAGATGATTTCTTGGCGACTTTGCCGCCATGGCGCTGATCAGCGGCATATCAGAACGGATTGACCCTTTTATTAGAAATTAGTATAATCCTCCCACATTCCCAAGGAACTGTGCCACGGCATGGCTTTTTCTTTTTTTACACAGAGAAAAAAGTTGACAGATCCTCATAGAGAGTGTAGAATAGTACCAAAGAGATTCTAACTTAATAATATGGAACAAAAGGCGTTTTCATCAGGCAAATCAGCTACCTGACCGGAATATCAAAGGGGTCGAGGAGCTTGTGTAGCTCATGCAGGGATGTTTTCTTTGTTGGCAAAGAGCCTCATCTATGCTGTAAAGAAAAAGTGCTTCGGGGAATTATAGGTCTTTTAACAGATCCTCGAGTTGATTCTCTTACGAAACTTGGGTTCCAAATGGGCATTAGACACGGTGACTATAGCACAGAAGGCTGACCGAAACCGCCGCAGGATACAGAATCGTTCCCTTGCGGTGTTGGATATCAAAGGGTTTTTTATGTCATAGGGGGATTGAATGAAGAAAATTAACATAATATTTGAGTACGATTACAGTGATGTGGATATTTTGTCTGTTTCCAATTATGTCGCTGATAACTTAGACGAAATTGTTCAGCGTTTTTTCGACTGGATGAGTGACGAAAAAAATAATCACAATTATCGCATACAGAACAGCAATGGAACATCGACTTTAGAAATTGGAACAGAAGCATTCGTGTGGTGGCTAAACACCCAATGTATTGGGGACATTAATGCTAAGATAACGGCTCAGCATGTCAATTATTGTCCGGATTATCCAATTGCCGATTTTTAACACAGGTAAAGGTATAAGTAAGGGACGGAGTGCTGTTTTTCTGCTCTGTGTCCTGTAATGGCGTTTATAGATTGGAGAGATTGCAATCATGCCCAAAAAGAAAAAATATGTTTTAGCCTACGGTTATATAGTTGTGGTGGCAATTGGGTTACTAACAATTTTCTTACTGCTTTTGGCACCGTATGCCCGTTGGCCACTTCCCAAAGGTGTTGCGGTGGTTGTTATGACATATATTCTTTTTGCGTGTGGAAGACATTATGTTTTTTCAGAGACAGGTATCAAAGCATATCTGTTGGGAATACAGATACGGAATGTTCCGTGGAGTGATGTAGGGCGTTTGATTTTATTTCACAACGAAACTGCCAGACAGAAAAAGAATTACGGAGTCTATCTTGTGGTAGAAAAGCAGAACTGTGATCCGCCCTTTCCCGACGATGGCAACGCAGAGGATGTTCATACCTTCTTTTTTATGAATCCGAATGCATTTAAGATAGACATAAATCATAAAGATCTGCAAATTCCAATAGCTGCCATCGAACAGTTTCGCAAAATTGATGATACTTACATCTGGCTAAGAGACGAATAGGGCAGGCGGAACAGGGAACGGTCTTGCCTGTCGGCAAAGAAGTTCCTCGTCCCGACGAGGTTAGAATAGGTGGTGTAGAGGGGATGAAGGCAAACGGCATATTGATACAAGGACTGGATGATAAAACAAATTATGTGCAAAATTTCCCTTATCATGGAATAAATGCGTATTGTCAGTTTCCGCTAACATGGTATGGAGATGTTATAAGCCAAAAGCTAACTGAGGAAACGCTATCAAGGCGAATTGATGAATACTGGTTTGAATCCTTGGAATTTATTTCTAATCCGGATTTATATAACAGGTATATCAGACATTGCAAAGCAATGAATGTAAAAATTCGTGCGTTGTTTATTGAAAGCAACTATTCCGATGAAATTTGGACAGGAGCATTGCCGAAAATGGAGTTCATGGGCTATGAATACTGTCCCATTCCGATTGATGAGCAAATCATTACCGATTTGGATTGGTATGAGCCTTTTTTTAGATTTCACAGCTTGCTTAACGAGTTAGGATTATTTCGTACATATGCAGATGCGGAATCCTTTGCCGCATTCTATAACGAAGCTTTCCGTGCAGGAAAAGTTGGAGACGGAGAGATGAATTCTTACATTTTCAGAGTATCACGTATTTGCGAGGGAACATAACCGAATCGTGGGCGTAGCTCGGTGGACGAGCCTGCGTCTTGGAATGATTATCAACAGAAACGTTGTTAGACGGAGAATGCTATAATTGTAAGGAGTGGAAATATGCGTTCCAAAAACAGAATCTTAGTGATCATGCTTTCTCTACTGTTATGTGCTTCATGCTTGTTGAACGGCTGTAGCAGTCAGAAAAAACAGCTTGAAGCTTCACTAAACAACTCGTTGATCGATTATTCCAATGCATTGTCTGACATCAATTTATGTGGTATGGAGGTGTACGCTTACTACAACGAGGATGTTTTTTTCACATATGGATCTTACGATGTAGATAGTCTAATTCACGACGCAGAAACTAATTTCAGAGGACAGAAAGTATATGTTGGAAATGAGGAATTAAAAAATAATATAGATTTGTTGGAAGAAATCAGTAAGCGGAAGTTTATTCCGATTCTTGAGAGCGACTGCAGAAAAGATATTAGGAGTTGTTTTATTTTTCAAACAAACAATAATAGCCAAGTTCTGGAAATAGCATTTGGAGGATACTCTTCTGTTGAAGATTGTGCGGTAATGTTTGTGAATGGATTCCCTGTAGAATATGATGAGATCTATCTGAAGTTAGTAAATACTTTTTGTCCGGGCTACGATTTCTCATAGCACCGGGGGACGGCTTGTGTGTAACACATAACACAGACGGAAATGGGTGTTATAAAATCTACGAAAGGGGAGTGCTTCATGAAGCGGAATCTAAAGATTGACAAAGTTACCCGGGCAACCAATGTTGTTTTGGGGATCTTCTATTATTTATTTTTCGCCCTGTTTTCTTTTATAGGAGGGATGGTCTCGGAGGCGACCATTGATGCGACGAATCCTGTTTATATTCGGTTATACATGATCGCATCATGGGTCACCATGGGGAATGCTTTGTTTTCCTTAGTGGCAATTCCTCTGGCGGTGCGTATTAAGAAAAAAGGCTATAGTCTTTTGTCGTTGCTGGTATCTCTGGGGCCACTTATGGTTTTTGCCGTATTTTGTTTACTGCTCTGCATTGCGGATCGGTTTCCTCCGGTTCTGTGAGTAGAACCGGTTTTGGCCTTGAATTGTTTTTGCACGAAGAGAAAGTTAACCTTCTGCATGAGCGTTTTTTAATCTGCCCGTAGGGGAGAAATTGCGAAAAACAGGACGGAGAGGAGACGCTCTCTGTCCTGTTTTCTTTGGTGCGCCCGGTGGGTACACATTTCTATAATGCGTACTGAACAACACAATTGTCCTTGCACTTATGGGATTGAACCAACCGATACCGCAGGGTACATACGGTGGTGTGGGAAGTCGGCTACGCAACGAATGGGTAGCCTCCTACCTGATTTTTAACGGTCTTTCATTTGTCTGAGGAACAGAAGCACTGCCAGGGCAAAGAGTACTATACCGTAGCCCAGAACCCACCACAGATGGGGGAGTGCTTGCATGAAATTTCCGTTCAGAATGGCTCGTTCCATCTCTACACTGTGGACAAAGGGGAGGCAGTAGGCAATTTTCCGGAAGACACCCCCTACCAGTTCCAGATCGAACCAGATCCCGGAGAACCATGCGGATACATTGGTGAGCAAAGCCCCGCAAATACCGCCAACCTGCTTGTCTGTAAAGACGCTTCCGCACAGAAGTCCTATGGAAATATACAGGAATGCCACAGGCAAGATGCCCAATAGGGCATAGAGGATGGATAGAGTGATTTCCAGCCCCAAAGGAACTGCGCTAACATAGCAAATCAGGGCTTGGATAATGGCAATGGGGATCATGGGCAGGATATAGCCCAGAATGAAATCCACGGGCGTCAGGGGAGAGGTGTAGAGCCTTTGCAAGAAGGAGCTTCCCCGATCCTTTGCGATGATGGTAGCGGAAAACAGAGTCATAAAGGACAGTCCGAAAACGGTGATCCCCGGTGCCAGGTGTTGGATCTCAAACATGCTTACGGGAATGTTTGCCTGAATGGCGCTGAGGAGAAGTAAAAGCACCAAGGGGAAGCCCAAACCGAAGAACAGATTCAGGGGATCTCGCAGGATCTCTTTTGTGTTTCTGGAAGCGAAGCTGAACATTTTCATGATTTTGCCTCCTTTACGATGCGGATAAAGGCTTCTTCAAAATTCTGCGTACCCCCGACCTCTTTGATCCTTTGGACGGTGTCGCAGATCAGAAGCGTTCCTTCTTTCAAAATGGCGACGCGGTCGGAAAGGGCTTCCGCTTCTTCCATATAGTGGGTGGTCAGCACAATGGTGATCTTTCCCTTTAAACTGCGGATGATGTCCCATAACTCACTGCGAGCCAGTACATCCAAACCCAGTGTGGGTTCGTCCAAGAACAGGATCTTGGGCTCGGTGATGAGAGCCATGGCAATGCTGAGTCGGCGTTGCCAGCCTCCGGATAATTTGCCTGCTTTCCTCTTTAGGATCGGCTCCAAATGGAGAAGGGTGGTCAATTCTCGGAGCTTTTGGGCGGTTTTCTCTTTGGGAAAGCCGTGGATCCCACAGATCAGCTTCAGATTTTCTTCTGTAGTGAGACCGGGAGCAACGGCGGTTTCTTGAGGGGAGACTGCAATTTGAGATTTTACCCCGGGGGGTTCGGTAAGGATGCTCTTTCCGTTTAGAAAAGCATCTCCTTCTGTGGGAGCTGTGAGGCAGGACAGCATTTTGATCAGGGTGGTTTTTCCCGCGCCGTTGATACCTAAGAGGGAGAACAATTCTCCTTCTCCAACGGAAAGGGACAGATGATCCACTGCCAAAACATCCTTATATTGTTTTGTCAGACCTTTGATTAAAATAGCATCCATAGTTAGCCCTCCCCGGAGGTGTGGCGGTGGCAGAGTCCGAAGTAGGTGTCCGAAAGGATCCGACTGATCAGGTTTTCTTCCAAAGTTAGAAAGGAAGTGGCATGCATAGTGGCGATGCCGTGGACGCAGACCCACATTTCTGTGTGCATAAGTTGGGCTTCTTCCCGGGAGAGACCGTTGGCCTTTTGGATTATATCCACAGAGGCGGTGAAATCCGGAGCGGAGAAGGTTCCTTGCTCCTTGTGATCACTCATGAAGAGTAATTTGAACAGTTCCTTTTCTTCCATAGCGAAGCGGATATAGGCCATACCCATGGCCTTGTAGGGGGGATACTGCCCCCGGTCCACATCCTGTTGGAGGAAGGATAGATATTTGTTATAAGCGGACTTGAAAATCTCCTCGTGGAGCTCGTCCATGTTCCGGAACAGGCTGAAGATCACCTTGGAGGAAGAATCCAAGGCTTGACCCACGGATCGTGCCGTAACGGCCTGGAGCCCATCACGGCGAACCATATCCAAGGAGGCCTTTACGATTTGCTCTTTTGTGAATTTAAACTTTGGAGGCATGACGGTATTCTCCTTTTTGCTGTTTGTTCTGAAATGGTGAATTAGGAAACGGGCGATACGCAACATCTGTTGCTTATTATACACCGTGGCGGAGATTTTGTCAAGAGAGAATCTGATCTGTCCAACCGCCTTCTCTATGTGATAGCTCCAAGCCCTTAAATCTTCGAATTCCGGTTTATCGGGCCGTTGCCAAGCTGGTAAAGACCCTTGCCTCTCACTCCGGGAGAGGTGCCGGTCGGGCAGAGAGGGCAGTAGGGATTCCCGATTTTGTACCGATTTCGTAGTAGGCAGAGAAGTATCCGGTACTTTCTCTGATAGTCGGTTCTAATTTCTACTGCATACTGCCCTCTCAGTCAGCTACGCTGACAGCTCTCCCAGAGGGAGAGCCAAGAGACTCTACGGACTTGGCAAACAGAGCGATAAACTGTGATTTGACGCTTAGTGTGTCGACCGGATCTGTTATTTGGATCTCCTGAATTCTGTGAAGAAAAGAATTTTCAAAAAACAAAAATTTTTTAAAATAACTATTGACAAATCGCAATTCCTGTGGTAATATATCTGAGCAATCAGGAATTGCGAACAGCACACGGGCGAGTGGTGGAATTGGCAGACTCGCTAGATTCAGGTTCTAGTGTCCACTCCGGACGTGCGGGTTCAAGTCCCGCCTCGCCCACCAAAGAAACAGTCGAAAGGCTGTTTCTTTTTTTATTCCTTCCGGCCTCCATCGAC
>JAZOXB010000244.1:0-22344 GCA_045659585.1 Faecousia sp. | reverse complement strand
CAGCCGGAAGGGCCAAGCAAGGTAAGAAATTCCTTATCATTGATGTAAAGGTTGATTGCATCGAGAATTCGGTCCGAATCGAATTCCATGACAAGGTTTGTCAAACGGATCAGCTCGTGGGACATTTATCCTCCCCCATTTCTATCGATAGTAGTAAGATGCACTACCGCACAATACTCTATTAGAGAATATATATCCAAACAGTCAGAATGTCAATGGATTTTTCGACTTTTTACAGCAAAATTTTTCGAACAGCGGAAATGATCCCTAAGGATCGAGGTATAGAAGCACCGACCATAGTCAACAGGGGAGTTCCTGCGGGCCATGGCCGGTTACGAAATAACGGTTATTTCAGTGCTTTGGCGTATTTTTCATAGGATAAGAGGGAATGGTAACCCTTGGCGCCGTGGTCGAACCATTTCAGCTTTTCTTTTCTGCTCATGGCTCCGCGCTTGCGTAAGCGGAAGGCGACATATTGCTTCCAGAACCAACAGCTGTGAGGATGGACAGCACGGTGATACGCTCCTTTTCCGTAGAAGAAACGTGGGTCATACCCTGTAAACCAAGAAGAGGTTTCATAAGAAACTTTGCCGATGGTTTCAGTGGAAACATACATCCGCAAGCCGGCTTTACGGGCGGTATGGAGCCACATACTGTCTTCGCCGGAGGGGAAGATACAGCCACCACCGTAGAGAGTGGTAAACCAAATATTTCCTTTTTTGACGGAAGAAAGTCGGAAGGCAATGCGGAAGGTAGGCCAGGGCAGACGATTCCAGAAGCGAACCCTATAGGGTTTTTTGTAATTGGGCTGAGGCCGGGCTGGATCGGAGGATTCCATATGGAAAATGATCACATCTGCGTCGGGATGTGCGTCAAATTCCTTCAGGATCCGCACCTCCATATCCTCTGCATAGACCACATCATCATCCGCCAATAGGCAAATGTCCCCCTCGGCATTCAACAGGGCGATATTTCGATTCTTGCCAACCCCACGGGTAGGGGTGGTGATCATTCTGGCACGATGACCCTCAAATTCTGTTTCTGTGAGTTCGCTACGATCTGCTTGATTGGCAAATAATACATCCGAATGAATATTCATCTCTTGTATTTTAGAAAAATCCTTTTGGTGCATGGTGGCACAGAGGATCTCAAAGGCTGACATAATGGTTTCCTCCTGTTGTAATCTATAGAATACGCTTACAGAAAATAATATAAATTTGCTTTCCTATATTTTATCTTGAAGTGCCCCCTTGTGTCAAGGAATTTCTTTTGTTTTTTGGAAGAATACACATTAAAAGAGAATAAGTTTTTCTTGACTTATACTATAGAAAATGATATTATAAATGCTGTATGGAAAGAAAGTATGTTGCTGAAATAGGCTTGAATTTAGGTTATTTCAGAAAAGAGGCAAAACCTATGTTTTCTAAGAAACTTTACCTGTCAACCCCGACAATGCATGGAGAAGAACTGAAATATATTCAGGAGGCTTTTGACACTAACTGGATCGCACCCCTCGGTAAGAATGTAGATTCTTTCGAGACGGAGATGTCTTCGTATTTGGGCATCGGTAAGGCTGTTGCGGTATCATCTTGCACAGCGGCTATCCATCTGGCTGTCAAACTCTGCAATATCCAACCCGGCGAGCCTGTATTCTGCTCCGATCTGACTTTTTCCGCCACGGTGAACCCCGTCTCTTATGAGGGCGGCAAGCAAGTCCTTATCGATTCCGAATGGGACACCTGGAACATGGATCCCGATGCACTGGAAAAGGCTTTTGAGAAGTATCCGGAATGTCGTGTGGTCATCGTAGTCAATCTTTACGGTACCCCTGCCAAGCTGGAACGGATCCGTGCTATTTGCGATGCTCATAACGCCATTCTGATCGAGGATGCAGCTGAGTCTCTGGCTTCCTCCTACCAAGGGAAAAAGACCGGAACCTTCGGACATTATAATGCCATTAGCTTTAACGGCAACAAGATCATCACGTCCTCCGGTGGCGGTATGCTCCTGTCCGATGATAACGATGCTATGAAGAAGGCCTTCTTCTGGGCCACTCAGTCCAAGGATCCCGCACCATGGTATCAGCATTCCGAAATCGGTTACAACTACCGCATGAGTAATGTTGTCGCCGGTATCGGTCGTGGACAGCTGATCCATTTGGATGAGCATCGTGACCGTAAGGTTGCTATCTACGATCGCTATAAAGAAGCCTTCAAGGATCTGCCCCTGCAGATGAATCCTTATACCGAGGATGCACAGCCCAACCATTGGCTGTCCTGTGTCCTGTTGGACGAGGATTGCGGTGTAACACCCACAGATATTATCCGCGTCCTACAAGAAGAGAATATTGAATCTCGCCACATCTGGAAGCCCATGCATATGCAGCCGGTGTTTGCTGATCGGGATTTCATTTCCGTAGCCGAGACTCCCGTAGGTGAGGAGATCTTCAGCCGTGGTTTGTGCCTGCCCAGTGACATCAAGATGACCGAGGAAGAGCAGGACTATATTATCAATGTGATCCGTAAGATTTTCGGCAAAGCCGAGAGATAAATACGGTAGCCCATGAGAGGACATATCATGTACGCAAAATTCTTTAAACGATGGATCGATTTTTTGGTGGCACTGGCAGCACTTGCGATCCTGTTTTTACCATTGCTGATCCTGACTGTGATCGGTGCGATCCAAATGAAGGGCAATCCTTTCTTCACACAGCCCAGGCCGGGCTTGAATGAGAAGGTATTCCGCCTGATCAAATTCCGCTCTATGACGGATGCCAAGGGGGCTGACGGAAAGTTTCTTCCCGATGAACAGCGGATCACTGCTTACGGTCGCTTTATCCGTGCTACCTCCCTGGATGAACTGCCGGAGCTTCTGAATATCCTTCTGGGACACATGTCTATCATTGGGCCACGTCCCCAACTGGTTCGGGATATGGTATTTATGACCCCGGAACAGCGGAAACGCCACAGTGTTCGTCCCGGATTATCCGGTTTGGCACAGGTCAGCGGTCGCAATGCTCTCAAGTGGGAGAATAAGCTGGCACTGGATTTGGAATACATAAAGAATATTTCCTTTGCAGAGGATTGCAGGATCGTATTTAAGACCCTTAAGATCGTCATCGGAAGAGGGGAGAGCCCCACAGAACTGGCGGTGACCTCCGACTACGGTGATTATCTATTGGAGCAGGGGATGGTAGACCCCGAGACCTACGCCCGCAAGCAAGAGGAAGCAAAAGAGTTACTGGGAGTCTGACAGACTCCGAATAAAGGAAGAACGACCTATGAGTGATTTGATTTCCATCGTTATGCCCTCCTACAATACGGGGGCACAGATCGGAGATACCATACGGAGCATTCAGGCACAGACCTATACCCATTGGGAGCTTATCATTGTGGATGATTGCTCCACCGATGATACGGATGCAGTGGTAAAGGCCTTTACAGATCCGCGGATCCGTTATTTTAAGAACGAAAAGAACTCCGGTGCGGCCGTCAGTCGCAATCGGGGCCTGCGGGAAGCTAAGGGGCGCTATATTGCTTTTCAGGACAGTGATGACCTTTGGGAACCGAAGAAGCTGGAGCGACAGCTTGCTTTTATGAAGGATCATGGTTATGCCTTTACCTTTACGGATTATCGGATCCGCTATCCCGACGGTACGGACTCTCCCTATATCTACACAGGTCCCAAAAAGGTCAGAAAATGGCAGGTCTATTGCTATTGCTATTTTTCTACTATTACGGTATTATATGATGCCGAGGTCGTGGGATTGATCCAAATTGAGGATATTAAGAAAAACAACGATTACGCCATGTGGTTCCAAGCTGCGGAGAAAACACCTATGTATCGTTTCCCCGAGAGCTTGTCTTGGTACTGTAAACGGGAGGTCTCCATCTCCAGCGGAAGTAAGCTAAAGCTGATCCGCCATCATTACATTATGTATCGGAAGGCACTGCATAAGGCTGTGATCCCATCCTTGTTCTATACGGGATTGAATCTGGTCTGTGGCACATTTAAGAAACTGATTTATAGGGAGCGGGTAGAATAAGTCCCTTCAGAATGGAGGCTTTTCCAACCTGTTCCCTAATTTCTCATAGTGCAGGTATGGAAAGAATGCCTTAGACTGTGATTGAAGTATTTACAAGAGGTACGCGGAATGAGAATATTGTACTTGTCTAACGCCTGTCCCGACGAGGATTTTAATCGAATCTTTACGGAGAAGCAAAAACCCTCTCAGGCGGCACAAAAATATCATACCCTCCAGATCGAAGGTTTGCGCGAAGCAGACCGGGAACTGATCCCTTTGTGTATTCCCGCGATTTCCCGTGTTACTTACAAGGGATTGGTATTTCGGCACAAGTCCGAGGGAGGATATCTGTTTGCACCTATGATCAATATTCCCTTGATCCGCCATGTTTGGATGTTCCTGTATGTTTTTTTCTTTGTGTTTGGCAGGAGTGTGGGAAAAAGGGGCGCGGCGGTGATTTGCGATGTGCTCAATACCACTGTTTCTATGGCTGCACTGTGTGCAGGATTCTTAACTGGGACACAGGTGGTAGGCATCGTAACGGATGTTCCCTCCAAGCGAGCTTTCGAGATCAAGAATCCTTTTAAGAGAATTGCGTCCTCTGTTTGCAACCGGATGTTGGGATCTTATGACAAATACATTTTCCTGACCCAAGCCATGAATGATTTGATCAACAAGAAGGGACGCCCTTACCTGATCTCCGAGGGACATGTGGACAGAACCGCTGATAAGGTCGTAAATACTCTTTCTGAGAAATACGAAAAAAAGGTTTGTCTCTACGCAGGCTCCCTCCGAAGGATCTACGGCATTCCTTATTTGGTAGAGGGATTTTTAGAGGCTGACATTGACAATGCGGAATTGCATATTTACGGAGCAGGGGAGTACGAGGAGGAACTGAGGACTCTGACAGAGCAACATCCTACCCTTCGCTTTTTCGGTGTGGCACCTAACGGGAAGATCGTAGAAGAGGAGAGAAAGGCCACCCTTCTGATCAATCCCCGTCCCACGACTGAGGAATACACCAAATATTCCTTCCCTTCCAAGAATATGGAATACATGGTCAGCGGTACGCCTATCCTGACCACTAGGCTTCCCGGTATGCCACGGGAGTACGAGCCCTTTGTGTACATCCTGGATCAAGAGGATGTACAGGGGATGGCACGGAAGCTGAACGAGATCTTGGGACAGTCCGAGGAAGAATTGTTTGCCTTTGGTCAAAAGGCAAAGGCCTTTGTCCTGGAAAATAAAAGTAACATCAAGCAGGCTGAACGGATCTGTAAGCTGTTGTCCGAGTAAATCGGAATACTATATTGAGTTAAGTTGAGATAGTTCTATGAGAAAAAGCCAACTCATTAAGAAACACAATAATCAAATATATTTTAAAATTTTCATTGCCTTGCTTTGGGCAGAGAGCATCTTGCTGAATTATATCAGAGGCGTTATGGTGAATTTACCCCTGATTTCCGGAGTCGCTGATTATGTGATACCTTGCGTCATCTTCGTCTCTTTTATGATGGCTTCCAAAACCATTACGGGACGGCTGAGAGGTTCTGACTTCGTGTTCATCATGTCCTGTATTGTTGTGTTCGCCTTTGAATACTGGGTATATGCCAAGAATCGGGCGTATTTCAGAATGCTGTATATGGAATTCATTACAGGTTGTCTGCCCTTTTATTTTGTAGGTGTAGCTCTCAGAGGAGATGATAAGGATGTTTTGGATTGGTTGTATCGGATCTCTGCCGTAACCATTGTGACATTTTCTATCTATATGCTGTTTGTCAACAGTATGGAGGGGCTTACTCTAAGTGGCGGAGATATGGCCAGTGCCTATAATATCCTGCCTCATTCTTGCCTGGCTTTCTATTATGTGATGAAGAAGTTTAAATGGCATAGACTGATCCTCTTTGTGGTCTCTGCCATAGCCATCCTAATGATGGGGTCCAGAGGTCCCGTGTTGTGCCTCGGTGTATTCGTGATCGTGGTTTCTGTTCTTACGATCCGGCTGAATAAGCCTTATGTTTTAATAGGAATCATTGTACTGAGTGCAGTCTTTGTGCTGATCCCGGATCTGCTGGATCGATTGATGGAGAGTGGCTACGCTTTGGGTGAACGGTACGGTCTCAGCACCCGTATTTTCGATAAGATCACCTCCGGTAATTTTACGGTTTCTTCGGGAAGAAATGTTATTCGCCAAAAGATCCGCTATCATCTTCGGCAGGTTCCTGTTGTGGGACTGGGGATTTACGGAGACCGTTATGTTACGGAGGGCTACTATGCCCATAACTTTTTCTTAGAGGTCTATGCCCATTTCGGTTATTTGCTGGGAACGATTATTTGCGTTTCCTTTACCCTTTTTGTGGTGCGGGGGCTTGCCTATGCCTTTCAGGCAAAGGACGAAAGTGCACAGGGAATCGCTTTGGTGCTTCTGTGCTGTTGTATCAAGCTGATGGTATCCAGTTCTTATTTGAGAGACCTTTTCCTGTGGCTCCTGATCGGCTATGTTGCGGGACTCCTGCGGGAAAATAGGACTACCCATGTTCTCGGAACGAAAAGAAAGTCTCAGGTTCGAAAGAAAAGTAAGTTTGTAAAGTAGTTCCTCAGAGAACGGTTACTCCGATTTTGAGGTTGCGTGAGGATGAAGATGGAAATGAAGCAGAGTGCTCTGATAAAAGATAATTCTTCTCAAAAAGAAATATGCTTCACTGTCTTTATGGCAATGCTTTGGTCAAAATCCATACTGTTGCAGTTTGTCCGTGTAGGTCTTATGAAGATTCCTGTGGTTTGGGTTCATGCGGATTTGATGATCACAGTGGGATTTATACTGTTTTTCTGCCTGTCTCTTTCTTCTATTTACAAAGAACTGTATATCAAAGATCTGTTCATCATCTTCTCGTTTTACGCCATATTTTTCTTGTATTATTGGATCTTTCCTTTGAACAAAGAATACTATGAGGAGTACGGATCAACTGTGCTTCAAGATGTATTTCCCATGTTCTTTATCGGGGTATTTGCATTTCGGATCCGACGGGAGCAGACGATCAAGGTATTGAATCTGATCTCTGTTATTACGGTATGGTTCTATGCCGGGTACATGGTCGTGTACTATACCATGGAGGGCAAGACCATGCAGGGGGGCGATATGCATGCGGCCTATATGCTGTTACCCCATATATGTATGACATTCTACTCCATGATCCGAAAGGCGAACCTTTGGAATTTGGGAGGGGTCATTATCGGGGCGGTGTGCCTTTTGTTCTTGGGCAACAGAGGATCCCTTCTTTGTTTGGGAATGTTTGGTGTCTTTACGATTCTGTTTTCAGGCAGGCTGAAGAGGCCGATCCTGTTTATGGTCTTGTCTGTAATTGTTCTTGCGGCGTTGTTCTCCTTTGGGCTTCTGGACTTCCTCTATGAGTTTGCTGAGGAAAAGGGCTTTAGTCTACGGATATTTGAGAAGTTGGAAAGCGGAGATATTACCTATGCCTCCGGCAGAGATAAGCTTTCCGAAAGAGTCATGGAGTATATTTCTCTCTATCCTATGATGGGCATGGGGATCTTCTCAGATCGCCGTGTGGCAGGCGGTCTCTATGCACATAATTTTTTCTTGGAGATCGCGATCCACTTTGGGCTGATTCTGGGATCCTTGATCGTTGCTATTATATTGTCTCTGTTTATTGCTGCGTTTTTATATCTGCGGAAGAGGGATACATTGGCCGTTGGATTTTACAGTGTCTTGATTTTTTCGTTTTGTGCGAAATTGCTTTTATCCAGTTCATATATTATAGAACCTTACTTTTTCTTCACTGTTGGTTATGCCTATGCTACCATTTCTGAGTGGAGAAAAATGCGACGCATGCAGGTACGAAGATATGTGAAACGAAATGAGCTTTTGAAAGGGTAAACTTTATGAATAACAAGCTGAAAATATGCGTCGTCGTGATCAATTCCGTATGGTATGACCCTCGTGTAAGGAAGCAGATCGAAGAATATCTTCGTTCCGGTCATGAGGTTCGGGTGGTAGGTCATAGATGTGCGCGCTATGATGAAGAGAAGGTAAAACTGATCCCTGCACCTACCAACATTGTGCATGTAGAAAAATATGCAGGCAAGCAGCGTTCTCCTGTTAAGAAGCTTCTGCGAGAGCGTCTGCGGAATCAAGCTATTGCACAGGCAATTGTGGATACGCAGTGCGATGTGATCCATGCCAATGACTATGATGCTCTGGTTCCGGCCTATGCCGCGGCGAAGAAGCTGGGATGTGCTTTGATTTATGATTCCCATGAGATCTGTGTGGAGAACGATTTTGCAAAACGCCTACCCACTGTATTTATTCGTTATATGCGGTGGAACGAAAAACGGATGTGTCGTCATTTGGATCAAATGGTTTGTGTCAGTCATGCCGCTGCAGAGTATTTTGAAAAACAATATGGCATTCCTCAGCCCATGGTCGTGACCAACTGTGCCCTTGAACGGGAAATGGCAGTTACAAAAGAAAAGCATGAGGGCTTTGAAATTTTGAACCATGGTCAGTTCTATGAGGGGCGTGGCTATGATCTTATGGTAGAATCTGCTCCTTTGCTGAGAGACATTCCCGAGGTTCGATTGGCTTTGCGGGGCTTTGGACGGATCGAGGATCAGCTTCATAGTCGTGTCGAGGAACTAAAAGCAGATAATGTCATGTTCTATCCTAAGGTTTTGGTGCAGGAGCTGATTCCGGAGGCTACCAAATCTCATGTTGGTGTTGCTATCACCTTGCCTATCTGTTTGAATTTTGAATTATCTGTATCCAATAAGCTTTTTGAATATGCGGCGGCAGGTCTTCCTGTGATTATGTCCGACATTCCGGAGCATCGCTATTTAAATGGAAAATATGATTTTGGCTTGATTCTGGAAGAAAATACTCCGGAATGTTTTGCCAAGGCGGTTAGAACCATTTACGAGAACAAAGCCCTCTATGGCAGGTTGGCGGAAAATGCCATGCGGCTGTCCCGAGAGGTCAACTGGGAAACAGAATTTGAACGCTTGATCCAACGAGAAAGAGAGCTTGTCAATGAGAAAAAGTGAAGTTAGATTCGGTGCTTTGCTTTCCTACATTTTGATTTTTGCCAATGCCATTTATGGAATGGTGGTTTCTCCCTTCATTCTCCGAACCATAGGACCTGGGGAATTGGGAGTTTATGAGACAATCGGTGCGCTGGCTGCTTCCATATCGGTTTTGGAATTCGGTATCGGTAGTACCATGCAGCGATATATTGCCAATATGGCGGCGAGAAAGCAGAAACGGGAAATCGAAAACTTCTCGGCGATGGGACTGATTCAGACAGCAGTTCTGACGGGAATCATCGGTATTGTTGGATTCGGTGTGTATTTTTCTTTAGAACCTGTTTACGGAAGTTCCTTTACTGCACAAGAACTGACCAGAGCAAAAGAGGTCTATGTGCTTTTTGTTCTCCAAGTGATCCTCCACATGGCAGAGAATTTCTTCTTTGGGATCCTTGCCGGGTATAACCGTTTTACATTCAGTAATGGTCTGAAGATCGTGGCTTTGCTTATTCGGATCTCTTTATGTTATGTATTCTTACCCATTTTTCCCAATGCCCGTACCTTGGTATTTGCGACCTTGGCTATGGAGGTGGTGCTTATTGGGGTAGAACTGACCTATCTGAAGGGGAAATTGCACCACCGCAGTCGCCTCTATCATTGGGATTGGACACTTTTTAAGGAGTCCTTTGTTTACACCTTGCTGATGTTTGCCCAGACGATTATCGTGCAGTTTAACGGTCATGTGGATTCGTGGGTCATTGGAGCTTACATCGGCACCGTTGCAGTAACGGTCTATTCCTTTGCGATCAAAATTTATAATATGTATCAGCAGTGTGCTATGTCTATCTCCGGTGTACTCCTGCCCACGGTCACCAATCGTCTTCTGGAGGATGCAGATTCCCGCTCCATGGAAGATATGGTGATCAAATATGGCAGAATTCAGTGGAGCTTCCTAAGTGCTTTGCTTATGGGCTTGATTTGCCTGGGTAATGAATTTTTTGAGGTGTGGCTGGCGGAGTCTTTGGGCTCTACCACTCGAGATTGTTGGATCCTGTGTTTGATCCTGGTGATTCCTATGACATTACCTCTGGTGACAAATGTGTGTCTTACGATCCTCCGCGCCAAGAATCTTATGCGGTTCCGTACCCTCTCTTTGGGATATTCTCTTGTAGCGAACGCATTGATGACCCTGATCGGTACATATTTCTGGGGATATTGGGCAGCTGCAATCGGTACTGCTTTGAGTACTGTGATCGGTAGTGTGATTTCTATGAATATTTATTACCATAGAAAACTGGGAATGAATATGAGACGGGTATACAAATGCATTTTACACCGTATATCCCTCTGCGCTATAGTGGCGTCTGTTCCGTGCGTTATTATGAATCGTTTTTGGAGTGGGACCTGGTTTGCATTCCTGACGAAAATGTGTTGTTATCTTGTAGTGTTCCTTCCGATGTTGTGGTTCTATGGCTTCAGTCATGAGGAACGGAGGATGTTCATCCGCAAAAGCGGGAAAAATAATTTATAGCAATAGATAGGAGAGAAGACCTTGGCATTGGTAAATGTAATCGGCTTAGGATATATAGGATTGCCTACAGCCTTGATGCTGGCATCTCATGGGGTGGATGTTGTTGGAACGGATTATAATTCAGCATTGGTTGAGACCCTCAACAGGGGACAGACCACCTTTAGCGAAGAGGGATTGGATGATCTCTTTGCTCGTGCGGTAGAATCCGGGATCCGTTTCTCTACGGAGTATCAGTCTACGGATGTGTATATCGTTTCCGTACCTACTCCCTATGACGGAGAGAGCAAGAAGATCGATCCCTGCTATGTGGTCTCGGCGGTCAAGAAGATCCTGACCATTTGTCCCGAGAACGCGATCATTGTGGTAGAATCCACCGTGTCTCCCGGAACCATCGACCGTTTTGTCAGACCTCTTTGCGAGGGAAGAAAGGTAGAACTGGTACATGCACCTGAGCGGATCATTCCAGGAAATATGCTCTTTGAACTGGAGCACAACTCCCGCACCATCGGTGCAGACTGTCCCGAAGTAGGGGAGAAGATCCGTGAGATCTACAGTTCCTTCTGTAAGGGTGAGATCGTGGTCACGGATATTAAGACCGCAGAAATGACCAAGGTCATTGAGAATACATACCGTGCGGTAAATATTGCCTTTGCCAATGAATTGGCAAAGCTCTGCTATTACGAAAATATGGATGTCAACGAGATCCGTCGCATTTGTAATATGCATCCTCGTGTAAACATCCTTGCTCCCGGTCCCGGTGTCGGCGGACATTGTATTCCCGTAGATCCCTGGTTCCTGGTGGGAGATTATCCGGAGCATACCCCTCTCATCGCCAAGTCTATGACCATCAATGAGGAAATGCCGGACTTCATTTTTGAACGGATCTGTAAGCTTATGGACAAGCATGGCATCACAGACTTCTCTCGTGTAGGCTTATACGGTTTGACCTATAAAGAAGATGTGGACGATGTGCGAGAATCTCCCACATTACAGCTTCTGGAACGGCATCCTGAGACCTTTGGTGTCTATGATCCCATGGTAGAGAAGGAGCTTGTTCCCGGACAATATACAAGTTTTGATGCCTTCCTGTCTCATATAGACCTGCTGGTGCTCATGGTTGGACACAGCCATATTCGTGAGAATGAGAATCTGTTGGAAGGAAAAGTGATTTTTGATACCAGAAATGTTTTGACGGATGTTTCTGCGTATAGGTTATAAGGAGGAATTTGCATTGTCTGTATTTAACGGAAAGACTTTGTTGATCACCGGTGGTACCGGTTCTTTTGGCAACGCAGTTCTGAATAGATTTCTGCAGACGGATATCGGGGAGATCCGCATTTTCTCCCGTGATGAAAAGAAGCAGGACGATATGCGCCATGAATTCCAGGCAAAGATGCCTGAGGTCAGCGAGAAGATCAAGTTCTTCATCGGCGATGTAAGAGACCTGTCCTCTGTACGAAATGCCATGCATGGGGTGGATTACATTTTCCATGCCGCCGCACTAAAGCAGGTTCCTTCCTGTGAATTTTTCCCTTTGGAGGCGGTCAAGACCAATGTGTTTGGTACGGATAATGTGCTGACTGCCGCCATTGATGCCGGGGTGAAGTCTGTTATCTGCCTGTCTACGGATAAGGCGGCATACCCTGTCAATGCTATGGGTACCAGTAAGGCTATGATGGAAAAGGTCGTTGTGGCAAAGTCCCGTACGGTCTCTCCGGAAAAGACTAAGATTTGTTGCACCCGTTACGGTAACGTCATGTGCTCTCGTGGCTCTGTGATCCCTCTGTGGATCGAGCAAATCAAAGAGGGTAAGCCTATTACTGTTACAGAGCCGAAAATGACTCGATTTATCATGAGTCTGGATGAGGCAGTGGATCTGGTACTCTTCGCCTTTGAAAACGGTGTTTCCGGAGACATTCTGGTACAGAAGGCTCCGGCCTGCACTATCGGTGTTTTGGCACAGGCGGTGAAAGAATTGTTCCATGTGGAAGCTGAGACCAGAGTCATCGGTATTCGTCACGGTGAGAAAATGTATGAGACCCTTCTGACCAATGAGGAATGTGCCAATGCTATGGATCTTGGGGATTTCTATCGAGTACCCTGCGACAATCGTGGCTTGAATTACGACAAATACTTCCATGTAGGGGATGTCAATCGGAACCCTCTCACGGAGTTTAATTCTGACAATACCGAGCTTCTCAATGTAGAGGAGGTCAAGGAAAAGCTTCTGAGCCTGCAGTATATTCGGGACGAGCTTTCCGCATGGGAGAAGAGAGTATGAAAATTTTAGTAACCGGTGCAAAGGGCTTTGTAGGCAAGAATCTGTGCCTGACCCTGCTGAATATCACGAACGGCTGTGATAAGTCCCGTGGCATTGATCCTGCGATCACCCTTTATGAGTATGATCTGGATACAGATCCTACACTCCTGACACAGTGGTGCAAGGATTGCGATTTCGTGTACCATTTAGCAGGGGTCAATCGTCCCAAGGAGACTTCCGAATTTATGGAAGGAAACTTCGGATTTACAAGCACCCTGTTGGAAGCTCTTGAGGCTGCAGGGAACACATGTCCTATTATGATCAGCTCATCTATTCAGGCGGCATTGGACAACCCCTACGGCAAGAGTAAGCTGGCAGGGGAGGAACTTCTGCGAAAGTACGCAGAGCGTACCGGAGCGAAGGTTATGATCTACCGCCTGCCCAATCTCTTCGGCAAATGGTGCAGACCCAACTACAATTCCGTAACGGCTACTTTCTGCCATAATATTGCCAACGGACTTCCCATTCAGGTCAATGATCCTACTGTAGAGCTTTGTTTGGTTTATATTGATGATCTTGTGGATGAGTTGTTGCTGGCACTGAAGGGAGAGGAGCACAGAAAGGATGATTTCTGTGTGGTTCCTGTAGAGCACAGAATTACTTTGGGAGCTCTTGCAGATACCATTACCTCTTTCCGCACTTCTCGCGAGAGTAGAACCGTAGCCAAGGTGGGTGACCCTCTTGAGGCGAAACTCTATGCTACCTATCTGTCCTACCTTCCTGCCGAGTCTTTTTCCTATCCCCTGAAAATGAATGTTGATGCCCGTGGCAGTTTTACGGAGATCATTCGTACCGCGGAACGTGGGCAATTCAGTGTGAATATTTCCAAGCCCGGGATCACCAAGGGTAATCACTGGCACCATAGCAAGAATGAAAAGTTCCTGGTCGTCAGCGGTACCGGTGTGATCCGCTTCCGTCATGCATTGGGTGGCGAGGTGAAAGAGTACTTCGTTAGTGGTGAAAAGTTGGAGGTCGTGGATATTCCCACAGGCTATACCCATAATATTGAAAATTTGGGAGATACGGATCTGGTGACCTTTATGTGGGCAAGTGAGTGCTTTGACCCCAATAAACCGGATACTTATTTCCTGGAGGTATAATATGAGCAAGCTGAAACTGATGACTATTGTAGGCACTCGTCCGGAGATCATCCGACTGTCTGCAGTGATCAAAAAGTGTGATAAATATTTTGATCAGATCCTGGTCCATACAGGGCAGAATTATGACTATGAGCTGAATCAGGTGTTTTTTGAGGATCTGGGACTTCGTGCGCCGGATGCCTACTTGAATGCTGTTGGCAAAGATCTGGGGGAGACCATCGGCAATATCATTGCCAAGTCCTACAGTCTCATGGTAGAGCGTCAACCTGATGCCCTTCTGATTTTAGGGGATACCAACTCCTGTCTGTCCGCTATTGCGGCCAAGCGGCTCCATATTCCTATCTTCCATATGGAAGCGGGTAATCGTTGCTTTGATGAGTGTCTTCCCGAGGAGACCAACCGTCGTATTGTAGACCATATCTCCGATGTGAATCTGTGCTATTCCGAACATGCCCGTCGCTACCTCAACTGGGAGGGTACTGCAAAGGAGAGGACTTATGTCACCGGTTCTCCTATGGCAGAAGTCCTGACGGATAATCTGCCTCAGATCCAAGCTTCCGATGTACTGGAACGACTGGGCTTAGAGGCCGGAAAGTATATCCTTCTCTCTGCCCATCGGGAAGAGAATATTGATACTGAGGCAAACTTCTTCTCTCTTATGAATGCGGTCAACGCTTTGGCAGAGAAGTATGATATGCCGATCCTCTATTCTTGCCATCCTCGCAGTGCCAAGTACATCGAAAAGCGTGGCTTCGTATTCGATCCCAGAGTTCGACAGAATAAGCCTCTGGGCTTCCACGACTATAATCATCTGCAGATGAATGCCTTTGCGGTGGTTTCCGACAGTGGCACCCTGCCTGAGGAGTCCAGCTTCTTCCTCAGCATCGGCAAACCTTTCCCGGCGGTTTGTGTTCGTACCAGTACGGAACGGCCGGAGGCTATGGATAAGGGTAATTTTATGATTGCCGGCATTACAACAGAACAGGTTCTGCAGGCTGTGGAGACAGCTGTAGCTATGAACGAGGCGGGGGACTACGGTATTCCTACCCCTGACTATGTAGACCTGAATGTTTCCAATAAGGTCGTGAAGTTCATTCAATCCTATACCGGTATCATTGACCGTATGGTATGGAGAAAAGCTTAAGGAGCATGACAACATGGATCTCGGTATTCCTTACTTCATATTAAACAATATTAACCGTGCATTGTTCCAAAAGGCAGTTTTGCCAGAAAAGGAAGTGGATTGGGTGTATGTATGTAGAATGTGCAAATTCCAATCGGTCAGCGGTTTGTTCTGGGCAGGACTGCAAAGTTCCGATATCCTTCCCGCACCACGGTTTATTGAGCATTTTCATAAGCAGGAAACCCTGGAGCACTTTCAATATCAGCACCAGCAGCGAGAGAAGGCGCGAGTGATTGCTATGCTTGAGGAAGAGGGGATCCCTTATGTGCTCTTAAAGGGGAGCCGTATGCGGCAGTTCTACCCCGATCCTACGGTTCGCACTAGTTGTGACATTGATATTCTGTTCCGCGGGGATGAGGCAAGGATCCATGAACGAATGCTGTCTTTTGGATATGAGTTCGAAGTAGATGCGGGAACTACCATCAACTATCTCTGTCATCCGGTGGAATTTGAAATGCACCGCTATCTTTTTGACGATAGATTGGACTACTGTGGATTCTTTGATAAGGTATGGGACTACACTGTTCCCGTGAAAGAAGGTAGCTTTGAGCGAATGTTGACAGAAGAATTTTTCTATGTATACATGATCGCTCATATGGCAAAGCATTTCAGCCGTTATGGCAGTGGTGTTCGTCCCGTCATTGATTTGTACCTGTATAACCGCCGTCCTCCCGAGCATTTTGATCGGAAAAAAGCAGAAAAGATCCTTAAAGAAATCGGGCTCTACGGTTTTGAACAGAGATTGAAGGCTTTGACCGAGGCTTGGTTTGAGACCGGAAAGCTCAGTGAAATGGATCAGAAGCTGACGGATTATATTATGGAAGCCGGTATTTACGGAGACAGCCGTATTATGAATGCCAGAACCGTTCAAGAGCCGGAAAAGGCCAACGAGGTCAGAAGGCAGAGACTTCTGTTCTATTTATTCCCCTCTGCCGAGGTCATGAAGCGTTTATATCCCCGCATGATGAAATGCCCGTTGCTTCTGCCGGTGGCATGGGGCTGTCGTTGGTGCAAAGGAATTTTTACAGATGACCGCAAAAAGGCCACCGAGAATTTGTCTCTTCATGCAAGTATGAATGAAACTTATGTGTCCTATATCGATGAAATGACTAAGGAACTCCATTTAGACTAATACGAATATCCTGCAACAGGAGGAAACATAGATGAACGCAACAAGATATTATGTTAGCAGAAAGAACCCCCTGACGTGGTTATCCGCACTTATGGCTATTGCCGCATCTGTTTTGCAGATCATTGGATTGTGCAAGGGGACTGTGGGACTGAATACAGTAGATGTATTTTTCCAACGGATCCTTCCTATTTGGATCGGCTTTGGCTTTGCCTTTATTCTTCTGGTTCGGGGAGCAAAGGAATTTTATCGTGTGACCAAGCCTATATTCTTTACCTGTGTCTATTTTGGTGCGGTAGCGTTGGATTGGTATTTCCGTTTACAGGGAGATCCCCAATTGGGCAGCACCCTCCACGGAGGATATAATCTATTCGCATTTAAACGGTATGTGGCTCTATGTTGGTTTGTGTATCTTGCAGTATACATCGTTTTGCGAATGATCCTGACCGGAAAGGTCAAGAGAAATATCTTCCTGCCTTTATTTGCTGCTATCCCTACGGCCATACTGGTGTATGACTTGTTCCCGGTGAAGCCTTCGGACTTCACAGATAAGCTTGCCAATGCCCTTTTGGTAGGGGCTATGTTTGTGATCACCTTTGCAATGCGAGCCTTTGCCGACGGCAAATACCACAGATGCTGGGGGGATCGTTCTGACGGTCGCCGTGTTCGCTCTGTGGAAGGGATGGCATTGTTAGCCGGATATTTTATGCCGGATCGGAATGATGCCTGCAACAGCATTCGGGATACCATTGAGATTACCGCCATTGAACGTTATATTCATAAAAAGCGGGATGAGGGACTTAAGGGCTTCGGCATCATGCATGTGCTACTTGCTACTTATGTCCGTTGTGTTGCCAAATATCCCGGTTTGAACCGTTTCTTCTCCGGACAGAGAGTCCATCAGAGAGATGAAGAGATCACCTTTATTATGGTGGTGAAAAAGGATATGACCACCGACGCACCCGATACTACCATTAAGCTTCGGCTCAATGTCCGTGATACGGCCGATGATGTATATCATAAGCTCAATGCGGCCATTGAGGATGTAAAAAAGGGAGAAGAGGAAAGTAGCTTTGACAGTCTGATCGGAGTCTTGGCTTGCATTCCCGGTCTGCTTCTAAAGTTTACGGTTTGGTTCTTAAAGCTGTTGGACTACTTTGGAAAGTTGCCTAAGTTCCTTCTGGATCTGAGCCCCTTCCATGGTAGTGTGATCTTTACTTCTATGGGTTCTCTTGGCATTCCTCCCGTGACCCATCATCTGTATAATTTTGGCAATCTTCCCGTATTCTTGGCTTTTGGGCGGAAATACCGTAAAATCGAGCTGAATAGTGACGGTGAGGCAGAGGTTCGCCGTTATGTGGATATTTCCATGAACACGGACGAAAGAACCGTGGACGGCTTCTATTATGCCACTGTGCTAAAGCACTTCCACAAGATCTGTCGGAATCCTTCCCAGCTCAATGCCCCTCCCGAAGAAGTGATTCGGGATGTGGACTGACATATAATCAAAAGGATAGACTTTGCATTTTGCAGTGTCTGTCCTTTTGCATTGTCTACGGACTCAAAAAGGCTGTCTCTCGGATGAGAGACAGCCTTCAGCGTGTCAAAAAAGTGGCAATCGTCAAAATGCAAGTTTTGGCGATTGGAGTTGATTTGCAAATGAAATCATAGCTGCCTTAAGGCAAAATCCTCTGAAATTGCCTGTAAACCCTTGCTTTGCAAGGAATTTTGACTTACTTCGCAAAACGAGCTCTACCGTACCATCGTACGCCGACGACCTCGTTTTGCTCGTCTTGCCGCTCTTTTGAACGCTGACAGACTGTCAAAAACAAGTTTTTTGACAGTCTGAAGGCTGCCTCTCGGATGAGAGACAGCCTTATAGGTTAAATCAGTTTTCTACTTCGATGCCCTTTTCCGCAAAGGCTTTCAGGAGCAGATCCATATCGGAGGGAATGGAGATGGGTTCACCGCAAGCGGCAATGGCGTTGGCAACATCCTTCAGACCGTTGCCGGTAACCACGGAAACAACAGTGTCGTTTTTGCCCAGGATGCCCTGTTCGCAGAGCTTCTTGATACCGGCGGTGCCGGTAACGCCTGCAGGCTCACCGAATACGCCACAGGTTCTGCCAAGGAGCTTCTGTGCGGCCATGATCTCTGCATCGGAAACATTGACTACGATACCGTTAGATTCCTTGATGGCATTGAGAGCCTTGGTTGCATTACGGGGAACACCGACTGCGATGGAGTCTGCCAGAGTGTTCTCTTCCATGGGGTACCATTCTTCGTTGTTGGCAATGGCACGGTTCAGAGGACAGCAACCTTCTGCCTGAGCGGAGATCAGACGGGGAAGCTTGTCAATAAAGCCGATGGCGTACAGATCCTTCAGACCCTTCCACAGACCTGCAATGGTGCATCCGTCACCGACGGAAATGGCGATGTAGTCGGGCATCTTCCAGCCCAGCTGCTCGGCAATTTCCAGACCGACGGTCTTCTTGCCTTCAGACAGGTAGGGGTTAATGGCGGCGTTACGGTTGTACCAGCCCCACTTATCAATAGCGGCCTTGGAAAGTTCGAAGGTGTCTTCGTAGCTGCCCTGTACGGAAACAACAGTAGCTCCGAAGGTCATGAGCTGAGCAACCTTGCCCTTAGGAGCACGGGAGGGAACGAAAATGTAGGTCTTCAGACCTGCAGCAGCGGCATTGCCTGCAAGAGAAGAAGCGGCATTGCCGGTGGAGGAGCAAGCAATCACCTTTGCGCCGGCTTCCTGTGCCTTGGCAACAGCCATAGCGGAGGCACGGTCCTTCAGGGAAGCGGTGGGGTTCTGACCATCGTCCTTGACCCACAGCTTGCCGATACCCAGCTCAGCAGCCAGACGGTCAGCTTCATACAGGGGGGACCAGCCGACACGGAGGGGAGTGTTGCAGGTAGTATCCTCAATGGGAAGAAGCTCACGATAACGCCACATGGAGCGGTCATCACGCTCAGCCAGCTTTTCCTTGGTCAGGACAGTTTTGATATAGTCGTAGTCATAGATAATGTCCAGAATACCGCCACATTCACAGTTAGTCAGGTTGGCGGTAGCTTCATATTCCTTACCGCACTTAACACAGCGGCCGCAAATTACGTTTTTCATAGGGTTCTCCTTTTAAGAAGTAGTCAGAAAGAAAAGAGGGAGGGGATAGACCCCTCCCCAATATGGTTCGTATATATTACAGGTTCTTCAGCAGGCCGGTTGCTTCGTTGAACTCGTTGATGAGCTCATCCATTTCCTTATACTGTGCGTGGACTGCATCCCAAGTGCCCTTGGTGTCGTACCACAGAGCGTTGAGCTCAGCCACGTCACGCTGCTGCTGCTCGACCCAAGTGTAGTACTTCAGGTTGTGTACACGCTTGCGATCTGCATAAGTCAGCTCGATGAGGTTGTCGGTCTTGAGACCCAGCATATGGAGATTGTGATCCAGAGCAGCCTCGAAATCGTTGTATGCACCGTGGTTTTCGTCCAGCTCTTCGATACGGGAGCCGTACATAACAGCGGAGTCGGTGAGGACGGTCAGCAGGACATCGTCTTCGGTGAGTTCGTAGTACTTAGCCATCTTAATGCAGCACAGTACATTTGCGATACCGGAGATACCCAGCCAGGTCAGCTTTTCGATGAGCTCGTCTTCCAGACCCAGAACTTCCTTCAGGTACTTCTTGCCTTCGGGCTTGTTGAAGAGGCGGAGCAGACGCTGGGAGTCTTCGTCGTCGATAGCGATAGCTACGTCGGTGTTCTTAACATTGTGGATCCAGGGGATGTGCTTGTCGCCGATACCCTCGATACGGTGGCCGCCGAAGCCGTTGTTTACGATGGTGGGGCACTGGAGAGCTTCGCCAACGCCAACCTTAGCGGTGGGATAGTGATCCTTCAGGTAGTCGCCTGCGCTCATGGTGCCGGCGGAACCGGAAGTGAATGCACAGCCTGCCAGACGGCTGTTCTCGGTCTTAACGGTCTCATATACGGTTGCCAGAGCTTCGCCGGTGACATTGTAGTGCCATACGGGGTTGCCCATTTCTTCGAACTGGTTGAAGATCATGACATCTTCACGCTGCTTCAGTTCCCAAGTCTTGTCGAAGATTTCCTTAACATTGGACTCACAGCCGGGGGTAGCGATGATCTCGCCGGCGATGGACTGCAGCCACTCGAAACGTTCTCTGGACATCTCAGCGGGGAGGATAGCGATGGACCCGCAAGCCAGGAGCTTGGAGTTGAAGGCGCCGCCACGGCAGTAGTTACCGGTGGAGGGCCATACAGCCTTGTGGTAGGTAGCGTCGAACTGACCGGTTACCAGACGGGGAACCAGACAGCCGAAGGAAGCACCGACCTTGTGGCAGCCGGTGGGGAACCACTTGCCGGCCATAGCGATGATACGAGCCTTAACGCCGGTGAGGGCAGAGGGGAGCTCAACATAGTTGGGGCAATCCTGATACAGGCCGCCGAATTCCTTAGCTTCGTTCTTCCAGGTGATACGGAACAGGTTGACAGGGTCAGCATCCCACAGACCGGTGTTAGCCAGCTTAGCCTTGATAGCTTCGGGGATCAGCTTGGGGTTCTGCATCTGAGCGAAGGTGGGGATGATAATGTTGTTTTCCTTGGCTCTTGCGATATTCTTGGCAAGGCCTTCCTTGTTAATGCGAAGATCAATCATTTTAGGTGTAACCTCCTGTTTTTGATAATGATGAAGGATCTTAGTTACTGTTCAAAGCAGTCCATCATTATCATATCATATATTTGAAATAAATCAATCTTTTTTTGGAAAAAACTTTCAGAAATTTCAAAATATTGTTTGACATCTGGAAAAACTATGGTATGATAGTATTGGTAGTATGAGGTATTACGCACTACCGCTAAATAGTAGAAAATATATTTCATGGAGGGAATATACATGAATTTTGAACAGATCAAGAATGCTGCACAGGCTTATCGTGCTGACATGAGCCGTTTCCTGCGTGATATGATCCGCATCCCCAGCGAAAGCTGTGAGGAAGAGGGCGTTGTCATGTGCATCAAGGCCGAGATGGAAAAGCTGGGCTACGACAAGGTCGAAATCGATGCACTGGGCAATATCATCGGCTGGATGGGCGATGGCGAAAAGATCATTGCTATCGACTCCCACATCGACACCGTTGGTATCGGTAACATCAACAACTGGGAACATGATCCCTACGAAGGCTATGAGACCGACGAGATCATCTACGGCCGCGGCGCTTCCGACCAGGAAGGCGGTATGGCTTCCGCAGTATACGGCGGTAAGATCATGAAGGATCTGGGCCTCATTCCCGAAGGCTACAAGATCATGATCGTTGGCTCCGTACAGGAAGAAGACTGCGATGGCATGTGCTGGCAGTCCATCGTTAACGAGTACTTCGACGGACCCGAAGACGCAAGAAGCAAGATCGAATTCGTTATCTCCACCGAGCCCACCGACGGTGGCATCTATCGTGGTCATCGCGGCAGAATGGAGATCCGTGTTGACGTCCGTGGCGTTTCCTGCCATGGTTCCGCTCCCGAGCGTGGCGACAATGCTATCCACAAGATGGCTGAGATCCTCCTGAACGTTCGTGACCTCAACGAGAACGACGCAGCAGACGACAAGGAGATCAAGGGCCTTGTTAAGATGCTGGATCCCAAGTACAACCCCGATCATTACGAAGATGCACGCTTCCTGGGCCGTGGTACCTGCACCACTTCTCAGATCTTCTACACCTCCCCCTCCCGTTGCGCTGTCGCTGATAGCTGTGCTATCTCCATCGACCGCCGCATGACCGCAGGCGAGACCTACAAGTCCTGCCTGAAGGAGATCGAGGATCTGCCCGCTTGCAAGAAGTATGCAGACGACGTTAAGGTTTCCATGTACATGTACGACCGTCCCGCATGGAACGGCCACGTATACGAGACCGAGTGCTTCTTCCCCACTTGGATCAATAAGGAAAATGCCGCTCACGTTCAGGCTCTTGTAGATGCACACCACGGTCTGTGG
>JAZOXB010000243.1:0-4285 GCA_045659585.1 Faecousia sp. | reverse complement strand
ATAAGGTCCAATTAAAAGTATCTACTTTTAATTGGATAGTAGTATTAGAACCTCAACTGTTAAAATAATCCTTCGCACTGTCGGCGTAGGCAAACAGGGTCTTACACAGGGTGCCTAAGGTGCCGGTTTTGTTGTTGCCGTAGGTGTCAGCACTATATTGCAGCGTGCAGGAAACGGGAGTTTCCCCATCATAGATCTGTGCGGAAACTACGGTGCGAAGCTCTGCGGCCAAGAGACCGTCAAAGGAGAAAGCATACAGGCCGTTTTTAGAATTGTAAAGTTCTGCTCCCGTGAGGATGAATTCTTTGGTTTCGCCCTTAATTCCCGGGAAGGAAACCCGGAGATTCAAATCTTCCACATTTCCCTTGTAGTTTGCAGGGTCAAAGATAAACTTCACAGTGACCTTAGAGGCCAGATCCAAAGACTTACCTGTCCATGTAACGGTAGCGTTGTCCAGATCATTGAGGACAGTATTATTGTTGCCGAAGGTAAGATTGCTTAGATCACTCAGGAAGGTCTTGTGTTCCTCTGTCATAGCGGCATCCGCAAGGCTGTCTGTACGGTAGCCCTTGAAGATCTGGGCGGCAGAGCCATAGCGGAGGAGATCTGCGCACAGGGTCTTCAGACGCTCACCGGCGTTGGCTTTATTCAACTGGGAATAGGCATATTGGACAATGGAGTACCGATCCTCTTGTGAAATATAGTCTCGGCCATCCTTGGTCATATGGAGGGTGCCGTGGATCTCGTCATTCATATTGACAGCAGTAATGCCTGTTAAGGTGAAGTAATAGTAACTCCCGTTCAGGACAGGCTCGATTTCTACAACGGTGCCGTTATACAGGGTACACTCCAAGTAATAGCTGTCGTACTCTGTAAGGTCTGTTTTGGGAACCGCAAAAATCACGGAAATATCACTTGCCAAATTTAAAGTGTGGGAAATCCTGATGTTTTCATCCACCACAGGCTCCACAACTTCTTTCGCAGTGCAGACACAGGCACCCTCTTCGAATGTGTGTTCTTCCGTAACAGTCTTGTCACAACGGCTACAGCTTCCAAGGTGGGTTCCGTCCCCGTTGTCGGAATAGCTGTAATCATGTCCCGTGGCAGGAATGATCTCCTGTTTGACAAGAGTGGCACCGCAGAGGTTGCAGTGAGAGCCTTCTGTCAGACCGGCCTCTGTACAGGTAGGAGCGACCTCGGCATCTGTTACGGGGCTGTGCTGGGCGCAAGGTTCCAGCCAAATGGGAGCTGTATAAGCAAGCTGCTTGTCTGCAGGGTTTACCCGTACATAGTAGAAGGGCTGTGCACCGTCCAGAGGGATCTCTAAATATGCATAGCTATCAGCAATGCTCGTACTGTAGACCACTGTGCCGTCCTTACCGATGATGTTTACCGTTCCAATGGCCTCGCAATCAGGCTGGAACAGCTCCAACACAGCGGTGATGGTAGCATTTTCTCCATACTTTGCTATATCGCCCATTTGATAGGTCTGTCCGTCTACCACCATATCATAATAGATGCTGAAGTTCTGGTCTACAGTGGCATAGACATGACGGCGGGACAGGGCCCAGTACAAACCGCTCTCGGTGAAATCGTCTGTGCGGATGACCGTACGCAGGCCATTCACCGTTCCCCATTCGGTGCCGTGGTGATCCTGACCGGCAGTGGGGCCGATGTGCCAGCCCTTGCTCAGAGCTAAATTGTAGGGGGCATCATAGGTTGCACCACCGTTGCGGACCTCCATGAGATTGATGATCTCGTCTCTTTCTTTGGAGTAGCCTGCGTACTGATTAAATGTGCCCCATTTATTACTGGGATGATTCCACATGGCAACAATGGGAGCATCCTGAATGTACTTGGTACGGCTGATGGCAGTACCCTTTTCGTTCAGTCCCTTGTTGGCATTGATCAGCATATCATAGAAATAATACAGACCGCTGAAATCTCCCTTGACGGAGTTGGTCTCCGTACCTGCCGTGAGACGGGAGATGACACCGTAGCCATTGAACACGTTTATATGACCGGTTTCTTTGAGTTGCTCGGGGTCCACCCGTTTCCATGTCATTTCGTAGCCCTGGCTAATGAGTACATTGCGGTAGGCGGCGTTGTAATCCTCGGTAATAAGCCGCTGTTCCTCCCACAGGCTCATGGTACCTGCAGAATTCTTAAGCAGACCGGACATGTTGTAGTAATCCTTGATCTTACTGCCTGTGGCTGTGCTGAAATAGTTAGAGTGGTCGCTCATAATGAAATAGTCCATATCCGCTACCCCGTGGATATACTCATAGGCTTGGGCAGTGGTACCCTTGCCGTCGGAGTAGGTGGAATGATTATGGAGCTGACCAAAGAGGAGGGTATCCTCAAATTCGTGCTCCACCACAGGAGCGATGGGCTCTAAATTGAAGGAGATCCGGCATTTCTGACCGTGGGCAGTACGCTCTAAGAAGAATAATTGCAGCTTATGGGTGGTGCCATCAGCGTAGGTGTTACCGTTCCATGTGGTGACGGCTTTCCGTCCTGCGGTCTCATAGCGCTGTAAGATCGTATGGTTCTGTGTGGTTGTCCCGGCGGAAGCAGTAACAGCGCCGGTAGCAAAGTCGATAGTTCCCTTCTTTAATCCGTTGCCGCCGCCTAAGTCCAACACCAGACAGCCGTCAATAAAGACCCACGCATCGTCAGAGCTGCTCAGCTCAAAGACGGTGTTCTTGTCCGTCTGGGCAAAGCTCAGCTCCATGGTCATGCCGTACCAGTTGTCGGGAAGCTTTGGATCATAGGTGAAGGGAGTGAAGCCGTCGCCAGCCTCTGCCCGAACATAGAATTCGTTGCTCTCTACATTATAATCTACGCTGTTTAAGCTGCTGTCGTAGAAATACCGTTCCCCATCAAATTGCAGAGGGGTGTTTACAGGCTCATAGGGATGGACTCCCAAGGCATAGTCCTTTCCAAATAAATGACCCAGACTGACAGGGACAAGGCTACTGTAATTACGGGTGAGATTGACCATGGGATAGCCGTCCCGACCCAGAGCGGGGCTGACGGTAGAGCCGCTTGCCTCATAGAAGCGGTTCCAACGGGAGGTGCCGGCACAGAACACCGTTCTGCCGCAATCCGTGGCATAGTCATTCCAGAAGGGGAAGCAGCATTCTAAGGTTCTGCTATAGGGCAGACCGGCAGGGGCATTGTCGTTTACCCGGTGGTTGTAGTTATAAAGGCCGAAGGAGATCAGAGGATCTTTTACCGTTTCTGCATCTGTTTCCATGGGAAGGGGCGTTTCGATGGTAGCACTTCTACCTGTATAGGCAGTAAACTTGTCTGCAGGACCTACATAGAGATAGTCCACATCAAAGTCGATGGAATAGCCCCCGGAACCCATAAAACCGTAGAACAAGGAACGCAGTGGCTTTCCCATAATGTAGCTGCTTTCAGGAATGGGAATGGTGTATTCATGGAAGGTGCCGTCAATTTTCAAATCTGCCGCAGGCACTTTCAGGATCGTAGGCTTCCAGGTTCCCCAATAGCCGCGACCGCCGGAGGCAATGTTGACGCGCATATCCTCCAGCTTGCCACCGGTGGATTCGTCCTTGGACAGATTCACGCGGATCTTCAGCACATCTCCCGGCTGTACGATGTAGCGGAGCTGATTTTCGAAGGTGACGGCGGCCCAAGCATTGTTGCTGTCTGCCAATGTTACCGCACCAAACATGGTGCCGTGTTCTGTGCCGATGCCAAAGCTATCCACGGTGTGGCTGCTGTCGCCGGTAACTCGCCGGGTCCAGTGGGTCACGGTGTTCACGGGGCTGTCTTTGTTGAAATCCAGCATCACATGGGAGGGCTGCTTTTCGTCTCCGATGTAGATATAGTCGTAGTCGAGGCTGTGGGCGGTGGTAAAGCCATCGTAGGCGAAGCGCACGCACACATTATAGATATATTCCATCTTCCGCCATCTGGCCAGCTCTTCCTCGTTGGTAAAGCGCAGGACCACATAGTCGCCCTTTTTTAGATCTGCTGCAGAGAAGGTGGCATTCAGACGAACATCGACACCGTCCAACTGCTCGTAGGCGCTTCCGTCCTTGGTACGGGCGCAGATTTGCAATGTGCCACTCTTGCTGCCGTCAAAGCCGTTGGCACGGACACGGATCTCGGCATATTTATCGGATTTATTACCGGTGTAGTGTACGCCCTTGGTCCCCTTGGCACCTGTTTGCAAGGATAGATAGTTTTTGCCACCGGTGGATTTGATGGTGAGGGTACCGTCTGCCAGGAAGCCCCCATCAGCACCTCGCTG
>JAZOXB010000242.1:0-6812 GCA_045659585.1 Faecousia sp. | reverse complement strand
ATACAGATCCAGAACCGTTTCTTCTCCTGTCAGCTCTGCACAGGCAATGGCTTTTTCATACAGGATCTCTGCCTGATCTCGATTGACCTGATAGAAGGAACGGGGAGAAATGCGGAAACGGAGACCACAGAGAATATCTTCAATGGCATCTGCACCCCATAGGGTTTTTGTGGTATCTCCCATAATGGCATTTCCCTTACGGGTATTGACATTCATGGCAATAGAGGTCATGCCGGGGATTTGGGTCAGACTTTCAATGAGCTTCTTCTTTTTTGGAATATCCATTCCATTGCAAACCAGACAAACTAAGATCTGACCGGTTTTCTCTCCATATCTCACGAAAATATGACGGATCAGCCCGGTATGGGTTGCTTCATCATAGGACGGAACATTGCATTCCTTCATCCAACGGAGAACGGCTTCTCTGGCTTGATCTGCACATTCCGGCTGGATCAGACAATGATCTACAGGGATCAGATCGTGAGTTCCCTTTTTATAAAAGCCTGCTTTTCCTTTGGCTACAGGAAATTGGACTTTATTGCGGTAGCCTTCACATCGTTTTGCACCGGTGATCTCTAATTCCGTTAATTCTTGACCACCGATACGATTCAGGGCATCTAATACCCGCTGTCTCTTGATCTCACATTCCGCCTCATAGGTGATGTGCCAGAAATCACAGCCACCGCATTGTTTGGCATAAGGACAAGCCCTGTTGACTCTTGCCTCGGAACGGGTTATAATAGTAAGGATCTTACCGTATGCCGCATTTTTACCGATATGCTCAATACGAATATCGTATTCCTCATTTGGGGCGGCATTGGGGACAAAAACAGCACAGCCTTCCACACGGCAGACGCCCAGACCTTCACTGGTAAAGCCGGATACGGTTGTACGGTAGATCTCGTTTTTCTTCAGCATAAGATTTCCTCTGTTTCACGTGAAACATTTACTTTCCATGGATTGCTTTTATTATATCACGAATGTAGGAAAAGAACAATCCCTAAAGGAGTATATATGGTAAATTATCAGAATTGTAAGCTTTGTCCCAGACAATGCGGTGTGGATCGTACTATGGGTGAAAGGGGCTTCTGCAATATGCCTGACAAACCCATGGTGGCAAAGGCAATGATCCATATGGGAGAAGAGCCTCCCATCATCGGAGAACATGGCACAGGAGCGGTATTTTTCAGTGGTTGCACCCTTGGCTGCTCTTATTGTCAGAATATTGATATTTCTCGATATGGCAAAGGAATCGAGGCAAAGGATCTCCGACGAACCTTTGAAGCTCTCATCGAAAAAGGTGCTCAGACCTTGGATCTGGTGACTCCGAGTCATTTTCTTCCCCATGTGGTCGAGGCTCTGTATCCCAAATTACCGGTTCCTGTGGTGTATAATTGCGGAGGCTATGAATCTGTAGACAGTTTAAAGGCACTGGAAGGACTGGTAGATGTATATCTTCCGGATTTTAAATATTCGGATAACTCCCTTGGGTGGGAATTATCCCGTTGCAAGGATTATTTCAAAACTGCCCAAACTGCGATTTTGGAAATGTATCGCCAAACAGGAAAGTATCGTATGGAGAATGGGATCCTGCAAAAAGGGGTTTTGATCCGCCATTTGGTTTTGCCCGGCTGTATAGACAACAGCTTGGGAGTCATTGATTGGATCGGAGATACTTTTAAGAAAGATGAGATTCTGTTCTCTCTTATGAGCCAGTATGTACCGTCCCCTGAATTGCCTGCTCCTTTTGACCGTAGGATCACCGAGGACGAATATGCCGCAGTGGAAAGCTGGATGGAATTCTGTGGGATCCGTAACGGGTATACTCAAGATTTTACCTCTGCGACTACGGAATACCTGCCGGATTTTAACTTGGAAGGAATTTTTTAATGAAATATAAATCTACAAAACAAATGTTTGCAATTTTTTGATATATGTGATATAATTAAGAAAAATACTATAAAAAGGAGATTTTACTATGGCTCGTACCAGTAATAAGCGGCAGGAGATCCTTGCATTCGTAAAAAATTACTTTAAAGAAAACGGCTATGCTCCTTCTGTCAGAGATATCAAGGATGGAGTAGGCTTAAGCTCCACTGCATCTGTTCATTATCATCTTAAGGCTTTGGCTGAGACCGGTGAGCTTTCTATTGATGCGTCTAAGAATCGCGCCATTCGCAGACCGGATCAAGCGGGGATCCCTATTATCGGTGTTGTAACTGCCGGATATCCGATTCTTGCAGTAGAAAATATCGAAGGTTACCTTAAGATCCAGGCCGATGACGATTCCTTTGCCCTCAGAGTCAGAGGAGATTCTATGATCGAAGCCGGTATTTATGATGGCGACAAGGTCATTGTCAGACCCCAGGAATTTGCCAATCATGGAGAGATCGTAGTTGCACTGATCGGTGATGAGGCAACAGTCAAACGCCTCCATTTGCAGAGCGGTGAAGTTTGGCTGAAACCCGAAAATCCCAACTATAATCCCATTAATGGCAAAACCGCAAAGATCCTCGGTGTTGTTAAGGCAATTTACCGCGAATATTGATCAATTATGATTCGATCAACAGCTACAGGTCTTCTGTGGCTGTTGATTTTTAATGTTTCACGTGAAACATTTTATGCCGATTTTCGATAAACCAATGGATCTGTCTGTTACAAACCCGGATGATAATGTTTTTCAACTTTCGCCATGAAATACTTGAAAAACCCTTCTGTCTGTGGTATGATGTATGTATTCCGCCGAATGAAGCAATTTACAGAAAAAAGGAGGCGATCACATGGGACGAATTATTGCTGTCGTTAACCAAAAGGGTGGTGTAGGAAAAACCACTACAGCGGTCAACCTAACTGCGGCTCTCCGTGGTGTGGGTAAAAAAGTTCTTTTGTGCGACTTTGACCCCCAGGCCAATGCTACCAGCGGCCTCGGTGTAGATAAAAAACAGGTTAAGTACAGCTCATACGATATTCTGATTTCCGATGTTAAAGCAAAGGATGCCGTTGTACAGACAAAGCACGGGGATGTGATCCCCTCTACTGCGGCTCTCGCAGGTGCAGGCATCGAACTGATCGATGTTGAAAAGCGAGAATACAGTTTAAAACGGGCTTTAGAGCCCCTGAAAGATCAATATGATTATATATTTGTGGATTCGCCTCCTTCACTGGAGCTTTTGACACTGAATGCCTTGTGTGCCGCAGACAGTATCTTGATCCCGGTGCAGTGTGAGTACTATGCATTAGAGGGTTTATCCGACTTAATGACTACACTCAGAGCTGTAAAACGGAAGCTGAATCCCAAATTAGATATTTTTGGCGTGATCCTGACCATGTACGATGGCAGAACCAATTTCTCCAATCAGGTAGCGGAAGAAGTCAGAAGACACTTTCCCGGCAAGGTATATAATTCGGTGATCCCACGGAATGTCCGATTAGCCGAGGCACCCAGCCATGGCCTGCCGGTTACGGCATACGATCGTAGCTCAAAGGGATCCAGAGCATACATAGCCGTAGCGGAAGAGATCGTCAAGAAGAACCCATAGGAAGGAAACGAGTATGGCAGTAACAAAGCAAAGAGGCTTAGGTAAAGGCTTAGGAGCCTTAATTGATGATTTTGCCGTGACAGAGGAGCAAGGTAGTGTTACCAAATTGCCTCTGCAGAAGGTAGAACCCAATCCCAACCAGCCTCGTAAACAGTTTGATGAGGAACAACTCCAGGCTCTTGCAGACTCTATCGCAGAGCATGGACTTCTTCAGCCTCTGGCTGTTCGGGATATGGGCGGTTATTATCAGATCATTGCAGGTGAACGCCGTTGGAGAGCTTGCCGTCTGGCAGGTGTGACAGAGGTTCCTGTAGTGATCATCGAAGCAGACGAACGAAAGGTCATGGAGCTTGCCATGGTGGAGAACCTCCAGAGACAGGATCTTAACCCCATGGAAGAAGCAGAGGGCTATTATACTCTGATCCATGAATTCGGTCTTTCTCAGGAGCAAGCGGCAGAAAAGGTAGGAAAGTCCCGTCCTGCTGTTGCAAATGCGCTGAGACTTCTCGGCCTTACGGAGGAATTGAAGGAAATGGTTGTAGACGGCAGACTCAGTGCCGGTCATGCCAGAGCCATTCTGTCTCTCCCTTCTCTGAAAATGCAGAAGGTTGCGGCACAGAAGGTCATTGCCCTTCAGCTTTCTGTCCGTCAGACGGAATCTATGTGCAAGAAAATGGCTGTAGAGGCCAAAACAGAAGAAAAGAAGACCGCACCTCTCACCGTTGATTATGTGGGAGAATGCGAAAAACTCTTGACAAAGCAGCTTGGCAGAAAGGTCAAGATCGTAAACGGTAAGCGGAAAGGTCGTTTCGAACTGGAATTCTACGGACAAGATGATCTGCAACTCCTGTACGAGACCCTTTTGGCAGTAGATGCACCTAAGAACAAAAAATCCTAATATGAGGTGAATATACATGATAGATATCAGACGTATCAAGGAAAATCCCGAGGCTGTCAAGGCCGGTTACCATGCAAGAGAGATGGACTGCAACGAGCAGATCGACCGTATCTTGGAGTTGGATGGACAGAGAAGAGCTCTGATCCTGGAAACCGAGACCTCCAAAGCCGAGCAGAATCGTGTTTCCAAGGAGATCCCCATGCGGAAAAAGGCCGGTGAGGATGTAGCTCCTATCTTTAAGCGTATGGGCGAATTGAAGGCTCAGATCGCAGAAAATGACAAAAAACTCGCGGAGGTTGAGGCAGAATACCGTACTCTCATGCTGTCTCTCCCCAATCTTCCCGATCCCGACCTGACTGCCGGCGGCAAGGAAAACAACGAGCCTCTTCGTTACATCGGTGAGCCCCATGTTTTCGACTTCGAGCCCAAGCATCATGTGGATCTGTGCACCAATCTGGGTCTCATCGACTACGAGCGTGGTGCAAAGCTGGCAGGCTCCGGCTTCTGGATCTACCGTGGGCTGGGTGCCCGTTTGGAATGGGCTCTGCTGAACTACTTCATGGATTGCCATTTGGCAGACGGCTATGAAATGGTCATGCTGCCTCACATGCTGGAGTACCGTTGCGGCGAGACTGCAGGTCAGTTCCCCAAGTTTGCCGACGAGGTCTATAAGATCGAAAATCCCACGGACGAGCGTATGCACTTTATGCTCCCCACTGCGGAAACTGCTCTGGTTTCCCTCCACCGCGATGAGATCATGGCTGAGGCTGATCTTCCCCATAAGCTCTTTGCGTACACCCCCTGCTTCCGTCGTGAGGCCGGCTCCCACAGAGCCGACGAGCGTGGTATGGTTCGCGGTCACCAGTTCAACAAGATCGAGATGTTCCAGTTCACCACTCCCGAAAAGTCCGACGAGGCTTTCGAGGAAATGCTCCACAAGGCAGAGGCTCTGGTCAAGAATCTGGGCTTCCACTTCCGCACTGTGAAGCTGGCTGCCGGAGATTGCTCCGCATCCATGGCAAGAACCTTCGACATCGAGATCCAGATCCCCTCCATGAACGGCTACAAGGAAGTTTCCTCCGTATCCAACGCCCGCGACTATCAGGCTCGCCGCGGCAACATCCGTTTCCGTCGTGAGGAAACCGGCAAAACCGAGTTCGTCCACACTCTCAACGGTTCCGGTCTGGCAACCAGCCGTATCTTCCCCGCAATGGTTGAGCAGAATCAGAGAGCCGACGGCTCCGTAGTGGTTCCCGAAGTCCTGCGGAAGTATCTGGGTGGTCTGGAGATCATCACTCCGTAAGTTTGGCTTTTTCCAAAAGCTGACAATAGAAAATTCAAAGAAAGGAGATACAACCATGGCAAAGAAAGAAAAAAAGTCCGGTTTCTGGAAGGAATTCAAGGAATTCGCCGTTAAGGGCAACATGTTCGATATGGCGATCGGCGTCATCATCGGTGCTGTTTTCAAGGACCTTGTAACCTCCTTCACCGACAACATCATTATGCCTATCGTCAACATCTTTACCGGTAGCATCGATTTCTCCGCTTGGAAGATCAAGCTCCCCTCTCTGTTCGGCGAAAAGCTGGATGAGGCAGGCGAGGTCGTCTACAACTATCTGAATGTAGGCAATTTCATTTCCTCCGTGATCAGCTTCCTGATCCTGGCTCTTGTGATCTTCATGATGGTTAAGGGCATGAACAAGCTCCGTGAGCGTGGTAAGAAGGAAGAAGCAGCAGCTCCCGCAGCTCCTCCCGCTCCCACCAAGGAAGAAGTTCTTCTCACCGAGATCCGCGATCTGCTGAAGAAGAAGTAATTTTATATCCCGTAGGGGACTGTTGTGATTTTAAGATCGCAACAGTCCTTTTGTGCAATATTAAGTTACATATAACGGATGTTTTGGCCAAAGACATCAGTATAAATACCAATGTTTTTTTAAAATTCATAGATTTTGAAAAATTTTTAGGGATTTTTGACAAAATGATTGCAAAAACTTGGTTTATATGTTATACTCTCATTGCACCAACAATAAATCATTCAAATAAACGGAAAATCCTCATTTTCACCAATGAAAGGGCTTTCCGCAATTCAAGAAAGGGGTAAAAACATTATGCACAAGTATGTTTACCTGTTCACCGAAGGCAACGGCACCATGCGCGAGCTCCTCGGTGGCAAGGGCGCCAACCTGGCTGAAATGACCAACATCGGTCTGCCCGTTCCTCAGGGCTTCACTATCTCTACCGAAGCCTGCACCAAGTATTACGAAGATGGCCGCAAGATCAACGACGATATCCAGGCTGAGATCATGACCTATGTCTCCAAGCTGGAAGAGATCACCGGCAAGAAGTTCGGCGACAAGGAAAACCCCCTGCTGGTT
>JAZOXB010000241.1:0-19938 GCA_045659585.1 Faecousia sp. | reverse complement strand
CATACGCGTAGCGTATATCATCTGCATAGCAGATATCATACCCGAAGGGTATATCATATCGAAGATATATCATTCGCTCCACCAGAGCGACAAACTGTGATTTGATCCGTTATTTTCAAAGTCGGAGGATGTAGCATTTATGACTTATGGGAACCAAAAGCGTTTTTCGGCGTCTAAGAGGTAAGGTCAGTCTGATTGACCCCGCAAAAAATCACAAATCTGCATATATTTCCCGAAAGGAGATCTACATAGCATGAAAAAACTCTTGATCGCTTGGCTCCTGCTTTTTGCAATTGCTTTCAATCTGGCAGGCTGTGCCACAGTTCCCACAGAGCCCACTTCTTCCACTGTCTCACAGAGCACCCCCTTGATTGACAGAGAAAATTTGGATCTGTTATCTGCAATGATCCGTCAAGCCTCGAAAGAAAAATCCCCGGACCAAGCCCTGTCCGGCTCCATGGCAAATTTTTCTCTTTCCCTTCTCCGTAACAGCTATACAGCCCATGAAAACACCCTACTTTCCCCCTATTCTGTATATCTGACTCTTGCCATGACCGCAAACGGAGCCCATGGCGAAACCCTCGCTCAAATTGAAGCTCTCTTAGGTATGGCTGTAGAAGAATTGAACCCCTATGCACTGTATTTGCAGAATAACGGTGGCACAGAACTTACCTCGGCCAATTCCCTTTGGTTCCGGGAGGATCTTTCTATAGAGGAACCTTTCTTGCAAAGTCTGAAAAATTACTACGAAGCACAGGTCTACTCCCTCCCCTTTGATTCCTCAACTATAGAGACCATGAATGCCTGGGTCAGAGAAAAAACGAAAGACCGAATCTCCGAGATCCTCGATCAAATGGCCCCCAATGCCCAAATGTATCTGATCAATGCCCTAACCTTTGACGGTTCTTGGGATAAGATCTATACTACGAATGACCTCTTTGAAGGCACTTTCCATAGTTTCACAGGAGACCAAACCGTAACCATGATGACCTCTACAGAAGGTCGTTACTTAAGCGACAACACGGCAACAGGTTTCCTGAAGGATTATGCAGGAGGCAGATATAGCTTCATGGCACTCCTACCCAATGAAGGAGTCTCTTTAGAGAATTACCTGTCTGCATTGACAGGAGATAATCTCCTTTCCATGATCCAAAACGCAGAATCCACTGCGGTCATCGCCACTATGCCCAAGATCCAATTAGAAACCACCGTAGAACTGCGAGACACTCTCACTGCAATGGGTATGACAGACGCCTTTACCCAAGAGGCAGATCTCAGCGGAATCAATGGGCAACAGGATCTTTTTGTCAGCCGTATCCTCCACAAAACCTATTTGCAGGTAGATGAAGCCGGCACTCAAGCCGGTGCCGTTACCGTTGAAGAAGTGGTTACCAAGGGTATCTCCTTACAGCAAAAAACCGTATTTCTGGATCGCCCCTTTCTCATGGGGATCTATGACAATGCCAATGGTTGCTTCCTCTTCCTGGGTACTGTAGAAAATCCCTAAACCGACTTTAATACGAAAAACGACCTCAAGAAGCTCTTTCAGCTTCTTGAGGTCGTTCAGCGTGTCAAAAAAGTGGCAATCGCCAAAATACAAGTTTTGGCAATTGAGTTTGATTTGCAAATATAATCATAGCTACCCTAAGGCAAAATCCTCTGAAATTGCCTGTAAGCCCTTGCGTTGCAAGCCATTTTGACTTACTTCGCAAAACGAGCTCTACCGTACCATCGTACGCCGACGACCTCGTTTTGCTCGTCTTGCCGCTCTTTTGAACGCTGACAGACTGTCAAAAAACAAGGTTTTTGACAGTCTGAAGAGGCAATGTGCAAAGCACATTGCCTCTTGAAAATTATGGGGTCAGGAGTCTACGCTCCAACAGGTAGAGATATTACCGTTGCTATCGACGGAAAACAGCTCCATACCGTCGTTACTGCGGAAGGAGATCACAACGGTGATCCCTTTGGTGGAAAAGCGGGCATCCAGATCGGCGGCAATGGTTAAGGTCTGAGATAAGTAGCTTTCCGGAGCCAGATCCTCCGTAAAGACTGCACCACCTACTTTTTTGCCGTCCTCATAGCTAATGTCAAAGGTACGAATGGCAGTAATGGTATTGGTGTCTCTGTCCCATTGACAATCGTGGAACTGCCAGCTGTTTATGAGATAGGATTCCGGTGTGTCGGAGCTTGCCGCAGTAGAGGAAGGGTCTATTATGGAGTGGGTCTTTCCGTAGAGACCCAGGAAAGCGATCAGCAGACATAGGGCAAGGCCGATCAGAATAACCAGTATACCAATGGTTATGAGTAATGTCTTTTTCTTCATAAAGTATCACATCCTTATGCTCTATTTTACTCCCGAATAGGGGAAATGTCAATGGGAATGAAAGGAGCATACTGTTTTGCGGCTATCAGACACTGCAAAGTCTGGTGCCGGATAAAAGGTCGGAAAAGGCCTCGGCATGTTCTACGGCCCGGGAGGCGAGGCATTGTACAGTGATGGCATAGTAAAAATCCCTGTCGAAGAAGATGAGACTTTGGCACAGCTCCGTTTCCTGTTCTCCGGCAACGATCCAGGTACAGCGGTATGTTTCGTAGGGGAAGCTGTCGGTGAGAAAAGGTCTCAGCTCTTGTGCAGAGCGACCGCTTACATGGAGGAAAGCGGCATCCCAGGACTCGGCGGAAAAGATTTCCTGGGTGATCTCGTAGTCGGAGTGGGTAAACAGTGCATAGCGACCGTCATCGCGGGACAGGCTGAGGGTGGCTCCCTGAGGGATCTCGGAATCGATATACATAGCAGGGAGGGCGGGTGCTTCTATGACATCGGAAATGCATTCAGTCGGTAAATTTTGATTGACAGAGCAAGCGGCAAGTGATAAAATAACGAGAGCGGAAAGGACGATGGAAACCAGACGCTTCATAAAATACCTCCGGAGGAAAGAACTTTGGTATATGCATATGGGATTTATTATTTGATTATGAGTGTATGGACTTATATTCTGTTTGTGACGGATAAGAAACGGGCAAAACGTCACAAGTGGAGAATTCCGGAAGCTGTGCTTCTGGGCATGTCCTTTTTGGGTGGTTGTATTGGGGCATATATTGCCATGCATACCTACCATCATAAGACCCGTCATGGTCGGTTTGCACTGGGTGTGCCTGCCATGATCCTTCTGCACGGCAGTCTGGCTGTGTTCCTTTTTGCCATGGATTACCTGCCGTAACAGTGAAATACAGGATACAAATTCCCCCTAAACGATCTCGTTTAGGGGGAATCATTGTGTGCCCGGTGGGCACTCATTATATTATATTTCGTCTCATTCCGGCAGGTCAAATAGCTTGGCGGCATTGTTCCAGAGGATGGCTTCCTGCTCCTCTTGGGGAAGCTCCAGAGAACGGAAGTAGGCCAGCTCTGCCTTGGGGCTCCACATGGGGTAGTCGGTACCGAAGAGCACACGATCCGTACCGAATACATGGATCAGATCCCGTGCTTGTTCTCGGGTCATTGCAAAGAAGGACGAGGAACAATCTACCCAGAGATTGTCAAACTTTCCTGCTAAGGAACGGACAGCCTCATCCCATACGGAGTGACCGCCGAAGTGGGCGCCGATGACCTTCAACTTGGGGAAGGCTTTCAGCAGGGGGATCAGACGGTTGGGATTGGAAAAATCATAGCGGATATCACCGGTATGGATCAGCAGAGTCAGTTCGCCTTCCAGCTCCTCGCAGAGCTTGAAGATCCGGGGATCATCCAGTTGGAATTTCTGAATATCCGGGTGAAGCTTGACACCGTGGAGACCCAGATCCCGTAGTTGCTGAATGTCTTCGGAAGTGCTGTCCTGATGGAGGGTGCCGAAACCGTAGAGTCTGTTGGGATATTGTGCAACCTCCCGGGCAATGAAGTTATTAACAGAGTGGACTTGAGCCTGAGTGGTAGCGACAGACTGAACCAGATGCATGGTAATGTCTCCGCTATGGTCGAAAAGGGTCTTTATGGTACCGTCTAAGGTAATGCCTAAACCCTCGTAGAATTTAGCGGTTGCTGCCGCGGCTTTTTCCGCAATGATAGCAGGGTAAATGTGGCAATGAGCGTCAAAAATTTTCATTTGGTTATAATCTCTCCAAAACCGCTAATAAATACTCCCAAGTCCGTTGTACGGAGGCAATGCTCAGTCTTTCGCGGGAAGTGTGGATATCATGCATCTGAGGGCCGAAGGAGACGGCATCCAGACCGGGGAGCCGGTCGCAGAAAATACCGCATTCCAGACCTGCATGGATGGCTTCTACAATGGGCTTCTTTCCGTAGAGATCGGCATAGGTGGAGACCATGGTGTCACGGAGAACAGAATCCTTCCGATACTCCCAGGCAGGGTAGTGACCGGATTCTTCGTAGGCGGCATTGTACTTTTTGGCAAGGGCTCTCAGTTGCTCCAGCAGGGCTTCCTTTTCTCCGTTCACGGAGGAACGGACGGAGAAGGCCATGCGGACATAGGCTTCGGTGGTTTCCAGAATGCCTAAGTTCAGGGAGGTCTGTACCAGACCCTCGATATCCTTGCTCATGGCTTGTACACCGTTGGGCAGATCCCACAGCAGACCCATTACAGCGGCACTGCTATCTTCGGTCAGCATTTCGGCACAGGCAGCCTTTTCGCAGGAGAAGCGAACCTCGGTTTCCGTCTTCGGCAGGGACTTTCGTGCTTCCTCACACAGCTGTGCAAAACGGGAGGGGAAGTCGGCATCTTCACTGCAAACATAGGCGACGGTGGTACGGGGAATAGCATTGTCCTTGCTACCGCCGTCAATGGATACCAAACGGCAGGGGATATTGCGGAGAATATCGCCCAGAACCTTATTGGAATTGGCTCTGCCCTTGTGGATCTCCACACCGCTGTGACCGCCCAGCAGATCTTCCACAGCTACACGGTAGCAGGTGCCCGCAGGCTCACGGAACAGAGAAATCTTGAAATCACTTCTGGCACCGCCGGCACAGCTGACGGTGAGAACGCCTTCGTCTTCGGAGTCGCAATTCAGAAGGAGACGACCTTTGAGGACAGACATGTCCATGGCATCGGCACCCAGCATGCCGATCTCCTCGTCTACGGTAAAGACACATTCCAGAGGGGGATGCTTTAGATCCGCGGCATCCAGCAGAGCCAGTGCGTATGCTACAGCAATGCCGTCGTCGCCGCCCAAAGTGGTACCCTTGGCGAAAATATATTCTCCGTCATGAGCCAGTCGGAGTCCGTCTGTGGAAAAATCGATATCACAATCGGGATCCTTCTCACAGACCATGTCCAGGTGACCCTGAAGGATCACAGTGGGATGATCCTCATAACCCGGTGTAGCGGCCTTGTAGATCACCACATTATTGCTGTCGTCTTGGATATATTTGAGTCCCCGCTCTTGGGCAAAACGAACGCAGTAATCGGAAATCATCTTGGTGTCCAGAGAGCCGTGAGGGACGGAACATAATTCTTCGAAATAATGCATAACAGCCTTAGGCTGTAATTCGGTTAAAATACCCATGTTGTATTTGTCTCCTTCCTTGATTTGCAGAAATATTTATATCACAGAAGTGCTCTTTCCGCAAGAGCTTTCTTTACAGCGGCAATGTATGAGGGAGCGGTGCCACAGCACCCGCCGATGAGATCCGCACCTGCATCTGTCAGAGTTATCATATACTTGGCAAAGGTGTCCGGATCCATGGGGTAAACAGCCTCTCCTTGATCGGAAATGGTGGGCATTCCTGCATTGGGCTTCACCAGAAGGGGGATCTGAATGAGTTCCTTCAGATTGCGTACAATAGCAGGGAGCTGTTCCGGCCCCAAGGAGCAGTTGATGCCTACGGCAGAAGCACCCAGTGCTTCCAGTGTGGTTACAGCATCGTAGCAGGTGCCGCCGAAATACAATCCGCCGTCTGCTTGTATGCTGACACTGCACATGACCGGCAGATCGCAAACACTTTGGATCGCTTCTAAAGCGGCGGCGGTTTCGTCTACACCCAGCATAGTTTCCACTACGATGAGATCTGCACCGGCATCGGACAGAGCCTGCGCCTGTTGGCTGTAGATGCGGAACAATTCATTATAGCTCATGGTGCCCAGAGGTTCCATGGGAACACCGGTGGTAGTCATATCTCCCGCTACCAGAACACCCGAAACCTCTTTGGAAATTTGAACCAGCTTTTGATTCAACTCTGCTACACGGCTTTCCATACCGTGTCTTGCAAGAGAGTGGCGGTTGGCGGAAAAGGTGGGAGCGTAGACGATTTGAGAGCCGGCTTCGGCATAGGCTCGTTGTAATTTTAGGATCGTTTCGGGGTGTTCCGCTACCCAGCTTTCTGTGCAGACACCGCGAGGCATTCCCATTTTCATCAAATTTGAACCGGTAGCACCATCTAAGAGAACGGGACCTTGGGTAAAAAGTTTGTAAAATTGTTCTTTTGTCATTGAAAATCATCCCTTTCTGATGTATTCTATTGTACAACCTTTTTTTCGCTATTGCAAGAACTCTTTTTGTGTGCTATACTGTCAATTGTATTTTTTAAAAAAATTCATAGGAGGAAGTTATGAAGAAAACTGTTCTGAAAAAGTATGCAAAGCTCATCGCAACGGTGGGTGTCAATGTTCAAAAGGGCCAGGAGGTTTTTATCAACGCCGATCTGGATCAGCCGGAATTTGTGTATATGGTAGTGGAAGAATGCTACCGTGCAGGAGCTAAGAAGGTAGTCGTGGATTGGAACTACCAGCCCCTGACCAAGCTGACCTACCGCTGGCGTACCAACAAGACCCTTGCTACCATGGACGAGTACGAAGAAGCTCGCTGGAAGCATATGGCAGACAAGCTGCCCTGCCGGATCTACCTGATCTCCGAAGATCCCGACGGACTCAAGGGCATCAATCAGGAAAAGATGGCAAAGGCCGCTCAGGCTCGCTATAAGATCATTAAGCCCTACCGTGAGCAGATGGAGAACAAGTACCAGTGGTGTATCGCCGCTGTCCCCGGTGCCGCATGGGCAAAGAAACTCTTCCCCAAGCTGTCCAAGGCACAGGCCATCGAAAAGCTGTGGGAAGCCATCCTCTCTGCTTCCCGTGTAAACGAGGATCCCATCGAGGCTTGGAAGGAGCATAATGCAGACCTGCAGAAGCGTTGTGCATACCTGAATTCTCTGGGCATTGAGACTCTGGAATATCGTAGTTCCAACGGAACAAACTTCCGTGTAGGTATGATGGAGCTGGGCGAGTTCAAGGGTGGCGGAGATACTTCCCTGCAGGGTATCTATTTTAACCCCAATATTCCCACTGAGGAGTGCTTTATCTCCCCCAAGAAGGGCGAGGCAGAGGGCATCGTCTATTCCACCAAGCCCCTGTCCTACAACGGACAGCTCATTGAGAACTTCTCCATCCGCTTTGAAGGCGGTAAGGCTGTAGAAGTTCATGCAGAAAAGAACGAGGAGCTCCTCAAGCAGCTGATCTCCATGGATGAAGGTGCCGCCTATTTGGGCGAGTGTGCACTGGTTCCCTATAACTCTCCCATCCAGAATTCCGGCCTGCTGTTCTACAACACCCTCTTTGATGAGAATGCTGCCTGCCATCTGGCACTGGGCAAGGGCTTTGCAGATACCATTCAGGGCTTCGAGAACCGTACTCTGGAGGAATGCAGAGAAATGGGACTTAACGAATCCATGGTTCACGAAGACTTTATGATCGGTGCGGAGGATCTGGATATCGATGCTCACACCCGTGATGGTAAGATCGTTCCCATTTTCCGCAAGGGCAACTGGGCATTTTAATTTGCTTTTCGGCATATGAATAGAGAACAGACGACGATCTGTTCAGAGGTGATACAATGAACTATTATACTAAATCCTCCCAAGAGGTCCTAAAAGAGCTCAACAGTGTGGAAACCGGACTTTCCCAACAGGAGGTTTCTACCCGTCGGGAAAAGTACGGCCCCAATGAGCTGCAACAAGCCAAAAAGAAAACCAACTTCCAGCGGTTCTTAGATCAGTTTAAGGATGCTATGATCATCATTCTGCTGGCCGCCGCGGCAGTTTCCTTTGTGATCGCCTGTGTAGAAGGAAATCCCAAGGAATTTTTTGAACCCGGCCTGATCCTGCTGATCGTTATCCTGAACGCCCTTATGGGTGTGATGCAGGAGAGTAAGGCAGAAAAGGCTCTGGAAGCACTGAAGAGTATGTCTGCACCTCATTCCCGTGTTATTCGGGATGGGGAAGAGCAGGTCATCGAGTCCTCTCAGCTGGTTCCCGGTGATGTGATCCGTCTGGAAGCCGGCGACTTTGTTCCTGCGGATGCTCGCCTGATCAAGAGCGTCAACTTAAAGTGTGAGGAATCCGCCCTCACCGGTGAGTCTGTTCCCTCCGATAAGGATGCAAGTGCGGTTGTGGAAGAGAAGGCTCCCTTGGGAGATCGCAGTAACATGATCTATTCCGGCTGTAGCGTCAGCTACGGTACTGCTGTTGCGGTGGTTACCGCAACAGGTATGGATACGGAAATGGGCAAGATCGCAAACCTTCTGTCCGGCGAACAGGACAGCCAGACTCCCTTGCAGAAAAAGCTGGCTCAGTTGGGCAAATATCTGGGCTTCCTGGCGCTGGGCGTATGTGCTATTATCTTTGTCATCGGTTTGATTGCCAAGCTTCCCGCTATGGAGATATTCATGACCGCCGTTTCTCTGGCAGTTTCCGCCATTCCCGAGGGTCTGCCTGCCATCGTGACCATCGTTCTTTCCATCGGCGTTCAGCGTTTGGCAAAGCAGAATGCGGTGATCCGCAGACTTCCCGCAGTTGAGACGCTGGGTGGTGCTTCCATTATCTGCTCCGATAAGACCGGTACTCTGACCCAGAACCGTATGACTCTGATGAAGGCCTATACGGAAACCGCAAACGAAGACATTTCAAAGGAAAATTCCAAGGACATCCGCAAGCTCCTGGCATATGCGACCCTGTGCTGTGACGGTTCCATCCGCTTTGAGAACGGTCAGGTACAGCACATCGGCGATCCTACGGAAACCGCGATCATTCTGGGTGCCCACAATAACGGTATGACTCAGGCTGATCTGAACAGCCGTTTCCCCCGTGTAGCAGAGCTTCCCTTTGACTCCGACCGTAAGCTTATGACCTCTGTCAACAAGGTTGACGGAAAGCTTCTGGTTATCGTTAAGGGTGCTGTGGATATGATGATGCCCCGTTGCATCAAGGGTGATCTGGAAAAGGCAAAGGAAATGAACGAGGAAATGAGTTCCTGTGCTCTCCGCGTCATTGCCGTATCCTATAAGGAAATCGACAAGATTCCCGAAGATCTGTCCACTCTGGAACAAGGGCTGACCTTTATGGGTCTGCTGGGAATGATCGATCCTCCCAGACCGGAGGCTGCCGAGGCTGTTCGTACCTGTCTCCGTGCAGGGATCAAGCCCGTTATGATCACCGGCGACCATGTTGTGACTGCTTCTGCTATTGCTAAGGCGCTGGGTATTTTACAGCCCGGTCAGCAGGCCATTACCGGCGCACAGCTGGATGCCATGACCGACGAAGAACTGGATGCACAGGTAGAGAATATTTCCGTATATGCCCGTGTATCTCCCGAGAATAAGATCCGCATCGTTAAGGCATGGCAACGGAAGGATCAGGTCGTCTCCATGACCGGTGACGGTGTCAATGACGCTCCCGCTCTGAAGGCCGCCGATATCGGCTGTGCTATGGGCATTACCGGAACCGATGTTGCCAAGGGTGCCGCAGATATGACCCTGTCCGATGATAACTTTGCAACCATCGTTGAGGCTGTTAAGGAAGGCAGAAGTATCTACCGCAATATCAAAAAGGTTGTCAGCTTCCTTTTAGGCACCAACATCGGTGAAGTTATTACCGTATTCTTTGCAATGCTTCTGTGGCAGAAGACCCCTCTGCTGTCTATGCAGCTTCTGTGGTTCAATCTGATCACTGACTCTCTGCCCGCCATCGCTCTGGGTATGGAACCCATCGAAGAGGGCGTTATGGACGAGAAGCCCCGTCCCAAGAAGGAAGGCCTCTTTGCTAACGGCTTGGGTATTCGTATTGTTCTCCAGGGCGTTATGTTCGGCATTCTGTCCCTGATCGCATACCGTGTGGGCGAGAAGGTTATGGGTAGTGTAGAAGGTGGCCAGACCATGGCATTTACCGTTCTGGCACTGTCTCAGATCGTACAGGCATACAATGTCCGTTCCGACCGTTCCCTGTTTAAGATCGGATTCTTTGGTAACAAGACCCTGAACAATGCGGCACTGATTTCTGTGGTGCTCATGGTGCTGGTTCTCTTTACCCCTGTGAAGGCCGCTTTCGGTCTGATCACTCTGACTTGGCCCCTGTACCTGATTGCACTGGGTATGATCTTTGTCCCCTTTGTACTCATGGAGCTTGCCAAGGCACTGAAGCTGATCAAGTGATTTCATGAATTGCAGGAGTGTTGCTTTTAAGGGGCAATACTCCTGCTTTCGTATTTTTGTATTGTATAAAATTCGTAGGGTTATTTGAAGATAGGTCGAATAAGAGAAATTCTGTAGATAATTGACAGCAGAGCCTTGAAAAAAGGGGATGTTGGATGTATAATAAAAATCGTGTTATTTTTTAAAGCTCGAATCCGCATAAGATTTATTGTGGATATGGAGGTGCGCAATGAAAAAAAAGATAGTGTGGTTTTTGAAAGCTGCTGTGGCAGGGGGGCTTGCCTTATTGATCGCATCGGCTTTCTGTTTATTCTACTACAATCCCGGAGTTCATGTTACAAATAGAACCGGTGTCACGGACTATGTATGGCACAGCAACACCTTTGCAGGTACCATGAGAGAGGGAATTGCTTGGAATCGCACAGATGAAAACGGCTTTTATAACGAAAATGCCGTGGACAAAAACATGGATATTCTGGTGATGGGCTCCTCCCAAATGGAGGGACATAATGTTTTTACCGAGCAGAATACGGCAAGTGTGTTGGGAGCTTTGACCAACAAAACGACTTATAATATCGGTACATCCGGGCACTCCTTTCTGTATTGCGTAAAGAATCTTGAAACAGCCCTCTCTGTCATGGAGCCGACGGAATATGTAGTTATTGAGACCGGATCCGTAAAATTTAAAAAAGCCGACATTGATGAGTGCCTTTCCGGAGAAATGGAAAGTCTTTTGTCACACGACGGTGGCTTGTTGTTCCATTTGCAAAAAATACCTTATCTGAAATTGGTATATGCACAACTTCAATCCTGGGATGGGGTAAAAAACGAAAAGGTTGCACCTGCAGAATCGACGGAACAGATAACTGAGGAAGAATCCGTAACGGTAGTGGATCCTCTGATTTTGGAAGCCTATGACCGATTAGCCAAGGAAATCGGCGATACCTGCAGGGAGAAAAATGTGCGTCCCATTGTTTTCTACCATCCCCATTTGACCCCCAATGCAGACGGAACCGTGTCTGTCGATCATGATGAGGCTTTTTTGGAAGCATTTGCATCGGCTTGTAAAGAGAACGGTGTTCTGTTTGCGGACATGACCGAAGATTTCCTCAGTATGTATGATGCAGAGCAACGCTTGCCTCATGGTTTCTGCAATACTGCGGTGGGAACAGGACATCTCAATCGCTATGGTCACGAGGTCATTGCGGAAAGACTGGCAGACATCATTTCTGCAGATTCCGGAGCAAAGGAGGGAAATGGTCAATGAGTTTTGCGAGTTTGCAATTCCTGATTTTGTTTTCTGTATCTGTTTTGGTGATTGCGATTTCGGGATGTTTTAAAAGTAAATTTGCCCATCTGTTTCGACGGGTGTATTTGTTAATTGCCAGTTATGTGTTCTATGGCTGGTGGGATTGGCGTTTTTGCTTCCTGATGCTGTTGTTAACAGCAATTGCGTATATTACTGCGAAGCTGTTGGATGGGAAATACCGCAAGCTGTTTATCGCCATTGGCGTAGTGGTTCCTCTTGTGGTTTTGGGCATCTTTAAGTATATGAACTTTTTCCTCGATTCCTTCCGTACTGTTTTTGGGATCGAAAACTTAAACAGCTTAAACATTATCTTGCCTGTTGGCATTTCCTTCTATACCTTCCAATCCCTGAGCTACACTGTGGATGTGTATCGGGGAAAGATTAAAGCGGCGAATTTCTTGGATGTTGCACTGTATGTTTCCTTCTTCCCCCAGTTGGTAGCCGGCCCCATCGTTAAGGCACAGGATTTTCTCCCCCAACTGAAAGAAGATCGTACCGTAACCCTAAAGGGGTTGGAAACAGGCATCCAAATATTTGTCATGGGCATGTTTAAGAAAATTGTGCTGGCGGATCAACTGTCGGTTTTCGTAGATGATGTATTTAACGCACCGGCGGCATTCTCGTCTTTGACGGTCATTCTTGCAGTGATTGCCTATGCTCTGCAGATCTACTTTGATTTTTCCGGTTATTCGGACATGGCTATCGGTACTGCGAAATGTCTGGGCTATGATATTCAGCGGAATTTCAATCTTCCCTATATTTCCAAAAATCCTACGGAATTTTGGAAACGGTGGCATATCAGCCTGTCTACATGGTTGCAGGAGTATTTGTATATTCCTCTTGGAGGAAATCGCAAGGGCAAGGTTAGAACTTACATCAACCTGATGCTTACCATGTTGATCGGTGGCCTGTGGCATGGTGCCAACTGGACCTTTGTGGTTTGGGGTGCACTCCACGGGATCGGTCTTTGTATCCATAAGATTTATTTAAGAAAATGGTCTGCGAAGGTACGGATCCCCGTTGTTCTGTCCGTGATCATGAACAATATCTTCGTGTGCATTTGCTGGGTGTTTTTCCGTGCGGCTACTTTTGATACCGCTATGGAGATCCTTAGAAAAGTCTTTGTTTGGAGCAGTGGTATCCAACAGATCTATATGTGGCTGATTTTTGCACTTGCTGTGAAACTCATCTATATCCTGTGGTGTGCAAGAAAATCGAAAAAAACGCCTGTTCTTGACAGCAAATTCCCGGTGAATGCCTTTTATTTCCACCACGATTTGAATACGGTTTGGGGATTGTTGTTGTTCTTCCTTGAGATCATGGCCATCATCGGATTGGCATATACTGCCGCCAGCCCCTTTATTTATTTCCAATTCTAAAAATGAAGCGTTGGTAATGATGGAGGTATGATATATGAAAAAATTCGCACTTATAGCAATGATAGCGATGCTGTTGTGTATGGTAGGGTGTTCAAACACGGAAATAGCCAATGATCCCACAGTGTCGGAATCCCCGACTGCAACAGTGACTAATCAACCCAATATTGATGCTGTTTTGGAAATCATTCCTTCCGGTGATTGGCTTGAAACGAAATATTACTTAGAGGCCGATAAATATTCCTTCTCAGAGGTTGAATGTGCATACTATTACCATGATGGGCAGAAAGATGAAGTCGATATAGATGATCCAAGATTAATGCGTTTGCTGAATCTCATCGTGAAATCAAGGGAAGATGGGACACATGCGTACCAAACCGGTTATATAGAAAAGGCAGAAATTCAACAATGTTACGGAGCCAACGATACGATGGTAGAGGTTGTTTTTAAGAAGCCATATCAAAATAATATTAGGGGATTGCTGATCTGCAAAGATAGCTATCTAAAACTCCTTGATACGGAATCCGGACACTATCCTGTTGTAAAAAATGGCGAACTGCTTGCTGAAATGTATTGGCCTTACGAAGTGCTGGTACAAGAAGCTGTTTCCGAAGGGAAAATACAGGAGATAGACAGAAAAGAACATGCGACATGGGGCGGCGAAAAGTGGTTCGACATTGTAGCATACTGCGGATTTGGTACATAAGAGCACGGGATACAGTTCGCACAAACCGTCCCCTTGTCTCGGCGAGGAATTCAAAATGGAAAAAATAGATGATATGCAATTGTTTAAGCTATTCTTACGAACACTGGAGTGCTGTGGGATATTCCTACTAAATTGTGAACCTCGGGATATTGAATACTTCTTATTCGAAGAATTCGACGGTGACAGTATTTCCTTTTTGCATGAAGCATCTTTATCAAAACTACTGGATCGAGGATACATTTCCCGTGAGATATATTCCAAATGCCAATCATTGTATAGAAAATACAGGCAAATGGAGGGAACAAGTATGTGGAATGTAGACGCTGTAAAAGTAAATCCTGAATGGCATGGGATTTTATCCCTCTCGGATGAAATCAAAACCATGATCCGGGAGAATAACATCAAGTAAACAATCGAAAATCGAGTGTCGTCTCCGGGGGAGACGGCACTCGTTGTCATAGATGTTTATAAATGCAAAAAAGAGTGCCGACCTTTCCGGTCAGCACTCTTTGGGAGCGTTATGGATTTGCAGAGAGGATCAGTCCACAGAGTCTACAGCGTAGAAGCAGGGCAGGATGTCTGCACAGGTATCGGTGTACACGGTGGTAAGGGTGACATTGCAGATATAGCCGTCACAAACAAAGGGGATGAGGATCTCGTATACGGGGACGCCACTGATTTCGGCGGACAGAGCAATGACGGAACGCTCTTCTCCGGCAAAGGCTACGGCGCCCTTGCTTACGACGATGTTGGTAAAGCCGGCAGAAGCCAAAGTGGAATCCAAAGTAAGGAGAGCGGCGTCAATATAGGCCTCTTCGGACAGAATGGAGCCCAGAAGACCCACATTTTCCAGACTAATGTTGATGTTGTTGCCTGCGGTGTTGGCGGCATAGAATATCAGGGCGGTACCGCTGGATTCAATCAGGGACTTTACAGACTCGTCGGAGAACATATCTACAGTCATGCCCATGAGTGCGGCGGTCTCTGCCTCGCTGTAGATGCGCCAGTTTTCGTCCAAGGTGAGGCCGAAGCCTGCGGCGGGGTTCAGGTAGGTGTTGCCTTCAACGGTGCCTAACAGAGGGGAATCCTCGGTGGCCTCGGTGGTTTCTTCCGTAGCTGCGGTGGTTTCTTCTGTTGTCTCGGTAGCTACAGTGGTTTCCTCAGCTGCAGTGGTAGTTTCTTCGGTGGCGGCTGTGGTGGAAGCAGTCTCGTTATTGCTACAACCAACCAGCATAGTCAGAAGAAGGCTAAGAGCCAGAATCGTTGATAAGATCTTTTTCATGGTATGGTTCCTTTCTTTTCTAAGATGTGAGAATCATACCATAGGGATGGCGGATTGTCAAGAATGATCTGCAGATAGGGAAGAGATTTTACAGAAAAAGAGCAGAGACAGTTTTTGTTGTCAGTGCAGTGACTTTTTCAAAATCCACAAAGGGTCTGCACAAGGCCTCGATCCGATCGTGGAGCTCCTTTGCAAGAGTCAAACGGTGGATGACTACTGCAGTAAGCTCTTCCACAGTCTTGCAGACAAAGGATAGCTCCTGCCGTACCCTTGGGGGAACGGAGGAATTCAGATCAATACTGCAATAGTGTTCTCCCTGATATGGAAACAGCTTGGAGTCACTGACAAAACAAACACCTAACTCCGGAATCAGCAAATGAGATGGAGCGGTGTGGGGGACCCATGGAGAATAACAGGATACACAGTGGTAGCCATAGGAAAGTGCTTTCTGCTCTACTATAGAAAGGACACGGGGAGCCAATAGATAATCATCCCGGAGCACGTATACCTTAGGACAGAGGGCAGCGGGGGTATCACTGCAGAAACAGATGCCCTTTGGGGTCAGAGCACTGAGAAAACGGCGGCTTTTGGATCCTGTGCCGAATTTGGGCTTTAAGCCGGAAAGACAGAGACATTCTCCGATGGCATCCATTTCCTCTTGGTAAAAGGGAGCATCGGTTTCACAGCGGATACAATCCAGTAGGTTCTTTACAGCGCTTAAACATTTATGTATCAGGTCGTATTGCTGTTTGTTCTTTCTCTGGACGGAAAGGATCTGCTCTTCGTTGGGCTTCATAGCTTCCCGATCGTAAAATTCTCCGAAATTCAGATAATTGGCACTACCGCCGCAAAGAATGGGCTCCAGAACATGGGGAGCGGTGCCGTCCACATAGCCTACGGACAGTTCCGGGATCAGAACACCGTCCAGAGAATCCGGATCCGAAGAACAGAGAATGTAACTGACAGAAAAGCCCTTTTCTTCTGCGGCCTTTCCGATGGCTTTCATAAAGGTGGACTTTCCGCAACCGGAGCCTCCCTTAATAATGGTCAGATCCTTTACATCCTGCAACAGAGAATCATAGTGGGATACAAAACCCTCACAGCTGCAAGACCCAAGGAAAAAAGAATGATTCATACGATCTACCTCCTTCTGGTTATTCTATGAGAGGACAGATGTTTTTATGAATGGAAAATTGCCAAGAGGACAGAGGCTTGACTTTCTTTTTTTGCTGTGCTACAATATGCGTACAGTCGAAAGGGTACGACTGAAAAACATTGGTTATTCATACCGAAAAGGAGGCACCTGCTATGAAACGCTTACTGTGTATTTTCCTGATCCTCAGCTTGCTTGTGGTATATGTTCCTGCGGCACCCGGGGAGGAAGGCAAGAGCATTCCCTATTCTGTTTTAGAAAAGGGCGCAAAGAAGATCGCCGAAGACACGAGCTTCAGCGCTTATCCTGCAAAACGAGATGCGGCTTACAGCTACGGCATCCCCGGACCCCTGTCTGAGGGACAGGCGGCAGTGGTGGGAAGAAGCTTGCCCATCCGTTACATCATGGTAGAAAACGGCGGCAGCAACCAAGCACTGTATACCCTGATCTATGAAGGCGAAAGCTCCATTCTGGATGATCCCAATTTTGACGATGAGCCCGTGGCTTATGGCACAAAGGCTTTTACCACCTCTACTACGATTCGGGAATATACCGCATGGTTTGATACCACCGGCTGCAAGATCGGCACCTACACCGTTCTGAGCTTCACTGTGGTGAACAATACTCAAATCGTGGAAAGCTCTGCCACCTATACCGAGATCTATGTTGTAGATAAGGCGATCCCCCTCCAGGGCTACGTTCTTACAGATGTGGAAACCGGCAAGCAGGTAAAGGAGATCAATCTGCGCTACGGGGAAGAAAGAACCTATGCCCTTGGCCGTATTCCTGCCATTACCACAGACACCGGGGATCCGGACATTGGCAAGGATTATAACAGTCCCATTGAGATGGAGACCTATTTTGGTCTGATATCCCTGTATGGAAGCAGATTTGGACAAACCTCCATTTACATCGGTGACAATATAATCGGGCTTCCTGTCCCTGTAAATGTATGCGCCGACAATGCCGGCCACAAATATCAAGGGGATCGTGTGCGAGAGTCAAGCAAAAACGTAGAAGGCTCCACCATCTACAGCTGCGAAAAATGCTATTTTACCTATATGGAGTACGAGGAGAATCTCACCGACGTATTCTACCGTTTTAGGGATCTTCCCGACACTGCATGGTATACCCCTGAGGTACGGAAGGCTGTGGAAATGGGCCTGTTTAACGGTCTGTCTGCGGAGAAATTCGGACCCACGGGAACCATGACCCGTGCTATGCTTGTAACCGTTCTCTGGCGATATGCAGGCAAACCCGCTGCCGAAAAGGCTCCGGACTTTACCGATGTTCCCACCGGTCAGTGGTACAGCGATGCCGTAGCCTGGGCGGCTGAAAATGGCATCGTTACCGGTGTAGGCAAGGGCAGATTCTCTCCCAACGGTACCATCACCCGTGAGCAGATGGCCACCATCCTATACCGCTATGGAACTATGCTGGAGCTGGATACAAGCGCCCGTGGGGATCTGTCTCAATTTGCCGATGCCCATGAGATCAGCTCCTGGTCCAAGGATGCTCTCCAATGGGCAGTGGCAGAGGGGATCATCGGCGGCAGTAGCTCCTCGGATGGCCTATTTATCCTGCCTACCAATGGGGCTACTCGTGCACAGGTTGCCGCCGTGCTGGTGCGTACCATCGAGAAGCTTTTGACTACTTACTACGAAATCCCCCTTCCCGATTGTGAGGTAAAGGCACAGGGGGCAACCGAGGTTCTGGTCTGGACCCTGTACGAAGATGGCACCTTGGCGGTAGAAAAGAACCAAGACACCGAACCTACCTCCAATTCCTGGCGTGATTACAGGAAGGAAATCAAAACCCTTAAGGTTTTACAGGGGGTAGAAGCTGTGTCCAACTTCAGCGCCTTGCCTGCGCTGCGGGAAGTTGTTCTGGCTGACAGCGTCACCCATATCCATGCTCAGGCCTTCAAAAACTGCACCGCACTGGAGACCGTACGCTTCTCGGAAGGCTTAAACTACATCGATGCCGAGGCGTTCCAAAACTGCACTGCCCTGGAGACTCTACGATTCCCGGATGGCTTAGGCTATATCGAATACAGTGCATTTGAAAATTGCACCGCTCTAAAAACCATTGAACTGCCTAAGGAGCTGTGCTATTTGGGCTGGGCTTGCTTTGCCGGTTGCACGAGCTTAACAGAGCTTCGTTTGCCTGATGGCTTCCACATGGGCGGTGCAGGCAGTATGAACGGGCAAGAGAGCTTCAAGGGCTGTACCGCATTGGAAAAGGTCGTTTTCGGAAAGGGCTGTGATATTGTTACGATCGGCATGTTTTCCGGCTGTACCGCACTGACTACCATTGAATTTGCTCCCGGTGTCTTGAGTATCGACTCCTATGCCTTCAGCGGATGCACGGCTCTGGAAGAGGTGGTTCTGCCGGAGCAGCTCCAGGTTTTCGTGGATACTGCATTCCGGGAATGCGAGAACCTGAAAAAGGTCACCATGCTTAACCCCTGTCTCCAGCTGCTGGGCTACTCCCAGAATAGCTCCGGAAAGCCTGTTTACAATACCCCGTTCTCTGACGGTTGCGAGATTTATGGCTATGCAGGCTCTACTGCAGAGGCTATTGCAGAACAGTTTGGCTACACCTTCCACCCCATTGCCTAAGGGTATCGGGTAAATATCCTCTTTAGGGAAAAGCAGAGACCTTCTCAGCAGAGTTGCTGAGAAGGTCTCAAAATGTTTATGACAGTTTCTTATAAAAAGCTCTCTTATAAAAGGTGTGACGGCAATGCTGCCAAGAAGCGGTATTATAAGAGAAGATAGTTTGCAACGCCGAAATAGACCAGCAGGGACAGGGCGTCGACGATGGTGGTGATGAAGGGGCTTGCCATGACCGCAGGGTCTAAGCCCAGCTTCTTTGCCAGCATGGGGAGGACAGCGCCGACGATCTTGGCACTGAGAACGGTCAACGCCATGGTAATACAGACTACGAGGCCAACCATAACCGTTACATCGGGATTGCCCAAAAGCCAACGATCGATGAGCATCAGTTTGCCGAAACAGGCAACGGACAGAGCCACGCCACAGAGCACAGCGGTACGGATCTCTTTCCAGACCACGCTCCAAATGTCGGAGAATTCCAGTTCGCCAAGGGACAGGGAACGGATAACCGTAACCGAGGACTGGGAGCCGGAGTTACCGCCGGTACCCATGAGCATGGGTATAAAGGTGGTCAGGACTACCTGTGCCGCCAAAGCACTTTCAAATCCTGTAATGATCATGCCCGTAAAGGTAGCAGACACCATTAGGAGCAGGAGCCATACGATACGGTTCTTAAACAGCTCAAAAACCGTGGAACGGAGATAGGGCTTTTCTGAGGGGAGCATACCACCCATCAGCTCGATATCCTCCGTGGCCTCGTCTTCCATAACGTCCATTGCATCGTCGAATGTAACGATACCGACCATGCGATATTCCGCATCCACAACAGGGAAGGCAAGGAAGTTGTACTTGGAGAACATCTGGGCGACTTCTTCCTGGTCGGTATGGGTGTTGACGGAAATGATATTGGTCTCCATCAAGTCAGAAATGGTCATTTCGTCATCCTCTGCCAGAAGGAGATCCTTAACAGTGACTAAACCCAAGAGGGTACGATTCTTGGTAACGTAGCAAGTATAAATAGTCTCCTTGTCCACACCGGTACGACGGATGCGGAGGA
>JAZOXB010000240.1:0-16901 GCA_045659585.1 Faecousia sp. | reverse complement strand
CATGCACAGCATCTCTTCACCGCGAACCATAATGAAGCAAGAAGAAACCAGGCTGGAGCCGGGCTTGGTCTTGACCAGTTGGAGAGCGGGACGGACAGTATCGGCAGTGGAGTAGGTAGCGCCGCCCAGGAGAGCGTCAGCCTTACCCATCTTGACCAGCATGGTGCCGAAGTAGTTGCCCTTGGACAGAGCGGCACGGCAATCCTCTGCACTCATCTTGCCCTTACGGAGAGCAACCATGGTCTCAACCATTTCGTCCATGCCTTCGTAAGTAGCGGGGTCGATGATCTCTACGCCTTCAATATTGAAGCCACCCTTTGCGGCATTTTCCTTAACCACAGCAACCTCACCGATGAGGATGGGGGTCAGGAACTTTTCTTCATTCAGGCGAGCGGCAGCTTCCAGAATACGAGCGTCGTGGCCTTCGGTGAAAACGATCTTGCGATCAGCCTGCTTCAGCTGTTCGATCAAACGGTTAAACATAATCATTTACCTCCAAAATAAATATCAAAATAATTTTTAACTTATCTATGGGAATTCCAGAGGATATTATACTCCATAACTTCCCAAAAAATCAAGACTTACCTTTTGTTTTGATAAAATTTCCGTAAAATTTCCTGTAATGGGATGTTTGAATCCCAAATATACCGCGCAAAGCTGCTGATGTGGCAGTCCGTAGGGATCCGAACCGTATTGCGGATCTCCCGCAATGGGAAAGCCCATATATGCACAGTGGACCCTGAGCTGATGGGTTCGCCCCGTGAGAGGTTGCAGTTCCAACAAGCTACAGCCATCCTTCTTATCCAAAATCCGATATTGGCTTCCGGCAGGCTTTCCATCCTCTCTGACACAGCGGAGAAGACTTTCCGGACTCTGTCGTGCAATGGGTGCATCTATGATCCCGGACTCTTCGGAAGGGATCCCAACCACCACTGCATGATACTTCTTGGTCAAGCCTTCCTCCAAAAGCTGTTCATGCATCTTAGCATGGGCATGTCCGTTCTTAGCCAAAAGCACAACTCCGAAGGTATCCCGATCCAATCGGCTTACGGGATGGACCGCACAGGGTTGTCCCGTAGACTGATAGTAATGGATCAGATAATTGGCAAGAGTCCCTTCATTCCGAGCCGGAGAAGGATGCATCAGGATCCCGGGAGGTTTATCAATGGCAATGAGAAAATCATCCTCATACAGAATGGACAGTTCTCCCTCTTGTGCGGGATATTCCGGTTCCGGCTCGTCCAGGATCACCTCTACCAGATCTCCGACCTTCACTATGTGATTTGTACGAACCGCCCGTCCGTTTACCAGAAAGGCATGATTATATTTCAACCTTTTGACCAATGTAGATGACATAGCAAGCTCCTGCCGTAAAATAGGCAGGAGTTTTGCTTCTCTTTGTGCAATACAAGAAAGTTTCATTCTTTCGATTCCTGACATAAGTTATCCAGCCAATACCGCATAATGGCTCTTCTGGTGACGATGCCGATAAAATCGTTCTTATCATCAACCACAGGGACAAAATTTTGATCCGAAGCCTTTTCCAGCAGGGATCTCATATCCGCAGTGACCGGAACAGGCTCATGATTTCTGCGATGAGCGATCTCCATAATGTTATGTTCCTCTGCGGAGTGGAGTCCGTCTCTGCAAAGGTTCTTGACAGCCCACAGAAGGTCTCCCTCCGTAAGGGTACCCTGATACTGCCCCCCACGATCAAGGATCGGCAGAGCGGCATATCCGGACAGCTCCATTTTTTCCAGAGCCTGTCTGAGGGTGTAATCATCATAGAGATATTTGCATAGGGCTTTCGGTGTTAAGAAAAACAACAGATTCAATACGATCTAACCTCAATTCCTTTATTATTTTCTTACATCTCTTTCATTATATCATAGTTCTTTACCATTTTGTATAAAAAGTTTGTAAATAACAATGGTCGATAGTGAAAATTATGATATCACTTTTTGTGTAATCTGTATAGGATCACTTTAAGGGTTCCTTTTTTGGATTTTTTCTTCCTAAAAACCTTGTTTAATTCCCCTAAAAAGAGATTATATTTATAATGTATAATCCCTTGCTTTTTTACAGTTTTTATGATAGAATAAGGTGGTATAGGTATGCGTAAAAATATGCAATTTAACGAGATATTTTATTAATTTTTCAGAGACTTTTTTCACGATTTATTTGAAATCCTTCATCTTTTTAGAAAGGAGCTGTATTTATGTATTCCAAAGCATATATTTGGTCCCGTGTTATATCTTATCTTGAATCCAATTATCCTACTACCGTAGCAATTGCTATGCTGGATGATGCAGATGTTCTTGAGATCAGTGACCGAAAGTTGATCCTCTATTCTCCCTCCACATACCGAAAAGAAATGATCATGGAACGCTTCAAAGATAAGATCCTTGAAGCTATGCGTGAAGAATTCCAAACCGATGTGGAGCTGATCGTTCTGGATGAAGATGAGCTTCCCCAATACACCGGCGAAAAGAAAAAGAGAAGCTTTGTAGAATTCAATTCTCAATATACCTTTGACAGCTTTGTTGTAGGTCCCTCCAACCAGCATGCATATTCTGCCGCTCTGGCAGTGGCCGAAGAGAGAACCAAGACCTATAACCCCCTGTTCCTTTACGGACAGTCCGGTTTGGGTAAGACCCATCTGCTCTATGCCATTGCTAACCGTCTGCAACAAAAGCATCCGGATATCAATATCGTATATACCAACTCCGACCTGTTCACCAGTGAGTTTATCGATACGGTTCGTAGCGGTAAGAATCATGATTTCCACAATAAGTACCGCAATGCAGATCTGCTCCTCATCGACGATATTCAGTTTATTGCCGGTAAGGAAGGTACCCAGATCGAATTTTTCCATACCTTCAATGCTCTTTTCGAAAGCGGTCGGCAGATCGTCCTGACCTCTGACCGTCCTCCCAATGAGCTCTCCAAGTTAGAAGAACGACTCCGCACCAGATTCGAATGGGGTCTGATCGTTGATGTACAGCCTCCCAACTTCGAGACCAGAGTCGCCATTACCAAGAACAAGGCCATGTCCCTTGGTCTGGAGCTTCCCGACAATGTTTGCTTCTTCCTTGCGGAAAAGCTGACCAACAATGTCCGCCAAATCGAAGGCACCATCAAAAAGATCAAAATCTACCATGATTTAGAAAAATTCCCCTTGGATATCCCCAATATCACCCGAGTGATCCAGGATCTTCTGAAGGAAAGAAACAGCGGTGTTCCCACACCGGATCTGATCATTTCCGAAGTTTGCCAGTTCTATTCTATCGAAGAAAAGGTGATCCGCGGTAGCCAAAAGACTAAGGGCATCAGTGAAGCCCGTCAGGTTGCCATGTATTTGATCAGCGAAATGACACCCCTGTCCTCTACGGATGTGGCAAAAGAATTCGGTAAGACTCACACCACCGTTCTCCACGCCATTAAGAAAATCGAGGAACAGCTTCAATCCCAGAACAGCGGCATTCAGGACAACTTAAGAGACATTCGTTCCAAGATTGAAGCCCGTCTCTGATGATTTCAAAGCCTTAAGTTATACACATAAACATTGTGCACTGTTCATAACTTCCCTGTGCACAAGTTTTTCCCGATTTTTTCCTTTACAAGCCCTTAAATATTCTTGTGCATAGTTCCTATTTTTGTGCACAAGGGCTGTGTATGCTTTTTTCCTTGCCATTTCAAGGAAATTCCCACTTATGCACAATCTTTCACCAACCAACAACATTATCATATATAATATTCTTCCTTTCTTTTCTATAGGAAGAACGAAAGGGGTCAACTATGAAGTTTACCTGTGAAAAAGCTCTTTTGGTTTCTGCTATTTCCACCGCCGGTCGCACCGTTGCTCAGAAAAGCTCTATTTCCTGCTTAGAGGGTATCTTGCTCCGTGTCGGAGTAGGTGTTCAGCTAACCGGCTTTAATCTGGAGACCGGTATCACCGTTCGTGTAGATGCCGCTGTTTCCGAGCCCGGCTTGTGTGTTATGCCTGCCCGTCTGTTCTTTGATATCGTCCGCAAGCTTCCCGACGATGAGGTTACCGTTACCGTAGACGAGAGATTACAGGTCTCTATCCGCGGTGGTGCATCCTCCTTTAAGATCGCCGCTATGGATGCAGAGGACTATCCCGATCTTCCCGATGTTGAATCCAACCGAGGGATCACTCTGCCTCAGTTCATTCTGAGAGATATGATCGGCGGAACCATTTTCTCCGTTTCCGAAAATCAGAGCAGACCCATCCATACCGGTTGCCTCATTGAGGTGGGAAATGAAACTATTTCTATGGTAGCTGTGGATAATTCCCGTTTGGCCAGAAGAACATGGCACAGCGAAGAGCCTATCGATCGTGAGATGAAATTTGTTGTCCCCGCCACCGGTCTGCGAGAGGTAGAAAAGATCCTGACCGATACAGATGAACCCGTGAAATTTACCCTTGGCAGTAAGCACATCCTCTTTGAAATCGGAGATGTCACTTTGGTCTGCCGTATTTTGGAGGGTGAATTCATTGATTGGCGTCGGGTCGTTCCCGTTGACAACCAGATCAAGCTGGTTGCAAAAGTTTCTGATCTCATGGCTTCCATCGAGCGTGTCAGTCTGATCGTTTCCGAAAAGGTCAAGAGCCCCGTTCGTTGCACCTTCGGCGATCAGGTAGCGGATTTCCGCACCACCAATACCATCGGTACGGCACACGATACCTGCAAAATGGCAGGTAACGGCAATGAATTGGAGATCGGCTTTAACAATCGTTATCTACTGGATGCTCTGAAGGCCATCCCCACCGAGGAAGTCACGCTGGAAATGAAGAACGGCTTAAGCCCCATCGTCTTTACTCCCGCAGATGACAGATCCGATTTCTCCTATATGGTTCTGCCTGTCCGTCTCCACTAAGAGAGGTTTCTGACTATGAATGTTTATATTACCACTGAATTTATTAAGCTGGAAAGCTTCTTAAAGCTTGCCAATGCCGTGGAATCCGGCGGTATGGCAAAGAATTTGATCCAGGACGGCTATGTTCTTGTAAACGGTGAGGTTTGCACCATGCGTGGCAAGAAGCTCCGTCCGGAGGATAAGGTCACCTTTGAAGGTGTGACCTATCTGGTATGTAATGGAGCTGAATAAGCTGACCCTTCGGGGTTTCCGTAACTATACCTGTACCGAAGCAAACTTTGTCCCCGGAGTCAATTTGATCGTTGGCAGTAATGCTAATGGGAAAACGAATTTATTAGAGGGGATCTCCTATTTATCCACCGGCCATGCCTTCCGCACACGGAAGGAGCAGGAGCTGATCTCCTTCGGAGCGGAGTTTGCGGAGCTGGAGGCACAGCTTTATTCCCATGATCGGGAACAGGTGCTGAAAGCCATCCTTTTTTCCGGCAGACGGCCCCGTCAGCTATGGCTCAACGGGGTAAAACAGAAAACCGCCGCAGGGATCGCAGGGATCCTGACATCGGTGCTCTTCTGCCCCGAGGATCTTCTGATCCTGAAGAAAGGCTCTGCTCCCAGACGGAAGCTGTTGGATTCCATGATCTGCCAGCTTAGACCTAATTATGCCGTTGCTTTGGGAGAATATCAGAGGATCCTGGATCAGAAGGCCGCAGTTCTTCGGGAGCGGTTTGAACATCCGGGAATGTTGGAGATCCTGCCGGAGTATAACGAAAGATTGATCCAATTCGGAGCCCTGCTGATTTCCTACAGAGCCAGATACCTAAAGGCTCTGGAAGAAGCCGCGGGAGCTTATCATAAGGAATTTTCCGGGGATCTGGAGATTTTGACTCTGGAATATCAGACGGTTTCCACTGTTCGGGATCCCTTTGCTCCCGTAGATGTGATCCGCCAATGGCTCAGAGAGCATTTGGATTCTCATAGCCATGGGGAATTGGAAAGTTGCAGTTGCTTATCCGGCCCTCATAAGGATGATTTTATTGCATCTCTCAACGCTCTGCCTATGGCGGCATTTGCCTCCCAGGGACAGACCCGTACTGCCACCATTTCCATCAAGCTGGCAGAAAGGGAACTTTTAAAACGGGATTCCGGAGAAGAGCCTCTTCTGCTTTTAGATGATGTTCTGTCTGAGTTGGATGCGGGACGGCAGGATTTTGTCCTGAACAAGTTGAAAAGCGGACAGGTATTTATTACCTGCTGTGAGACCGACCGATGGACGACCCTTGGTCAAGTCCTGCGGATCGAGAACGGACAAATTATTTGAGGTGCCTTATGTATGTATCTATCGGATCGGATTTTTCTGTGAGAGACCGTTGTATTATCGGGATCTTTGATCTGGATAACAGCTCTACCTCTAAGCATACCCTGAAATTCCTGGCAGAGGCAGAAAAACAAGGAGAGGTCATAGATGTCTCCGGAGATCTGCCAAAAAGCTATGTGATCACCGAAGAATTCGGTATGCAACGGGTCTATTTGACCCAATATAATGCTTCCGTTTTGGAAAAACGATTTTGATTATTGAAGTACACGAATGTATTTTGTGAAAAAGGAGGACAGCATATGTCCGAAGAAATGAACACTCTGGTAGAAAAGGAATATGATGCGTCGCAAATTCAAGTCTTAGAGGGCTTGGAAGCGGTTCGTATGCGTCCCGGTATGTATATCGGCTCTACCTCTGCCAGCGGTTTACATCATCTGGTTTACGAGATCGTCGATAATGCCATTGACGAGGCCCTTGCCGGCTATTGTAAGCATATTACCGTTACCATCAATCCGGAAAATACCATTACGGTCACCGATGACGGCAGAGGTATCCCTGTAGATATCCAGGCCCAGACGGGAAAGCCCGCTTTGGAAGTCGTTTTCACTGTGCTCCATGCCGGTGGTAAATTCGGCGGTGGCGGTTACAAGGTTTCCGGCGGTCTTCACGGTGTCGGTGCTTCTGTTGTAAATGCCCTTTCGGAGTGGTTGGTGGCAGAAGTCCATAAGGATGGCAAGATCTATCAGATGAAATTTTCCCGTGGTCATATCACCCGGGAAATGACCGTGATCGGAGAGACCGACAAGCAGGGAACCACAGTTACCTTTAAACCGGATCCTGAAATGTTCGACACTACGGTATATGACTATGAGGTCCTTCATACCCGTATGCGAGAGCAGGCCTTCCTCAACGGCGGTCTGCGGATCTCCATTGCGGATAAGCGGACAGAGGACGGCCCCTCCGACAATATGTGCTACGAAGGCGGTATTCGGGAATTCGTCCGCTGGTACAACCGTCATAAGACTCCTCTCCATGAGGAAGTGATCTATATGTCCGGTGTTCGTAACGAGGCCCAGGCAGAGATCTCTCTGCAATATAACGATAGCTTTAACGAAAATATCGTATCCTTTGCCAACAACATCCATACCCCGGAAGGCGGTATGCATGAGACCGGCTTTAAGACCGCTCTGACCCGTGTCATGAATGCCTACGGCATGAAGGCAGGGATCATTAAGACCGATGCAGACAAGGTATCCGGTGAAGACTGCAGAGAAGGCCTTACTGCCATTATTTCCGTCAAGCTGACCGATGCTCAGTTTGAAGGCCAAACCAAGGCAAAGTTAGGCAATGCCTATATCCGTACCTTGGTAGATAATGTGGTCAACGAACAGCTTACCACTTATTTTGAAGAGCATCCTTCCGTTGCCCGTACGGTACTGGAAAAGGCTATGACCGCTAATCGTGCCAGAGAGGCGGCAAGAAAGGCTCGTGAGCAGATCCGCAGAAAGACCGCTTTAGGCGGTGCCGCAATGCCGGATAAGCTCCGTGATTGCAATGAGACCGACCCCACTCTCACCGAGCTGTATATCGTCGAGGGTGACTCTGCAGGTGGCTCCGCCACCCAAGGCAGAGACTCCCGATTCCAGGCGATTCTCCCTCTGTGGGGTAAGATGCTCAATGTTGAAAAGGTTCGTGAAGATAAGGTCATCGGTAACGACAAGCTTCAGCCTGTTATTGCCGCTTTGGGAGCCAGTATCGGTGAAGAATTCCATCTGGAAAAGCTCCGCTACCATAAGATCGTCATTATGGCCGATGCTGACGTTGACGGCAGCCATATCCGCACCCTGATGCTGACCTTCTTCTTCCGTTATATGCGACCCCTCATCGAAAACGGCTATGTTTATTCCGCAATGCCCCCTCTGTATAAGCTCACCAGAGGTAAGACCACGAAAATGGCCTTCTCCGATGAGGAACGGGACCAGATCTCTGCCGAAATGAGAGCGGACAATCCCAATGCAAAGGTGGATATTGCTCGATTCAAGGGTCTCGGTGAAATGAACCCTCAAGAGCTGTGGGATACCACCATGGATCCGGAAAAGAGAACCCTTAAGCGGATCCAATTGGAGGATGCCCGTAAGGCTGACGAGATCTTTACCCTTCTCATGGGTGAGAAGGTAGAGCCTCGTAAGGAATTCATCGAAACCAACGCCCGTTATGTCACGAATTTGGACTATTGATATTGAAAGATCTTTCATATTACCTTGAAGGATCTTAACAAGGAGGAAATACCTTGGCACATAAGAAAGATTATAAGCCGGAGGATATTCGATTCCCGGATCAGGTGATCGTAAACTCCGAGCTTGTACAGGAAATGAAAACCAGCTACATGGAATACGCCATGTCCGTTATTATCGGCAGAGCCCTTCCCGATGTACGGGACGGACTCAAGCCGGTACATCGCCGGATCCTGTATGCCATGTACGAGGATAATTTGACTGCAGACAAGCCCTTTAAGAAGTCTGCTACCTGTGTCGGTGACGTCTTAGGTCGTTACCATCCCCACGGCGATGCTTCTGTTTATGATGCATTGGTTCGTTTGGCACAGGATTTCTCTATGCGATATATGCTGGTAGACGGTCACGGCAACTTCGGCTCCGTAGATGGAGACCCCCCTGCCGCTTACCGTTATACGGAAGCCCGTCTTTCCAAGATCTCCAACGAAATGCTCAGAGATCTGGAAAAGGAAACCGTAGATTGGGATCCCAACTTTGACGAGACTCGGAAGGAACCCAGAGTTCTTCCCAGCCGTTTCCCCAATCTGCTGGTCAACGGCTCCTCCGGTATCGCAGTTGGTATGGCTACCAACATCCCTCCTCACAATCTGACAGAGGTCATTAACGCCTGTCTCTGTGTTCTGGATAATCCGGAAGCAGGTCTGGTAGATCTCATGGAGCATGTGACCGGTCCCGACTTCCCCACCAAGGGTCTGATCCTTGGCAGAGCCGGTATCCGCAGTGCTTATGCAACCGGTAAGGGTAGGGTTACTATGCGTGCTCGGACGGAGATCGAAGAATTCGGTCAGAACCGTCAGCGGCTCATCGTTACGGAGATCCCTTATCAGGTCAATAAGCGTATGCTCATTAAGGCCATGGCAGATCAGGTCAACGAAAAGCGTCTGGAAGGCATTTCCGACATCCGTGACGAGTCTGACCGTAACGGTATGCGGATCGTCATTGAGCTGAAACGAGAGGCGAATCCTCAGGTAGTACTGAACCGCCTCTATGCACAGACCTCTCTCCAGACCAATTTTGCCATCAATATGCTTGCTCTGGTAAAGAACCAGAGTCAGCCCAAGGTTCTGAATCTCCGTGAGATCATTGATGAATATCTGGCACATCAGGAAGATGTTATTATTCGCCGTACCCGTTATGAACTGCGGAAGGCAGAGGAACGGGCTCACTTGCTCCAAGGCTTGCTGATCGCACAGGATAATATTGACGAGGTCATTCGGATCATTCGTTCTTCCTATGACAATGCCAAGGAAAACTTGATGGAACGCTTTGGCCTCAGCGAGATCCAGGCACAGGCTATTCTGGATATGCAGCTCAAGCGTCTCCAAGGTCTGGAAAAGGATAAGCTTCTGGCAGAATTCCAAGAGCTTCAAGAAAAGATCGCTCGTTACAAGGAGATCCTTGCAGATATCAATCTGGTTCGTGGCATCATCCGTGAGGAGCTGACACAGATCCGTGATAAGTTCGGCGATGAACGCCGTACGGAGATCGTGGATGTAGAAGATGAGATCGATGACGAAGACCTCATCGAGGAAGAAGACTGCTGCTACACCCTGTCCAATGCAGGATATATGAAGCGTCTGCCTGTAGATACCTATCGTTCTCAGCGCAGAGGTGGCAAAGGTGTTTCCGGTCAGAGCCTGAAGGAAGAAGATTATATCAAGAATCTCTTCATTGCTTCTACTCATGACCATCTGCTGTTCTTTACCAACATGGGCAGAGTCCATCGGAAGAAGGGCTATCTGATCCCCGAAGCTGGTAGAACCGCAAGAGGCACCAATATTGTGAACATCCTTCCCTTGGAAGCCGATGAGAGAGTTACCGCTATGCTCTTGACTCGGGAATTCTCCGAGAAGGAATGCATCATGATGGTCACTCGGAACGGTACGGTGAAGCGGATGCAGTTGTCCGATATTTATACCGCCCGTAAGGCAGGTATTCGTGTCCTCAACATTGAGGAAGGGGACGAGCTCATTGCGGTCATGAAGACCACCGGTGAAGACAATATCCTCATTGCTACCCGAAACGGTATGGCTATCTGCTTCAAGGAGCAGGATGTCCGCTGTATGGGCAGAATGGCTACCGGTGTCCGTGGTATCCGCCTGAAGGAAGGGGATATCGTTGTAGGTGCCGCAGTAGCAGAGCCCGGAAAGGCCCTCTTGTCCGTTACGGAAAAGGGCTACGGCAAGCGGACTCCCGTGGAAAGCTATATGCGCGGTGACGAGGTTCAGAGTCGTGGCGGTATGGGTAAGAAGAATTACCGCCTCACCGAAAAGACCGGTGCCGTGGTCGGTGCCTGTGTAGTCGCAGAGAATGAAGATCTGCTTATGATCGAATCCGGCGGTGTTGTTCTCCGTACCTCTGTTGAGAATATCAGCGTACAGGGCAGAGATACCCAGGGTGTCATCATCATGCGGATCGATCAGGGCAACAGATTGATCGCTCTTCAGAATACGCCTCGCGGTGAAGACGAGGTCGTAGAAGAAGCTCCTGCAGAGTCCTGATTTTCTGTAAATAGGAGAATAAAATGGATTTAAAGGAAAACTTAGAATTGATGGAAGAATCCGATCTTGAAGAAGAACCTGTTGTGCAGGATCATCCCATCTTTGTAGCAAAGACCATCCTCGATATCCACAGCCAGCAGGAAGGCTCTCAGCGGGTCATGGGAAAATCCTCCCGGGGAACCGATTGGGTCATGTATGGCATGTGCTTGCTTATGGGTGTGTATCTGATTCTGGATTCTATCATTAATAATCATTTCAAACAGAATGCCATTTTAATGGTTTTGGTTGTTGCAATTGGGGTATTTACCGTTATCTCTCGGAAAAATGCTCCCAAAAAGGCAATGGAGCATTGGGAACAGGCTATTGTGCAAAAATACGGTTCTCCCGCCCTCCATGTTACCACAGAGTTTTACAACCTCTCTCTGGTACAGACCATTGAGGAGGATGAGGAACAGTTCATCTGTGACGGTTATTCCAAAGTAACAGAGATCTTGGAATCTGAAAATCTGTTCCTGCTCCGCCACGGAAAGAATCAATATTACTTTGTAGCAAAGAATGGCTTTGTCAAAGGCACTGCCGATGAGTTCAGAGCCTTTATACAGGAACGGATAGGAGGAAAATGATATGGCTTTTTTCCTGAATCGTAAGGATACGCCGGAGAAAAAGCTGGGTATTTACGTTCATATTCCGTTCTGTAAATCCCGTTGCGAATATTGCAGCTTTTACTCCAAGGGCGGTCAAAAGGATCCCAAGGTCGTAGATTACTACATGCAGGCTCTGGCAGATCATATGAAAGAAACCGGTAAGGGCGCCAAGGATTATGTGGTGGATACCATCTATTTCGGCGGCGGTACTCCCAGCTATTTCGGTGCGGAAAATCTGGACAATATTCTGGATGAGATCCATCGGAATTTCAATGTCAGTACCGATCCGGAGATCACACTGGAAGCAAACCCCGACAGCATTGATGAGAAGAGCTTAAAACAGCTTATGAGAGCCGGTTTTAATCGTATTTCCATCGGTGTGCAATCGGATCGTGACGATATTCTGGCAACCTTGGGCAGACCTCATACCTTTGAGCAGGCAAAAAGCTGTATGGAGCTTGCTCGAAAGGTTGGCTTTGCCAACATTTCTCTGGATTTGATGTACGGCTTACCGGGACAGGATCTGGAAACCTGGATGCATTCCGTGGAATCCATCGTTGCTATGCGTCCGGAGCATATTTCCTGCTATTGTCTGGAGATCGGGGAAGATTGTGCCATGCACATGTATCGGGATCGTCTGATCCTTCCCAATGAAGATCAACAGCTGAAAATGTTCCTCATGGCTTCCCAGTATCTGAAGGAGCATGGCTATGAGCATTACGAGATCTCCAATTTTGCCAAAAAGGGCATGGAATCCCGTCATAATATGAGATATTGGTTAGGTGAGGAATACCTGGGCTTCGGTCCTTCTGCGGCTTCTTATTTCGGCGGAAAACGCTTTAAGATCATGGAAGATACCGATGGCTATATCGAAGGAATTTCCAAGCAGGGTCAGATCCTCTGTGAGTGTGAGAGAGTTTCTCCCCGTGACCTTTCCGGAGAATATATTATGCTCCGTGCTCGCCTCAAGGATGGTCTCTCTCCCGAGGAATACGAAAAGAAATTCCTCCTGTCCTTTGAGCCTATGGAACGGCTCCTGAGACAATACGAAAAGAACGGATATACGGAATATCGGAATGACCGTTGGTCTTTGACCGAGACCGGAATGTTCCTTTCCAATCAGATCATCTACTATTTACAGGAAGCTCAGGAAAAGGCTCAGCCTTTACCGGGAAGGATCTGATCCCTTAAAAATATCATTGTTTGGATCCGAAAGAAGATCTCTTTCGGATCCAAAAATTTCATCTCTGCTTGTGAGGGAGAAACTATGAAAAAAATTCGAATTACTGTGATCCGAAAGACTTCTTACCCGGATCTTATGGAAAAATACGAAAATCCCATAGAGCATGCCTGTGATGTGTCTGAGGGACAGGTCTGGATGATCTCAAAATTGGAAAAGCCCGGGGATCTGTGCCAAAGTGCATGGGAGACCTTGTATCCTTTCATCAAGGAGTTGTATGAGGGTGGGGGAAATTTCTATGATGGATGGATGAAGGATCCCTATTCCGCCATGCTGTCCTGTAATGACGGCTTCCGCCCGGTGAGCTTTTATGTAGAGACTGTAGAGGAATCCTAAATTAGAGATCTGAAATGCAAAAAAGGCATTCCGACCCACGATCTCCAAGTCAGAATACCCAAAAATAAAATAAAAGATCAAAACAAGAAATATGGATGAAAACTATCTGCCCAAATATCTACCAAAAGGAGTGCATGTCCGTAAAAGACCTGCACTCCTCTCTGTTTTCCAATTCCCGTTTATCGAGCTGTTTCCAAGTTGGTAAAGACCCTTGCCTCTCCAATGGGAGAGGTGCCGCGACTGTGGCGGAGAGGGCAGTAGGGGCCGGGAGTTAGCAGGAGAGTATAGAGGATCATGGGCGCCTTTTGGCTTGCCAAACTTACGAAATACAACAAAAGATACGGAGAATTTATGACTCGGTATTGGTTTGCTCCCTGCCGGGGGCGACACTTTCTTGTGATTTGACAAGAAAGTGTCCAAAGAAGCAAACCGGGGGAGGCGCTGAGGGTTTCACCGGCTCGTTCCCCCGGTAGTGTCGTTTCGTTTTTCGCCGGATGAAAAACCGCCCTCCCCCCGCCCCCTCCCGGCGGTGCGTCCCACTATCGTTTCCTTGTTTCTGATCGTTTTATTTGCGTCACTTTGCCACAAATTGAAATTTCAAACTGCTCCATAAACTGTGATTTAGCGTTCAAATTCCCGTTTATCGAGCTGTTCCCAAGTCCGTGCACGCCCTTGGCTCCCCCTCTGGGGGATCGGTCAGCGTAGCTGACTGAGAGGGCAGTAGGGGCTGGGAGTTAGCAGGAGAGTTTAGAGGACCATGGGCACCTTTTGGCTTGCCAAACTTACGAAATACGACAAAAGATAAGGAAAATTTATGACTCGGTATTGGTTTGCTCCCTGCCGGGGGCGTTCATTTCTTGTTATTTGACAAGAAACGAACCAAAGAAGCAAAACGGGGGGGGCGCTGAGGGTTTCACCGGCTCGTTACCCCGGTGGTGTCGTTTCCTTTTTCGCCGAATGAAAAACCGCCCTCCCCCGGCCCCCTCCCGGCGGCGCGCCCCACTATCCTTTCCTTCTTTCTGTTCGTTTTATTTGCGTCACTTTGCCACAAATTGAAATTTCAAACTGCTCCATAAACTGTGATTTGATTATTATAATTCAATCAATGGAATACTCAAATAATTTCCGGGCTTCCAAATCTGCTTCATGGAGGGAGACATGGCGAACAGATAAATCATAATAGGTGTTATAATAATACACCCCGGTATGGGTATTACAGCAGGAGGAATATCGGGTATATTCATATTTTCCATGTTTCATGAGAACACAGCCCTTCGGCATAGCGACGGAGGACAGAATGTGAAAGAAATGATGGATATTTTCTTGTTCCGTTCCGTTGCTTTGGATCTTCTCTTTTACAAAAACCGCTTTTACAAAACGGGAAATACTGGAAAAATCTCCGGGAAGTCCAACAGCCCCAAATCCCAAGCTGATATTTTCAAGAGGCAACTTAATAGAAAACCGATTTTCCTCCAGATCCTCGTGGAGCCCCATATATTGTTGGATATTTTCACGATGATAGGGGAACGGCGGATTGTTGGTCAGTACTCCATAGGGATCCTCGTATACCATAGTTCCTTCTGTTGTAGACTCTAAAACAATAGAATGATATTTATCTGCAATCAACCAATGGAGAGGTGCCGGAGGTAAATCGGCACAAAAACAATCCTCGGTAATATTTACCCGGGACAGAAGTTCCTTTACTTCCGTTACAGTACCGCAGGTACCCAGAATAAAGGGAATCACCTCAAAGGATGCTATATTTTTCTTTCCATCTATGTGAGGGTAATATTTTGCATTGTCGGGAAAATTCAGCCCTGCAATACTCAGCCCCTTTTCATTGGTTCCGTCAAAATATAAAGGATACCCCTCTACCACCTTTGCCATACCGATCATGGCAAAATGGTTTTCCACTGTTCCTTCATGACGGAAGGTTAAAGGATAGTTTCTTGGCGTGATTACCACACCTTCTCCATAGCTTCCCTCTACGTCTAAATTACGGCCAAAATAATGATGTTGATTCTTATAACTGACGGCTGTGCACATAATGATCCCTCCCTCTTAGATATAGTTTGATTTGGATATGATCTTTTATACCTTTTAGAGAAAAAACAGACAGATGCTTCCCCATAATCTTAATGGAGAAGCATCTTAGTCTACTTTTCAAAGGTTCTATTGTATCCAAAACAGTCTCTGAATAATTTTCTGCCGATATATTGATTGAAACGGAATACTTCTTCCCGGTAAAATTCGTTCCAATAGCTAATCATTCTTGTATAGCCTCTATGAATCATTGCTTTATTTGCGAGACAGAATATTTGTATGTCGCTATTGTTTCGATCTTTTAGTTTTTCATATACCATTTCCAAGATCTCGACCACATATTCGTCGCAAGGCTTCACAATAAAGGGAATCACCCATGGTTCAAACTCTGTTTCCAGCAGTTTTCTGAGATGTTTTTCCCTGATATAGCCGTCGCAGCTTCTTGTGTAGATACAACTTACGATTTGCTTTTGCCTTTCGGTGAGACCATCATATGTTGGATCATCCATGTCAATGAAATAGATTCTGTAGGGTATTTTGATTTCTCCGCAGTCCAGAATATATGACACTGTATCCTCATTGATTTTTTCCCGAATATCATTGAAGGTTTTAATGGGCAAAACAGGGATGATACTATTTAGATCTTCCCATAAATCCTTGGGAAAGGTATTATAAAACATAAGTTCACCTCGGTTTTTGGAAATCAAATAGCTCATCCTTCAACCATTCCGGATTTCTATCGAAGTAAGCGCGGAGAGCCAGGTCTAACCTTTCCATGTATTCGTGATAGTTTTTGGGAAAGTTACGCAATACAACGCCATCATTGGGATCAAAATGACTTATGATATTTTTTAAAATAATCTGGTATGCTGTAACGATTTGTTTCGTTAATACTTCGGTCTTTTTGCCGGCTTTCACAACAGTGGAGATTGCTTCGTAAAGATCCCAATACCCTTGTGTTGAAAATTCGCAGTCATCATACAGTGTAAGAGTGAGGGAGTTTTCATTCATGTTATAATTATCATATATGATCTGCTCTGCTTTTTCTAAGATCATTTATTCACTCCATTTCAATTTTGACCTCATGATTTTCTCACAAGACTCACGATGCTTTCTATATGGGAACAACGGGGGAAGAGATCAACGGCTTCGGCGTGGGTCAGTTTATAGCCTTTTTCACAGAGGAGTTTTACATCTCTGCCTAAGGTTGCAGGATCGCAGGAGACATAGACCACTTTTTTGGGGCTCATAGTATGGATGGCTTCAATGACATCAAGGCTCAGACCCTTTCTGGGAGGATCTACGACGATGACATCGGGTCGGTTGCCTTCTGCACAAAGCTTCAAGGCGGCTTCTCCTGCATCGGCACAGAAGAATTCTGCATTTTCAATGCCGTTGCGTTTGGCATTTTCCTTAGCATCTACAATGGCAGCATCAATGACTTCTACACCGATGGCCTTTTTTGCCTTCTGAGCCAAACACAGAGTAATGGTTCCTGTACCGCAATACAGATCCAGAACCGTTTCTTCTCCTGTCAGCTCTGCACAGGCAATGGCTTTTTCATACAGGATCTCTGCCTGATCTCGATTGACCTGATAGAAGGAACGGGGAGAAATGCGGAAACGG
>JAZOXB010000239.1:0-2015 GCA_045659585.1 Faecousia sp. | reverse complement strand
TTTTTCGCCGGATGAAAAACCGCCCTCCCCCGGCCCCCTCCCGGCGGTGCGTCCCACTATCGTTTCCTTGTTTCAGATCGTTTTATTTGCGTCACTTTGCCACAAATTGAAATTTCAAACTGAGCGATAAACTGTGATTTGTCGATAAAATTTCTGTTTAGCGAGTTGTTTACACCTAAATGTTTTGCGCGCATAAAAAGCAAGGGCCTTCTGCAAAGTTGCCGAAACTGCAAAATAGAGGGGGGTATTTTGCGAAAGCAGTCATTGATTTATTGTAGATCATATGGTAAGATATAAACACAAGGAATCCGATGGGGAAATTTCCTTGGGATGATTTTGCATAAGGAGAGAATATGTAATGAAAAAACGGTTGTTGTCTATTTTGTTGGTTGTCTGTATGCTGTGCAGTGTTCTGCCTATGGGACTTGCTTCGGCTTCGGACATTAGTCCTTCAGGCAGCTGCGGAGACGGGCTGACTTGGGAAGTGAACTTGGATTCCGGTGAGCTGGTGATCTCCGGTACCGGCCCCATGCAGGACTATGACATGGAACCTGCCCCCTGGTACGAATATGCCGAAAATATTAAGACAGTGCGTATCATGGAAGGTGTTACATCTGTAGGTTCCTGGGCCTTTGAAGGCATGACCGAGATCACTGAGGTTGATCTCCCTAATACGGTTGAGACCATCGGTAGCCTTGCTTTCCTTGATTGTGTGAGCTTAGTTACGCTGAACCTTAAAGAAGGGTTAAAGAACATTCACTCACAGGCTTTTGAAAAGAGCGGTATGACGGTTGTTACTTTGCCTGCATCTGTGGAATACATAGAAAGTAATGCATTTGGAAGTTGCCCGAATTTGCAGAAGTTTGTGGTTGCGGAGGGCAATCCCTATTACTACACCGACGAAAACGGTGGACTGTATTTCCAAAAAGACGATGTGATTTCTCTGGTGCAGTGCCCTGCTTCCTTTGAAGGTGTGTACGAGATCTCTGAAGAAATATATCAAATTTTCGGATGGGCATTCGCCGGCTGTACAGAACTCAGCGAGGTTGTGTTCCCCGAAAGTTTGTATTTCATTGGCGGATATGCTTTTCGCGGCTGTAGTGCATTGACTCAGGTCGTACTCCCTGCTTCTGTTGAGTATATCGGACAGAGTTTTGTGGGTGGCTGTAACGCCCTGCAGAAGATCCTTGTGGCAGAGGATAATGAATATTTCTGCAATGACGCAGAGGGGGTTCTGTTCAACAAGGATATGACTGAACTGGTCTGCTATCCTAACGGTCGCGGTGGACATTATGATGTTCCTGAGGGCGTTATCACCATTGGGTATGCGGCCTTTAAGGATTGCAGAGACATTACCTCTGTTTCCATGCCCGAGACTGTAGAGGCTATTCAGTACAATGCGTTCTTCGGTGCTTACAATCTGACTGAGATCAAGCTTCCTGAAAGTCTTAAGGAAATCGGAGGCAGTGTTTTCAACATGACTGCCATTAAGGATATTGTGATCCCTGTCGGCGTGGAATATATTGGAGCCTATGCACTGGGATCTGGCCTTTGGGAAACGGTCGTAGTATTGAACCCCAATTGCGTGATCGAGGATAGATATTCTACTCTGGGAGACGCGTCAATGACCAAGATTTACGCTCTGCCCGGCTCTACTGCAGAGACTTATGCACAGAATAACGGATTTACCTTTGTATCCCTGTCCGATTTTGATTGTGAGAACGGAAAGCACATTTTTGCAAATACTGTTTGTGCTCTTTGTGGGGCATCTGCAGTAGAAGAAAATATCGCCATCTATCACTCTCTGGATCTGGCCAATGATATCTCTATCAACTATATGGCCCATGAGTCCTATTTGGAGGGTAAGGACAGCTTCTACATGGAAGTGTATGTCCCTGCTTATGATGGATACAGTCGGTCCTATCACTTGGACGGGAAAAAGCGTGGAGAATATTATTACTTCTCTATGTACAGTGTCACTGTGGTGCAGATGAATGACATCTACGAGGCAAAAC
>JAZOXB010000238.1:0-11622 GCA_045659585.1 Faecousia sp. | reverse complement strand
CAGAGCGATAAATCGGAATTTGAGGCTTTACACAGCCTATAACAATGCATAAAAATAGCACAGTCTATGGATGTTTCATCCTTAGGCTGTGCTTTTTTCTATAGTGGGACAACACTCTCCCTATGGTTTCCCATTTCCTTGTCTCAGGACAGGGCGCGGGCCACCTTACCCCAGGGAGGATCTACGATCTCGTTATCCAGGAGCCACAGCACGGGGATCCCCATGGCATCGGTCTCCGGGGGAAAGGGTGCGTAGCCGTCTGTAAGGATCACGATAAAGGCCGGCTTAGTCTTCATCTTTTTGCGGATGTATTCAAAGATGCAACGGAAGGATGTTCCGCCGCCACCCACGGGTGGGATTTTCCGAAAGCTTTCCTCATCATAGAAGGGCTGCGGCGGGATCACCTCTGCATCGAAGTATCCCAGCCAGCCTTTCAGCCGACCGTTGAATTGGTCTATAGCACCTTTGATCTCGGACAGAGCCGCCGCCAGCATCATATCGGACACGGAGGCCGAGGTATCCACCATAAAGAGGATGTCGCTGACCTCGTCCCCCTCTCCCACATCGTTATACTCCGGCAGGAAAAAGGGGCTGTCCCCAAACCGCCGATCCGGTGGCGAAAAGGAATAGTCATTGATCTCCGGCTGAATAAACTCACTGAGGATGGTTCTCCAGTGGATCCGAGGCATTGTCAGCTCTCGCAGGATCCGCCGTGCAAAGCCGGGGATCAAGCCCCGTTGGTTGGAGGGATCCCGGATCTCTACGGCACGGGCACTCTGTACCACTCGAGCCGTCCAAGTCTCCCACTGCTCTACATCCTTCCCCTCCGACCATTTGGAATGGTCATCACGGTAGGTCTTGCCGTTGACTCCCCTGCTCCTAACTTGAGTGGTGCCCTTTCTGCCTCGATCCTTCCCCGTTCCCTTTCCGCTCCCCTGACCACGGGAGCCGGAGGCATTCCCACCGGGAGACCTCAGCATTTCGTAGACCTGCTCCGCACTGTAGAGATAGCCCTCGTTGCCGTCGGGCGCCAAGTGCATGGACTCCCCGTATTTTCCCAGGGTGATGGAAGAGATCTTCATTTGATTCTCCTGCAGGATCGTGGAATTGACCACAATATCACAGGCAATGTTAAACAGCTCATTATCCCGATCTCCCCCTCTGGCACAGTGGCGCAGAGCGGCATGGAGAACCTCGTGTAGCAGAACAAAGTCCAGCTCCTTGTCATCCAGTTCCTGCAAAAACACCGGTGAAAAATAAATAAAGGTTCCATCCGTTGCCGCAGTTTCTATATCGGGATCGATCTTAAACCGCATATTCATCAGGAGCAGACCGTAAAAGCCATGCTCCGACAGGAGCCTCATACGAGACAGGAGGATCCTGCGGTTGAATTCCTTCAGCTTATTGTCAAACCGTTCCATTGAGCAACCATCCATTTGCGTTGAGCCAACGGGCAAATTCCGGGATTCTCATGAGCTTGGCGCGGTAGTTTTCCTCTAAATACAAATAGTCCTTCATAACCATGGTGGCAAAATCCGGAGTCAAGCCCTTAATATAAGTAATAGAATTGGCGATCTGCGCCAAATCGTCCCTATGCTCCCGTGCATAGGCCGTCATAGCCGCACAGAGGGCATAGCGTCCGTCATTGGTGGTAGGCAAGGGCGGATTCTTCCCACGGAAGATATCTTCCATCTTAGGCAGCTGCTTAAAGAATCTGCACCAGGTACGGAATTCCAGCGCCATCCCCACGCCGATCAATCCCCCGATCAGGCTATACAGCTTCTCTACATCCCCACTGACATTGGTCAGAAGGTTGCTGACCATTTCCCAGGAACGGGGGGTTGCAAAGGCAAGCTCCTCGGATGCGGGATCAAACTTCATCAAATAGTCTCTGCGGAAGGACAGGAAACCCAGAACCTTGGGATGGATCCCCTTCCGTACCGCCCACAGCTTCCACTCTTCAAAGCTGTCCCTTACCTGAATATGGAGCAAACGGTTGGCAAGAGCCTTGGGCATTTTGTAAGCAACGGACTTGTCCGTGGTACGGTTGCCTGCGGCAATGACGATGCAATTGTCCGGCAGGCGGTGCTCACCAACTGTCCGATCCAGTGTGATCTGATATGCCGCCGCCTGTACGGATTGAGGTGCCGCGGAGATCTCATCCAGAAACAGAATATTGACCACATCGGCGCTTTCGTCCATGTCAAAGATCTTGGGACGGAGCCAGATGGCAAGGGTCTTATCCTCGTTTGCCGTGGGGATCCCTCGCAGATCAATGGGGTTGAACAGCAACAGCCGCACATCGGTGACGGCGACCTTCCGTCCCGTGAGGACCCGGATCCGCTCACCGATCTGACGAATACCCTGAGACTTACCTACACCGGGAGGGCCCCAGAGCATAACGGAGGGGAGAGAGGCAGGGCTTCCGCCTCCCTGAAGGACTGTGCCGTACATATAACTCAGTTCCTCCACAATATGGTTCAAATCCATGGAAGGAACATTGACCAAGGTGTTATCACTCATGATTTTCCACTCCTAACTCTATATCGATCTCACGGAGTCTGCTTCTGCAAGCTTCCAAACGGTCTCCGAAGTTTTCCGACTTTTTCAGTTCGGCCTGCACATTGGCCAGTCGGGTCTCCAGATCCCCTCGGATCCCCATCAGCTTGTCCAAATGCTTGGGCAGTCCATCCAGCACATGATCCACGCGGGACAAATAGCTGATCTCTACCTCGCCCAGCTCTACAAGATACCGTCCCTTCCGACTGAGCCACACAAAGGGGCGTTCCGCCAACATGTTGTTGGGCAGGATCACATCGAAGCCACGGTAGGTGGTCAGGATCCGCTCTCCCCGTTGCAGGACATTGGCTCCCACGGCTTCGAACAACCGCTGACGCAGTTCCTTACGGTCTTCCCGTTTCATCTTATCCTGCTGTGCAAGGTGGAATTCCATATCCTCTCTGCACCGGTCTATCAGCTCCTGCTGACGGCGGATCTGCTCCGGCAGTTCCAGCTCTTCCTTTTCCAGGAAGATCCGCTCCTCCAGTTTCTTCTTCTGGAGGGTCATAAGACGGGTGATCTCATTGGCGATCTCCACACGCTCCTTGATCAAGAGATTGCCCACTGCCAAGGCCTTGACCTCGGCGTAATTCAACACGGTATCTTCGATATCGGATCCGCTCCGCTCCGCCCAGGAGCCGGACAGCAGACCTACGATAAACTTTTGCTTGTTCTCCAACAGCTGCCAGGAATAGGCATCGAAGCTTCCCTCTGTGGTATAGCGGAAAATGCGAACCTTTCCATTCTGATTGCCCTGACGGAGGATACGACCCTCTCTCTGGGTCATATCCGCAGGTCTCCAAGGCACATCCAGATGGTGGAGGGCAATGAGCCTGTCCTGTACATTGACACCTAAGCCCAGCTTAAAGGTAGAACCGATCAAAACACGGATCTTTCCCTGTCGCACCTTCTCAAAGAGGATCTCCCGACGCTTCTCGGTATTGGCATCGTGGATATATGCGATCTGCCCGTCGGGAATCCCCCGATCTGTCAGAAGTCTCCGCATCTCATCATAGAGATTGTACTCCTTCTTGGGAGTGGAGCTGTCGCAGAAGATCAGCTGTGTGCTACGGTCCTCAGCAGTTTCCTCATAGATCTCTGCCACGCGGTCGGCGCAGGCAATGGCCTTGGAGCAGCCGTGGTTGTCGACCTCAGGATCGATCAGCTTCATATCCAGAGCGGCCTTTCTGCCGTCTGTGGTGATCTTCAGCATATTATCCTCGTCCCGTTTCACCTTGCCCCCTCGTACCCGTTCGGCACGGGCGGTGATCTCCCGCAAATACTCTGCAAATTCCGGAGTCTTGGGAATGAGGCAATCCTCACGACCGTCACAATCGGGAACACCGTCCTGCCGATCCACCTGATGGAAATCCGCTATGGCGGAGAACAGGTTGGTCAGCTCCGGCAGATTGTGGAATGCGGAGAAACGAGTGGCTAAGCGGTATCCGCTGGTATCCACATCGATCTCAAAATCCGTCACCCGTTCGGCAAACATGCCGATCCAGCTATCAAAGCTCCCCAGATCCAACAGCGAAAGATGACCGCTCTGGAGATATTTCTGCATGACATAGGCATCGGTAACGGAATTGGTAATAGGGGTACCCGTTGCCATGATCACACCACCGCCCATGTTCTTCTTCTGGATCATGCGAACCTTGTTCATCATGTCCTCGCACCGGGCAGAGCCACCGGAGGCAATGCCCAGAACCCCGGAAGACTGGGTCTCAATGGGTACATTCTTAAAATTATGGGCCTCGTCCACAAAGAGACGGGTAATGCCCAGTTCTTCAAAATAAATATGGTCGGGACGATCACAGGCCTTTTCAATAGCCTTGCTGATCTTCTTTTCCAGAGACTTGGCTCTCCGACGGAGGGCAGAGGTAGCCCCCTTCCCCAGACGGATGATCTGCTCCAACTCCAGTTTGTCCTCTTCCATCTGTTGGATCACATATGCCTGAGACAGATCTACCAGTTCAAAGGAGGAATATGCCATAATGATCCCGTCAAAGTCCTCATCCCGAATGGTACGGAGAACCTCCTGCCGCTTCTGAGGGACAAAGGCCTTAGGCTCCACACACAGAAGCTTGGCATGGGGGTACAGGGTCAGGAAGATCTCCTTCCATTGTCCCACCAGATTGTTGGGAACCACATAGAGATTCTTTTGAGACAGCTTCATGCGTCTCAGCTCCATACCTGCGGCGATCATGATATAGGTCTTGCCGGAGCCTACATCGTGAGCAAGTAAGGTATTGGGAGAAAACAGGATCCTTGCAACTGCATTCTTCTGATAGGGATACAGCAGGATGTCGGGAGACATACCGGGGAATTTCAGGAAGGAGCCGTTAAACTGTCTGGTACGAATGCAACCGTAGGTCTCCTCATAGATCTTGCGGAGGCGGTTCTTCCGATCCTCCTTTTCCCAGACCCATTCACGGAATCTCTTAATGAGCTTCCGTTGCTTTTCCAGAGCCACCGTGGTTTCTGCCTTATTCAGGATCCGCTTCACACCGGACTTATTGGTAAAGTCCGGCACCTCATCCATAACCGCAATGGCCTTCATATTCAAGGTACGCTCCAAAATCTGGAGCATGGGCATCCGCTTGGTGCCGTAGGAAGAATGGGAGGTGATCCGTCCCTTATAGGTGGACTTCTCCGTGATCTCCCATGTACCTGCCTTCTTATCGTGGATGGTCTGGCAGAAGCAATGTCCCGGGATCTTAAACATATCCCGAATAAAATCGTCAATGATATCCGCAGGGATCCAAGGAGAACCCAGCGTTACATAAATATCCTCCGTAGCCATGCTACGGGGCATCAGGGGTCGCAGAGCCTCCACGTTCCGAGAGAAATATCCATGGTACTTCACATTGGCGGCCATGGCCTCTGCCCACTTTTTCAGAACATTGCCGGAAAGATACTCCTCTGCGGTTTCCCAACCGCGGTAGAAGCATTCTCCCCAAGTCTCCGGGTTCTGGAAAATGGCTCCCTGCAGTTCCCCGATGACATCTTGCAAACTGCGATCCGCAACTGCGGCAATGTACTCGATATCCACCTTGCCCAGATTGGAAAGAGACAGGATCAAACCATCGGAAATGCTCTCTGCATGGATCCCCTGTACTTCAAAGTCGCCTTCAAAGATATTCTGCCAATCCTGATCCAATTCCATAGAGGTGACCTGTCGGATCCGTTCCTGTTCACGATTCCGCTCCTCTTCCTCTGCACGGAGGATGGCTTCCTGCTCCCGACGGCGATTTTCCGCCTCGATCCGCTGTTGTTCCCGACGGATCGCCTCTTCCTCCTCTTGTTGACGGATACGGGCTTCTTCCTCTGCTTTCCGTCGTGCCGCGATCTCTGCCTCCCATTCCCAAACCGGAGGCTTCTTCTTTTCTTCTTCCCGTGCTCGCTCCTGCTCCATGCGGATCGTCTGTTGCTCCGCAATGGTAGCCACACGGTCTTGGATCTCTGCAACGATATCCGTGATCCTATTACGGAATCCTTCGGCCCGTTCTTTCCGTTCCTTTTCCCTTGCCTGCTTCTCCAATTCACGGGCCTTCCGTTGCTCGTAGACCTTGGGGCTGATGAGACCTGCTTTCATGTACCGTTCCAGCATCTCTAAAGGATCGTTCTCGTTCTTCTTGTCCTTTGCCATGGCTCTCCCTCCATTCTGTATCTGTATTCTTTCGGGGACATCTGTTTCCGTGATCTTTAATATTTTTCCACATTCTTGTCCGTATATATAAAAAATCTATGGTTACCTCAGGTTTTTTCTCGAAAAAAATTGAGATAATCATATCATGGTGACCTGTATGGATGTTTGAAACCGACTTGTGAAATGTCCCTTTCTTTATGATGTTGAGTATTCTATTATACCACGAACTGTTTTTGAATGCAATGGATACTTTTGAACAATATTTTACGGATCTATAAATAAAGGGTAAAATTTACAGAATAAAAAATAATAACAGTGTCAAAATCGTCCCTCCGGATTCTTCGCCGCCCTCCCATAACAGAAGCAGGAGGATCATAAGAGCCATCATATCCCCCTCATTTCTGCCGAAAAGCCCCTTAAGCCCTCCGGGAAGAATGGCTCCCGCCCCCGCAAAGCTTCCTCCCCCACAGAGTCTCCCTACATTGGGTGCTCCCCTCTTTTGCTCCCTGCCGGGCAGACCCTGATCGCCACCGGTCTTTACCTCACAGGGTGGCTTATGGGGAGGCTCCACCCGTTTCTCTTCACCCTTTCGGGAACCACAGCACCCTTGCGCCTTTCCCCGAGATCCCGAAGATCCTTGGCATTGCCTTCCTTCGGTACGGGGAACTCCCCGTCTCCGCTGTTCCTGCCGATGATACACCTCTTATCCCCCCATTCCTCCAAATAATCCACCCTTCCCAAAGGCTACGCCTGCCAGCTTCATCACTCGTGCAAGCTCCATGGCTCGATCCAGCTTCCGCTGTCGCTCCGGTGCCAGATAGGCTCTCAATGCTCCCAAGAGTGCTTCCTGCCTGGGATCTGTCTGTTGCATGACCTGAAACAACTGCATCATTCGGAACATCATGCCCGCATCCATGAAAAAGGGATCCCCTGGGGGAGAGTCTGCAGTGGGAGGAGGCTCAGACTCTTGACCCATACCAAAGGATCGGGCCATAGACAGGATCTGCGCCATACTGTCCGGATCATTCAGGATCCGATTCAGTGCTTCCTCCATGCCCTCCGTTTGGATCACCTACTTTCCGTTGTTGATTTTCCGCACAAGCTCCTTGGCTCGCTCCGTTTCCATCACAGGCTCCAGCGCCGCCTGTACCCCTTTCATATCTCCTTTTTTGAAGGCCTCCATAGCCGCCTTTAGGCTTCCGCTCTGTGCCAGAAGGGCCATAAGTTCCTTTCCTTCCGCTCCGGATACCACCCGTTTCATTTCATCGGTAGAATTTTTCGGATTTTTTTGGGTTTCCCGATTCATATTCCTTGCCTCCTTGGGAGAAATCTGTTATAATGGTGCAAAGCATTTCCCTGCTGCTATAGTGTATGCGGCAAGGGCAGAAAGGGTGAATCAAATGACGGTACTGATCCTGTCGGATTCTCACAGAGACATGGAAGGTATGCGAAAGGCCATCGATCGAGAAATGCCCCGTGCCATTTTCCATCTGGGAGATCATGACGGCGATGCCACACAGCTTCAGAAGGAATTTCCCAATATTCCCATATACTCCGTCTGCGGAAATTGCGACGGCCCATTCGCCCGCTCTCCCGAAAGTCTCTTGGTGGAGCTGGAAGGCGTGCGGATCTTTGCCGCCCACGGCCATAAGCACAATGTAAAGTACGGCTATATGAATTTCTACATGGCAACCAGAGAGCAAAACGCCGCTCTGGGTCTCTTCGGCCACACCCATCAACCCCTGTACGAAACATATGACGATCTCACCCTCCTGAACCCCGGTTCCTGCAAAGGCTACGGCGGTACCTACGCTGTGGCCTATGTCCACAAGGGACAACTGGTTCGCTGTGAGATCAACCGCTTATTATAAAATTGGAGGTAAAACCATGATCCTTGCTGTTGATATCGGCAACACCAACATCGTTCTGGGTTGCATTCGAGAGGACGAGATCCTCTTTGAAGCTCGGATCGCAACAGACCTGATCAAAACATCGGATCAGTACTGTGCGGAGCTGAAAAACATGCTGGAGCTCTTTGAAGTGACTAAGGAGGAGATTTCCGGTGCCATTATTTCCTCTGTGGTTCCCCCTGTTCTGAACTCCTTCAAAACCGCCATCCGCAAGCTGACGGGAAAGAACCCCCTTGTGGTGGGACCGGGGATCAAAACCGGACTCAATATCCGTATGGATAACCCCGCAGAGATAGGCAGTGACTTGATCGTAGCCGCTGTAGCCGCCATTGCAGACTACGGTGCCCCCCTCCTTTTGGTAGATATGGGAACCGCTACCACCATTACTGCCGTAGATGGAAGCGGTAGCTTTGTAGGTGGCTGTATCTGCCCCGGTGTAAAGATCTCTATGGAAGCTCTCACCGGTCGTACCGCACAGCTCCCCGGCATCAGTCTGGATGAGCCTGTCGTTGCCATCGGCAAGAATACCCGTGATTGTATGCGGAGTGGGATCATGTTCGGTGCCGCAGGTCAGATCGACGGTCTCCTGGATCGGATGGAAGCGGAACTGAAAGAGCCTGCCAAGATCATCATTACCGGCGGTATTTCCAAGTTCATCCTTCCCCTGTGTAAGCACGAGATGGTCTATGAGCGGAATTTGATGCTCAAGGGCCTCAATCTCCTGTACAAACGGAATGTAAAAAACTGATATAACATAAATGCCCCTTCCTGCCATTCGGTGCCCAGCAGATGCACTTTCGGCAGGAAGGGGTTGTCTTTGTCAGCCCAGAGCGGCCAGCCAGGCGGCCACCAGCAGGAGGAAGCCTGCCCCCATAGTCATGGTGGCAATGGTCTCCGTCAGATCCAGCAGGGTGTCTACAGAGAAGAATTTTCCCTTTTCCTCTGTGGAGAGCACCTCCTCGGCTCCAAAGCTTTCTCGATTCATGGTCTCATTGGTACGGTACATTGTAATTGCTCCTTTCTTGTTGTCTATGTCTATATCATATCAAATACCCTGTCCTATAAACGGGACTTTGCTCCGATTATTTTTTATTTTTACAAAAAATTTCCTTCTATTTTCTTCATCTGAATTGTAACGATCTTGTAATATCTGTATATATTCCACTTTACATTACCACCATCCCTTGACGAATCTGAAAACTTCTGATAGAATGATGTCGTATTTCTACTGAAGGAGTGAAACAATGAAACATCGCATTTGCAGTCTACTACTGATTCTCTGCCTGCTGTCCCAGCTATGGATCCCTGCCACAGCCGCAAGCAGCATGACCACCGGCAGCGACGGCAAAGCCTTTATCGAAGAGCACCAAGGTGGTAAGTCCTACGATCTCTCACGAGCGGAGGCTTCCGTAAACGCCTTTATTGACAAATACAATTTGTCTCTAAAACAGCATCAGTTCGACGCTCTGGTGGATTTCGTGATCTCCCTGTCCAACTACACCGTTCTGACCTCCGGCAACTACCAAATTGAACGGGTCATCGGTAGCGGAAACTACACCGACGCTCAGCTTGCAACCGTTTTGACCGGCTGGGGTGTAAAAAACAGTGACGGTTCCGTTTCGGAAACTGCTCTCAGACGCCGCATTCGTGAGGCAAAGCTCTTCCTCTATGGTAGCTATAGCGGTGATTGCGAAGCCAACTTCCGTTATGTTATTTTCAATCCCAACGGTGGTTCTCTCTCCGATGCGTTCAACACCGTAACTTGCTTTACTTACGGAGCCCCCTACGGCGATCTGGGAACTCCCACAAAGGGCGGTAAATTCTTCGCCGGCTGGTACACCACCGCCGGAAGCGGTGGCGAGCATATTTTTAACAACACCTCCGCCGATCGGAACCGCACCCTTTATGCTCACTGGTCCGACACTGCCGTTCCCAATCCCAACACGGGAACCTCCGGCGGAACCGGAAATTTCGACTATCCGGAACTGAAGGTCAGCGAAGAGTTGATCCGATTCATTAAGGAACAGGAGGGCTTCAGCCCTCAAAAATACTGGGACTATAGCCAATACACCATCGGCTACGGTACCGAATGGAAGCCCGATGAATACCCCAACGGTTATATTACCGAAGAGGAAGCAGATTACGAGCTCCGCTTAGAACTGGCGGAATTCGAAAAGGAAGTAGACCGCCTCCTTGCCAAGGGTACCGTAGATCACAATCAGCATCAGTATGATGCCGTTATCAGCTTTACCTTTAATTTAGGCGGTCAGTGGATGAAGCCCGCCAACCGTATCTATCAGTATGTTCTCTTCGGATATCCCTCGGAGCAGGAATTTTTAGATGCCATGGGTGCCTGGGCCAGTGCCGGCGGAAGCGTTGTCAAGGGTCTGATGCAACGACGGATCGACGAAGCAGACATGTACCTCAACGGCAACTACAAGCGGTTCAGCAAGACCTATTTCGGTGCACACCTTGAGCTCACCAAGAAGGACACCGGTGCCACTATGGAAGGCACAGGAAAGTCTTACGGTCTGTTCTACTGCAAGGCAGGAGAGCCTGTAGGCACCATGCCCTCCGCTGTCCGTGAGGGCTATTATCTGGTAGGCTGGATGGACAGTGCCACCAACCTCGTCTACACCCCGGAAACCATCGCCCCCGGTAAGATCATGACTCTCAACGCCAAATGGGCAGAGGGCACCAAGCCCGAGGAACCGGAAGATCCCACAGAACCGGAAGATCCCACAGAGCCGGAAGATCCCACAGAACCGGAAAATCCCACGGAACCTCCGGAGCCCCCCACACCCGAAACAGGCTTTGAGGATGTTCCTGCCGATGCATGGTATGCCCCCTATGTAACCGTGGCAGTGGAGCGAGGCTTCCTAAAGGGTCTGGGCAAGGGTCGCTTCGGTCCCGATAACACCATGACCCGTGCCATGGTGGTTACGGTGCTCCACCGTATGGCAGGAGAACCGGAAGCCACTACAGAGCATCCCTTTACAGATGTAGAGTCCGATACTTGGTATTCCCAAGCCATTGCATGGGCATACGAGACCGGTGTTGTCAACGGTGTCAGTGCAGACCGATTCGGTGTAAACGACAGCATCAGCCGTCAACAGCTGGTCACCCTGCTGTACCGCTTTGCACATCAGGTAAGCGTCGACACAAGCGGTCGGGATGAGTTGGCAGACTTTGCAGATACTCCCGTGATCTCCGGCTATGCTCTGGAGCCCTTCCAATGGGCAGTAGCCATGGGTCTCATCAACGGTAGCGGTGGATGCCTCCTGCCGGAAAATTCCGCCACCCGTGCCCAATGCGCCAAGATCATGGTGCTCTTCGCCGATTTCATTCCCTAACCCGATCGGTGATCCGATATAGATCCGTTTGGTCGATCTTCGACCTGTTAGGGATCTGTTTTGATCGATTTCCCATCCATCCCCCAATATAAGCCGAGCCGCTACGATCTCCGTAGCGACTCTTTTTATGAAGTCCCATCCCCCACCGAAT
>JAZOXB010000237.1:0-10806 GCA_045659585.1 Faecousia sp. | reverse complement strand
CACTAAAGCCTCCCTTGTGTAAAGGGAGGTGGCACGGCGTAGCCGTGACGGAGGGATTGTAAATGTTCCGAATTCAATAAAATTTGTGCAAAAATCGGCATTTTTTCAATCCCTCAGTCCCTTCGCGACAAATCGCTGCGGCGATTCCGGTCGCGGCTCTGACAGTCCACCGGACTGTCATTCACTCCCGCGACACCGCTTCGCTAACCCTTTACACAAGGGAGTCTTAAGAAAGCCCCTACCATACCTTTGGACAGTTCGACAAAGGGAATTTGAAGGGTAAATTGATAGGAAAAGGCTCTGTTGGGGAATTAAGATCCTCAACAGAGCCTTTTGGTTTAGGTTAAACTAATTTGGGTCATGCTGTGCTAATCCGGATTGTGCTTATTTGCATTGTATTTTTAGTTTGCAAAGTAGGCCTTGGCACTATCGGAATAGGCGAACAGAGCCTTGCACAGATCGCCGAGGGTGCCGGTCTTGCCGTTTCCGTAGGTGTCGGCGGAATATTGGACGGTGCCGGAAACTACGGTATCACCGGACAGGATCTGCACCGTCAGCACGGAGCGAAGCTCAGCCGCCAACAGGGAATCTACGGTAAAGGCGTAGTAGCCACGGCTTGCATTGTAGATCTCCACATTTGGAATGATCAGTTCTTTGTCTTTTCCGTAGATGTCCTTGTAGGTGACCTTCATGTTCAGCTCTTCTGTGGGGCCTGTATAGGAGCCGAGAGAGAAGATGAGCTTTACACTGACCTTAGAGGCCAAGTCCAGAGACCTGCCCATCCACTGAACAGCATTGGCAGTGGGAGCATTTCCCACAATGTCGGTGTTACCGAAGGTCGTAGCATCCATATCACTGAGGAGAGCCTTCTGCTCCTCCGTCATCTTGGCATCTACGGGAGCATCCGTACGGTAACCCTTGTAGGTCTGTGCCATGGCACCGTAGCGGAGAAGCTCTGCACAGAGAACCTTCAGCTTCCGGGAGGAGGCAGCTTTCCCAAGCTGGCTATAGGCGTAGGTGGCAACGCTGTAGGTATCCACAGGTGAATCATGTACCTGCCCATCCTTGGTAGCGTAAAGAACGGCACGGATCTCGTCGTTCATATTGACGGCGGTCATGCCATCTAAAACAAAGTAGTAATAATTGCCCTGAGCCACGGGAGTCAGCATGACTTCCTTGGTACCTGTCTTCTCGTTGCCCGTGTAGGTGTCGATTTCAGCCAGAATGTAGACCGTATCCATGTCATAGCCTGCAAGGGTGGTCTTTCCTATGGCGTAGTTGATGGAAATATCACTTGCCAGATTCAAGCTGTGACTCAGTTTGAAGGATGGATTCTCTACAGGCTCCGTATTCTCGGTCTTTCCGCAGATACACAATCCGCTTGTATAGCTGTGGTTCTCCACACTTTCCTTGGTGCATCGCGTGCAACGGACAATGTGGGTCTCTCCCTGATCCATGTAGGTCATAGCATGTCCCAAACGGGGGAGGATCTCTTGTTCCCTAAGAACCAGGTCGCAACGGCTACACTTGGAGCCATCGGACAAGCCGGAGGTCACACAGCCGGGAGCGTAGCCCCCCACGGTCTCAGCCTCGTGACCCAAGGGAGGCACTTCTGTGGGAGCTGTGACCACTGCCTGACAAACTGTACAGTAAGTACCCTCGCTCATGCCCGTTTCTGTGCAGGCGGGGGGAATGGGAGCAATGGTCTCAAGGCTGTGTCCTGTGGGAGATACTGCCTGTTTATAGCTATATCCACAGATGCAAGACAGCTCCTTCACACCCTCGGATTCACAGCCGGGGGCTGTAATAACCTGCTCCTTGTAGGCGTGGTTTTCGCCCTTGAAGGATGCAAAAACGGTCATGCTTTCCGCGATGTTATCCAGCACAGCGGTCTTCCCCTGTGCATCTACCCAACCTGCGAAGATATAGTGCTTGTCATTGTCATAGTTCTTGGTGGGAGTAGCGCCGGTATAGGAAACACTGCCACCCTTGGGAGCCCTCTGCTCCTCCAGAACCGTGCCGTCCTCGGCACAGAAGGTGACGGTATAGGCATTGGGACTCTTCTCCGCAGGTCCGATGTAAATATAGTCGATCAGGAATTCTGCGGTCTTGCCGTCTGCATTGGTCATGTTCTGGAACATGGGATGGACCAGATTGATCCACTCGGATTGTAAGTATTCCCAATTTGTAATGGTCGTTTCTACTGTAAACCAGTCTTGATCCACCACATCTGCCAATCGCAAGGGCATATAGATCCGTGTCCAGGTGCGAGAGGTTCCGTCCTCCAAGGTCAGACTGTTGTTGCGGTCGAAGTTCACGCAGAAGTTCACCATGCCGTCCTCTGTGGTAGCCTTGGCATTGCGGATCCGGATCCGTGCTTGGATCACATCATTCTTCCCCGGGATATAGTGGATGGATTTCTCAAATCCGGCATAGCTACGAATGCTGTGGCTGGTATCCTTGTTCCCAACAGGGACAGCAATACACAGGGCGCCGTCCCGAATGGTAGACATGGAGGAACTGTTGTAGGTGAGCCAAGAGGAAGAAGTATCGAAGTTAACATGACCATAGGTGAAGCTGTCGTACCGCTGTCTGTCTTCCTCCGTATCGGTGAAATCAAAGAACAGGTGATCCTCCTGTTTGGGGAAGCTTGCTTCCGGTCCGATGTAAATGTAGTCGATGTTGAACACCGCAGTGGAGCCACTTGCGGACTTCAGTCCCACAAACTGGGGATGAACCATGGCCAGGAAGTCAAAGTTCAGATAGTCCGCCGAATTCAGGGGGATAGTAAGGGTAACATAGCCCTTTCCTACCACGTCGGCAACCTTGAAGCTCTTCTCAAAACGGGTATAGTTCTTGTTCACTTCGGCGGAAGGATCCAGATCGTTGGTGCAATCCAGATCCAGACGGAGCTTGGCTGTCCCGTCTGTGGCAGTTGCAACGGCATTGTCGATCTTAAAGCGGATCCGGCAATAATCCGTTTCCTTGGTGAAATAGTGGAGGGGCTTGTGGGCCCACTGTCCCTTTGTGGTATTCTTAGGCTGGCTGGCAACACCCACAGTGGTAACCGTACCGTCTATGGGAGAGAAGCTGAGGCTTCCCCGTGTAATCGTGGTTGCAGTTGTGTTGGTATCATTGTCCCAATAGGTATTCAGGGAGAAGTTGACACCGCCGTAGGCATAGCTGTGATACCGTTGCCGGGACACAGGGTCATTGACAAAGTCGAACATCAGGTATTGGTCAAATTCCTGAGGAGCCTTGGGCGCGGTGAGATTGGGGGTGGTGGAGGTCTTCAGAAGTTTCTTGGCGGCAGAGACGCTCTCAACCTTGATATTCTCGGTGCCCAGGGTAACAAAGGAACCGCTGTACTTGTAATCTGCATGGTCTACATCACAGGAGACCAGAGTGGCAAAATTGGGATTGGTCAGAATGCCGCTTCCATTGGGAGCGTAGAGGCCGTGGCTGTAGCCGTGGCCGGAGAACAGGAGGCTGACTCCCATTTGATTCAGAATTTCCGTCCATTGGGCAAATTCATCATTCACTCCTGCGGCGTCATTCCTTGTAATAGGCATATGGCAGAAGGCCACACGGGTGGGATAGTCCTTCCACTTCCCTTCTGCCAGGACTTCACGGAGCCATTGGGTCTGCTCCTTGCGGAAGGCCTGGTAGTCCGTGGTACCACCGTAAGCAGAATGACTGTCTACCTTATCCTCACCGGTATCCAGCACAATGGCGAAGAAATCTGCCTGTTCTACAGTGTAATAGCTCTTGCCGGTTTTGCTTGTGGGAGACATTTGATCCAAAAGTCGGGCATAATTGCCACGAATCTCTCGATTGCCACGGGTGAAGAATACGGGCTTTGTACCGCTGGTCAAAGCACTTGCTGTATCTAAGAGGATCTTTACATTGGCCTCGGTATTACCGTGATAGGCATAGTCACCGCCTACATAGAGAGCATCGAAGGCCTTATATTCGCCCACAGCCTTTGCCTCTGCCGCAAGTCCGCGGAAGTCGGAAATGCACAGGAATACAGGTTCTTTCTTGTCCGCCATGGGAGTAAAGGGATAGGTGCGGCTCACGGTACTGCCGGGAGCGGGATAGTAGGCAGGTCTGTTGTCCAGGGATTGGTAGCAGACCTTGTAGCTCCGCGCGGAATCCAGTACTACACGAGGCACACGGACGCTGTGGTATTTGCCGGTGTAGCGCATGTTACCTGTATTCAGGTCATAATATTTTGTGCCTCCTACTTCTACCCACGCCATACCGGTGGCGTTTGTGGGGAAGATGATCTGATATCCGTCTTCCACAGCGAAAACTGTGGGATGGAGGGTGTAGGGAGCAGAAATCGCAGGAACGGAAGCCTTGGTTGCAGGGGGAATCACAACCTCGCCGACCTCTGCGTAAGCCGTATTTCCGAGAGATTTAGCCTCAGAGTTAACATAGGCATTATTAAAGAGGTTGAAGGTAGCGGTGGCTCTGACGGTCAGTGAGTCGGTGATGGTCTCGGACTTGTAGGAGGTAGGTCCGACTGTAACAAAGGAAGCACTGTATGCCACCCCAATTTCCGCGTTCTCTCGATCGGTCATAAGGAGCGTGCTGAAATTGGGATCGGATTTGTACTTGGTGCTGTTGGGGCCGTAAGCACCGTAATAGTGCTTGTGGCCGGAGATCAGCAGACTGATACCCATTTGATCCATGAGCTCCGTCCACTCCTTATAGGGGCCCTCAAAGATATCCTGTGCATTAAAGCCGATGGGTACATGAACAAAGGCCATTCGCACAGGATACTTCTCCCACACACGGGAATCAAGAACCTCACGGAGCCATTGGGTCTGGGCATCGCGGTAGGGTTGGAATTGGGTAGTACCGCCATAGGCCTCATGGCTGTCTGCCTTGTCCTCACCGCTGTCTAAAACGAGGCCGAAGATACCGGGCATTTCCACGGTGTAATAAGCTCCGGTTTTCTCGCTGAAGGCGGCAATGTCGTCGAGTTCCTCACACTTGGAACCACGGACCTCATGATTGCCACGGGCGTAAATGGTGGGCTTCCGCCCCTGCGTCACAGAGCCGGTCATGTCCAGCAGGAGCTTTAAGCTCGCTTCCTCTACTAAGGTGCTGACATAATCGCCGCCGAAGTAGTAAACATCAAAGGCCTTGTATTTGGAAATATTCAGAGCATGGGTGTTGTCTCCATGCTGATCAGAGGCACAGTAGAACACAGGTGCCCGGTCCTGAGGAATGGGATCAAAGGGATAGGTGCGGCTCACGGTGCTGCCGGGTGCGGGATCGTAAGAAGGACGGTCGGACAGGGATCGGAAGCATATCTTGTAAGAGCCTGCAGCATCCAGAGCCGATTGAGGAACGGTGATCTTGTGATACTTGCTCTTCCAACGGAGCAGTCCGTTCTGTGCATCGCAGTACTTCACGCCGGCGATCTCCACCCAAGCCAAGCCGGTTGCATTGGTTGCAAAGGCGATCTGATAGGTATCCTCAACGATGAATACTGTAGGATGGGTCGTATAGGGTGACGAAATTGAGGGAACGGATATTGCCGCAGCTCTCACCTCAGGAGCTCCCGCTCCGGCTCCAAACACAGAGCCTATGGGAATCAGTGTCAAGAGCATGCTCATCAGCAGCAGCCAAATCAAGCATTTTCCATAAAATCGCATAAATTTGTCCTCCTCAAAAGCTCATTTTTATTATTTTATCACAAAAAAGGGACAAAGTACAGTCATCTTTTCGGCAAAATCCCAAAATTTACCTTAAAGACGATCTGTACCTTGTCCTTACCATAGATATTCTTGGAGATCCCCCCGGAACAGAATGGCAGAAGTCCCACATGAAACCCCTGAGGAACTTCATGCCATTCCTTATAGAAAGTATCTGCAAATAACGCCGAATAGGCACCTCTTTTGTGTCAGTAAATACTCAGATCCAGGGCTTGGCTGAGTTTTGTGAGCATTTGGATGCCGGCGACGCTGTTGCCCCGCTTATCCAAAGCGGGAGAAAAGACCGCAACCCCCATTCGGTTGGGGATCACACCCATAATACCGCCTCCTACACCGCTCTTGGCAGGGAAGCCTACATTCAGGGCAAACTCACCGGAGCCGTCATACATACCGCAGGTAGCAAGGGTGGCATTGACATAACGGGCAAAAGCTCCGGGGAACAGAGCTTCCCCGGTAAGGGGATCAATGCCATGGTGGGCAAAGACATTGGCGATCCGTGCCAGATCTCCGCAATTGACCAAAATCGAGCAGGCCTTGAAATAGAAATCCAAGAGTTCCTCCGCCGGATCGTCGATCATACCATAGGCCTTGAGCATATAGACCAAAGCACGGTTCTTACTTCCGGTTGCCTTTTCGGACAGATACACTGCCCGATCCACCTCTAAATCTTGGTTTCCCGCCAGCTTCCGCGCAAGAGCCAGCAGTCGCTCAAGCCGTTCTTCATAAGATGCTCCATGGATCAGAGTACACAGGGCAATGGCCCCGGTGTTGATCATGGGATTGATATGGGCCCCCGTCAAAGCCTGATCGCTGTAGTTAAAGGCATCAAAGGGCTTTCCCGTTGCCTCGACTCCCACCAAAGCCCGCACCCTATCCTCTCCGCTGTCCATAAGGGCAAGGAGGAGGATCACAGGTTTCACGATACTCTGCATGGTAAACCGATCCCGGCAATCCCCTGCACTGTAGTTCTCCCCGGTGTGGGTAGCCACGCAGATCCCGACTTTCTTGGGATCCGCCACTGCCAGTTGGGGTATATAGGTCGCCACATGACCCAAGGCGGTATACCCGCTGCATTCTTCGGTGATTCTTTTCAATAATGCGTTCATAACATCCACTCCATATTCTTCTGTACTTTTTAATATACCACAGAACATCTACAGACACAAAACTGTATCAGAACCAATATTCCTTCATTTCTTTCAAAAAAACTTCTGTAATGGGATAGCCGGAACTCTCACCGATCACAGAATCAATGCCGCAAAAGGGACACATAGCAGTTGGGCCATTTTTATCTTTGATCCAGTCTGTAATCTTCGCAGGAGAAAAAATCTTCAAGCAATAAAAGCATCCGCATACAGTATCCTTCTTGAGCATTTTTTGATTACTCGTGCAGTATTCATGTGCCTGAATCACTCTCTCGTTATTCATTTCTTCCTCCTAACGCCTGTTTCACATAGCTTCTAATGTGGCCGTCGGAATCGTCACTGTAATGCATCAGTAAATCTGCTCTGTTAAACCGAGCTGCGATCCGACAGGCTTCCATTCGGAGTTTCGGTATGGCGCTTTCTGCTAACAACCCGTATAATTCCAAGTAATTTTCTTCCGTAGCAAAGTCTTTCAGGCACTCCGCAACAGCATTTTTAACGCTGTCCGTTTTTGCCCTTTCCAACAATCGAACCACTCTGTCTGTATGGGGTGCAGTTTTTGAAACGGTAGAAAGGATCCCATAATAATAGGGATTCAATTCATTGTGATGCTTTTCAAAACAAGAAAGAATCTGCTCATCCGATGCCCAAATATTTCGAACTATCAAATGCTCCAACACCGTTGTCACAAGGATTCTTTCCTCACTTTTTAGTGCCTGTATGAAATGATCCTGCAGCTCTGCCGATTGGTCAAAGGAAAATATCACGGACAGTACGTATCTATACTTATATTTGTCCTTGCACCCCAAATGCTCTTTGAGCAGTGCATATGCACCGGATGTATGAAGGTCTTTCAGCCCCTCGCATCCAAGGGCAAATTCCTGCATATCAGAGGATTCCAGCATCCTTCCCAACTCCTCTAAAGAAACAGCCTCAGGAACCGGACATCCATTCACTAATCTCATAACCGTACCACCTTATCTTTGCCATATCACAGCAGGGATCCATATTCAAATCCGAACACTTTCCGAAAGCGTTCTGCATTTACGCCGTCAGATACGCGCCATCGATTGACCGGATATGCGTAATCATTGGTGTTTTCCTCCGGCATTCGCTTCCAAACATCCGGGAACGCATCACAATAGCACGGTGCATGGGGGCTTGAAAGCACTCCACAGATCCCTAAAATATTCAGCAGAACTTCCACTTCCCCTTTGTTGGATCTTAGCAGTTTCTTTTTGGTGATCCATCCTTGGTAGGCACCGGCCTTTTTGTCGGGAGGAAGCTCATCCATGCTATGGAGAATGGCTTTTAAGATATCCCAATCCTCCTGCGTGGGCGTAACCTTGGGCAAACGCAAAAACTGCTCCAGATCAAAGAGGGCATATTCCGGATTTGTATGCCGCACCCCACCCCACTTATAGCGTTCGAAATTAAATGTATTGTATTCAGACAGTTCTCCTTCTCTTGTGCCTCCACCTTTTATTTCTCGCCAATCGCAAAAATAACAGGTATGGGATCCTTGGTGGCTATGATGGGGAATCGAAAGTCCATAGTAGTAGCTACCCAATGCAGACCGATATTGGAGTTCACGAGTGGACAAGCTATACACAAACCCATTGGCAATATCTTTCGGGGATATTGTTTCCACCAGACTTTTCAGCTTGCAAAGGGTCTCATCATGAGTCCCAACAGGAACTGCAGGGAACATATATCCCTGCGCGATGGCCTGCTCAAAGTCCTCCGTGGTAGGTGCTTTCGACCCCCATAGATTTCCATTCCAAAATAGGGTGTACAGCAGCTTCAATCCTTTTTCCATTTGCGAGCCTCCCTCTTTTGTTTATTCTACTATACCATAGATGGCGAAAAAATAACAGGGGTAAAATGCCCCTGTTATTCTTTATCCTGCCGCGTCCAGCATATTTTCGATAAAGATCCCGTAGCCCATGGTGGGATCGTCTATGAGAACGTGGGTCACGGCACCGATGAGCTTGCCATCCTGGATGATGGGACTGCCGGACATCCCCTGAACGATGCCTCCGGTGGCACTGAGAAGATCCGGGTCTGTCACTTTCAGCAGGAGGTTGCGATCATGGGTCCCGGTATCGTGGATCTGGCAGATCTCTACGGTGTAGGTCTGCACCTCTCGTCCCCGAACCGTAGAGCGGATCTCCGCTTTCCCCCTGTGGACTTGGGAGGCCTCTGCCACAGGCAGGGAAACACTGCTTCCCTTTGCCATATTCCCGAAGATCCCCTGTGCCGTATTCCGTTCTACCTTGCCACAGATGGTCCCTTCTTGCCATGCACCGTGGAGACAGCCGGGCTTGCCTGCCTGTCCCTTGGTTACGGAGGCTACCTCGGAAGGAAGAACGGTTCCCTCTCGCAATGGCAGAAGTCCGCTGTTTTCCTCTCCACTGACTCCATGTCCCAAGGCTCCGAAATCTCCGTCCTCTTCATAATAGGTGACCGTTCCGATCCCTTTCAGTTGGTCCCTCACATAGACTCCCAGCTTCCAACCCTCCGCCGTTTGGAGAGGGGAAATCTTTAATCTTTTTTCCGCTCCGTTTCGCATGACCACGATTTCCAGCAGTTTCCCTTCCGAGGTCTGTATTGCCTGTCTCAGCTCCTCTGCCGAAGAAATTTCCACGCCCCCAACCTTACAGATCAGATCTCCCGCCCGTAGTCCCCCTTTGTCGGAAAGGTCGTTTGCGATCTCTACCACACTGACTCCATCCAGTTCCAATTCCAATCCTATGGTATCCCCTCCGGGGATCAGCCGTTCCGGTACCGCCGCCTGTACACTCGACAGGAGCAATGCAGATAATCCTACCACCAGAGCTATTTTTATTCCAATTTTCTCCATTCTTCTGTCCCCCTTTGTTCGGGAAATTCCCGTGGACTTACTATACCACGATTCCTCAAAACCTTCCCTAACAAATCCTTGCTATATTGTAAAGAATACAGGGAAACTGCCTGCTTCCTGTTGTGAAGGGAAACAGACAGTTTGGTTTACATAATGCAAAAATTATAAATTGTGGCAAAAATCATAGAGGGGCTTCCATGCAAGCAAGGTCTTGCGAACTTGATCTGCCAATTCCGGGGAATAGAGCAGGTCATCCGGCTCAAGATCTGCCATGGCAAAGAAATTTTTCATAGAAAAATAGGGTTTCAGCTCTTCCTTGGGACAGGGCTTTTGACGGGCGTAGGTGTCGCCGGTGAGTTTGAGACCGCTTTCCTTTTCCGCCTGCTTCACGATTTTCAGAAATTCCTCACTGTGGTCTGCCATTTTGATCCGCATAAGCTCCATAGTAGCCGCCTTGGGATGGATCAGCAGGAAGCCGAAACGATAGCCCTCCGGGCGGATCTCGAAGCACAGACCCGGTTGCTCCAGCCAAGAGGCACCCGGTCTGCGGATACAGAACCATAAGCTCTCTTTATAAAAAGTAGAGGGATGCATCCGCATATCCCGATAGATCCGGGACAGATGGAGCTTGGTGCCGTCTTCCCCCATAAAGGCTTCTCCTACGGAAGCCGCCAAAGCCTTCATAGGCTCAAAAAGATATTTTTGATATTCTTCCTTATGCTCCGCAAACCATTCCCGATTATTGTTGAATCGGATCCCCCAGAGGAAATCTATGGTTTCGGGATAAAATCCTTGAAATGCACTCATATGCTTCGCCTCTCTTTCTTTTTCTCGCGGCAACCCCTTGCCACATCTGTTTCCGTTCTATGATCCGTATAAGATCTTCCAATTCCCGTTTATCGAACTGTTCACCAAGTTGGTAAAGACCCTTGCCTCTCCAATGGGAGAGGTGCCGCGACTGCGGCGGAGAGGGCAGTAGGGATTCCCAATTTTGTACCGATTTCGTAGTAGGCAGAGAAGTATCCGGTACTTTCTCTGATAGTTGGTTCTAATTTCTACTGCATACTGC
>JAZOXB010000236.1:0-3916 GCA_045659585.1 Faecousia sp. | reverse complement strand
GGAATTGCTCCCTATACCTATTGGTGGTGCATTTTGTATGATGATGAGGCTGTTTGGATGACCCCCGTAGAAAGTGACGAGCCCACGAATACACTGGTACGGAACTTTAGCGACTATGACTTTGAGAAGTATAGGGATATTAAGGTCGGCTGTGTTGTCAGTGATGCCAAGGGTGAGAGTTTGCAGAGTGACTTTGCAGTAGTACATCAGTATCAGCATACGCCCAAAGCTTTCAGCATTACATCTCAGCCTAAGGACTACCGCATGGGAAGTTCTCAGGAGGATGCAGAGTTTACAGTCGTTGTGGAAGGGGGAAGTGCACCCTATACCTTCCGGTGGATCATTTGCTATGACAATGAGGAAGTGCAGGTACAGCCGGTTAAAACCGAGGATCCTGCAAACACCTTGACCTATGAATTCTCTGACTACGACTTTGATGATTACAATGGCATCGGCGTCTACTGTATCATTACCGACAGCAAGGGTGCCACTGTAGAGAGCGAATTTGCTGTTGTTATACCCAAAGCATAAGTGCTCGTGACTACTCTATGCTGGTTTCCACTAAAGATCTCCCCCCACAAATTCTTAGTGGAATGACATTTGCGTTGCCTGATGAATGAGTCGCAGCTACGACTTATTCATCGGCAATGCTATAAAATCTCTAAATTGCATTTTCGGATATATAGAAAAATGATAGCACACTTCGGGTTTTGAAGTGTGCTATCGGTGTTTATAAGAGCTTACTCCAACAATTCCTTTGCTCTGCGTTGGATCTGCTTTTCGGTCAGCTTCAGGCGGTGGCTGGGGAGATTGTAGTGGGAGTGCTTTTTGAATTTGAAGTTCAGCAGGTGGCGAAGGCCTTCTTTATGTGTGGGGGTAAGGACTTGCCTTGCGGCAGTGACAAAGCTGTCATAGACACAAGGGAGAAGGGTGTCAGCGTAGACTTTTAAGGTTTGCTCTGATTGCAGATCGTCCTTTCCGGCGAAGTTAAAGAGTGCATTTCCATGGTCAAATAAGGGCGCAGGGGCGACAATTTTGTTGGTGCGGTTATCCACAAGGAATCCGAAGTTTCCGAAGTGTCTGTCTGTATTGAAGATCAGAGCATCCAATACGATCATATCGTCAAGAACTTTTATAAATTCGGGGCCCAAGGTCTCATAGTATTCCCGAACAGCCCTCATGCCGCCGGAAGGAACAAGTCTGCCTACGGGTAGGAAGGAATACTCCTTGCTTGTAAACAGGTCGCAGGCGGAGCAGAGCTGCCCTTGCCATTTAGACAGGCTGTAGGGAATGGCTTGGATGCCCATAGCCTCGGCAATCTGATAGGCATAGAACTCAGAATAGGGCTCGTTGCCTGTGTTGGAGGCTCCCACAGTACCGCCTTTATAGAGGCGGATCTGTCCACGCTCACGGCGCCAGCATTTGGGGAGCATACCGTTGGTGGTAAATTCGGGGCAGGAGGCAAGTGAGGTGCGGATACTGCTGCCGTAGCCCGTGAAGGCAATCAGCGCAAGGATTCGGCTAAAGCGGTTGTCATAGAGGTTATAATCACTGAACTTCCCCTCAAAGCCTTCCTCCACGACCCAGTAGCAATCGTTCAGAGATAAACCCTTGGATACCTGAATGATATGCAGGGGACGGTTTAGATTCAAACCGCACTTGCTGAGGAAATTCCGAACATAAGCACGGTTCTTAGGGATCGTACGATGCTTTAGCCACTTTGCGATTCCTTCATTGTTGACTTCTAAATCTAAAGGAAATAACGCTCTCTGATCCTCGTTCTGCCAAAGGATCTCAATCTCAGGAACATTGCTATCCTCTGTTGCAGAAAAGCGGAGCAAGGTTGTATCAAAATGCTTCAGCTCGTAATTCATCACAACACCTCCAATCTTCGCAGATTCTTTTTTATAGTATATCATAAAAATCCTGCAACATCAACGATTATTCAAGAGGAATTGAGAATTCATAAAAATTCTGCAAACAATCATAGACAATTATGCTGTACTATTCTTGCAAAGTATGGTATAATGCGAACATAGATCAAAGGAATTGTCGCGAGATTTTTGCAATGCGTAGAATATGCGATGGAGGTGTGTTATGGAACAGAGCATACTGGAAAAATGGAGAAAGATATATTATTATACAAAATTGATTGTAGAGCTGGACCCGTGGAGCAGATTTGAGGAAAAGGATATTTTTGTTCTGAAAACGAAAGAAAAGCAAGAGGAGCATTTCTATTCCTTCTTGGAGGAATCTTGTGGGAGATGTGCTATCGCAATTTACAGGAGCGGTCAGGCGTACTGTAAGGCACGGGAGAGATTACATGGCAGAAATACCAAACATGAGCCCATATTTATGTTGCAGGATGCAGTCATCTTTGTATTGGGTGACCGTGAAGATGTAAGTAAGCACAATTACGGGATCATTAAGGAGCTTGGTTTGAAATGCAGGGGGAAGGGCGCGTGGCCTTTCTTTGAAAAATATAGCATAGGATATGCTCCGCAACTCATTCCGGAGGATGAACTAGACATGCTCCAAGATGATTTGGGGAATCTTTGGATGATGGTTTATATGATTGCGGAAGGTAGAGTTGCAGTTGATTTTAAAAACAGAGAGATTATGGCACGCTGTTATAATCCCGGTGATGACACATTCTATTCCTATGCTACCAAGTTGACCAGACCTCTTACACCGGATTATAATGTCATAACTCTAAATGACAAGGAATGGTTAGCAAGCCTCCGAGAGTCCCATTCAAAGGGTACAATTTCAATGGACTGGTCTTATCTTCCGACTATTATAAGAGATGAGGGCATCGATATTGTTCCAAGACTTCTTTTGGTCATAGAAAATTCGTCGGGTTGCATACTGCGTTGCACCATGCTTCCGCCTTCGGAGCTGCCTCACGAGGATCTATTGGATGAGTTGTTGGACCTGTTTGACGTTTACGGAAAGCCGTCGACAATACAGATTTGTGACAAAGAGATCGAGTGCTATATTAGAGAGCTATGCAAAGAGATTAAAATCCGAGTGGAATACAAGCCTCAGCTAAAGCAGCTTTCTAAAGCAAGAAAAGAAATGATAAATATGTACCGCTAAATCAAGCAGAAGGGGGATCATACCGTGGAAGTATCTGAGAAGGATTGGAAGCTGTTTCGGAGCAAAATTGGCCCATGGCAGGAAGCGCATATGGAGCGCTTGACTCAGGAATATTTAGAAATTCTACAAGATGATGGTTTAGCTTCGGATAAGTTTTGGGAATTGGAGAAACGCATTAACAATGATAAGAAAAGCCCCGGTGTGATTATAGAAATGCGCAGAAGTGTCCTATATAGGAATTTAGCGTGTCTTCTTTGGGAGGGCGTGATCACCTCTCCTGATCTTGAAGAGTTCAGCGAGGAACTAAGAGAAACATTGAGATACAATTTTTGCAGAGGTGGCTGATAGAAACAGACATGATATGCTAAAGTATTGCTAATCGTATAAGAAAAATTACCGCCCACTCCGGGAGAATATTCTCTCAGAGCGGGCGGTTTGGCTTATCACGGGATATCGGAAACTAAGGGTTAAATAGAGCGATTCTGTAATGGAATTATCCGACGGTGATTTCTACATTCTTGCCACTGAAGGCGACGCCGTATTTGTAGATGGTTTCGATTCCGGCGGCCTTTAAGTCGGTGTCATATTTCTTGACCATAATCTGATTGAGGGCAGTTTGAGAGAGAGCTTTTAGCTGCTCGGATGTGGCGTTTTTCTCAGCTTTCAGCTCGATGAGGATGCCGGGGAGGTTCTTGTTTACGGGCTTGAGCTGGATATCGTATCTTCCATCGCCGGATTCTCGGTTAGAAGTGAGGAAGGAACCGCCCAGCAAGGCACATAGGCCAAGCATAAAGCCGTGGTAGAAGTTTTCTCCCGC
>JAZOXB010000235.1:0-7880 GCA_045659585.1 Faecousia sp. | reverse complement strand
GGCACTCGTGCAATGCTGTACAACAAGGAAATCTTTGATTTCTTCGGCGTTGAGTATCCCACCGAAGGCATGACCCATGCTGATCTGCTGGAGATGGCTAAGAAGCTGACCGGCGACATGAACGGCAAGAAGGTTTACGGCCTCGGCACCCGTGCTACCACCTCCGAGCAGTACCTGAACTTCGTATGGAACTACGGTGCTAAGATCATCGACCCCGCTACCATGACCCCCGGCACTGATTCCGAGGAATGGAAGAAGGGTATCGAAGACTACATGGCATTCTTCGCAGCCGGCACCACTCCCGAAGGCGCTGCTACCATGGACGGCACTGCTCTGCTGCAGAGCTTCATCAACGGCGAGTGCGCAATGTTCATCGCTGCTGTTGACTACGCACAGGCTATCGTTGCTGAGCCCGTAGAAGAAGGCCAGATCGCTTGGGCTGACAAGCTGGGCGTTGCTCCTCTGGTTGGCGAGACCTATGCTACCTGCTACTGCGGTGCTGACGTTGTTGCTGTTCCCGCAACCACCGAAAACACCTACGAAGCAAGCCTCCTGCTGAGCTACCTGATGGGTGCAGAGGCACAGGCTATCTACTGCAAGAACGTTGGCTTCTTCCCCGGCAACACCGAGGCTGCTGCTGACTCCTACTTCGCAGACGATCCCATCCAGGCTGGTTTTGCTGCTACCATGCAGGGTGCTCACTACTTCGACAACTACGGCGTTCCCGGTGTTGGCACCATCCTGAAGGAAGAGATCCAGAAGCTCATCGCTGGCGAGTGCACCATCGAAGAGTACCAGGCTGCTATTACTTCCCGTATCAACGAGAAGATCGCAGAGATGAACGCTTAATCTCTTACTTATTCTCAATTTAAAAATCGATCAAGAATCCCTTCGGGGAGGTTATGATCACATAAACGAATAATATATGCGGTGTCGTGTTTCGGCACACCGTAATACGGCACCGCATCTTTCGTTTTCTTTTCATTAGGAACTCCATTCTGCATGTCGAGAAATGCAGAATGGGTTCCAAAATTCTATAACGCTGCTTGTCTGATATGTTCTCAGTAGCAATAAGGCACACTATGTTCAGTGGGAAGGCAGCGCAAGCATCCTTCTTTGTGTGCTTTATAGATTAGGGAATCAGGTTTGCCCATGGCATACACATAGAATTTCCTATCTTTCCACCGTCAAATACTGATTTCCGACAAAACTGATACAAGGAGATGACCCTATGATCGTTGCAAGTAAACGAGAAAAAGCCGCATATTATCTCTACGTTATACCCGCATTCGTATGCTTTGGCGTTTTCATTTTCTGGCCTACCATCCAGTCTTTCTATCTTTCTCTGTGTAAGTACAGTATGTCCAGCATCAACAAGGATCCCAAGTTCGTTGGTCTGTACTACTACAAGGGCCTGCTGACCAGTGATAAGTTCTGGCAGGTTATGAAGAACACCGGTGTTTTCACCCTGTTTACCGTCCCCTGTGCTATGATCATCGGCCTATTGTTGGCTGTTATGGTTCATAGTAAGCTCATTAAGTACAAGACCTTCTACAAGGTCGCTCTGTACATCCCCTACGTTTCTTCCATGGTTGCTGTCGCTTCTGTTTTCAAGATCCTGTTCAACTCCAACATGAGCGCCAGTGTTGTCAACCAGCTCCTCGTTAAAATCGGACTCGAAAAGGTTAACTGGCTTGGAGATCCCCAATGGGCAATGTTTGTTATCATTCTGGTTTCCATGTGGAAGAGCTTGGGCTACATCATGATCATCTATCTTGGTGGTCTGTGCGGTATTTCCGATGATATTTACGAAGCCGCCGACCTCGACGCTGTTACCCCCTGGAAAAAGCTCACCAAGATCACTGCTCCCCTGCTGAAGCCCACCACCTTCTTCCTCCTTGCTACCGAAACCATCAGCAGCTTCCAAGTCTTTACACCTGTTAACATAATCACCAATGGCGGTGACCCCTTCGGTTCCACCTCTACTCTGATCACCTTCCTGTATGACGAAGGCTTCAAGAGCGGCACCATGGGCAAAGCCAGTGCTATCTCCGTCATTATCTTTATCATTCTCAGCATCCTGACCGTCATCCAGAAGAGAATGACGGATGAAGATTAAGGAGGTAAGACCATGAGTAGACCCACAACCACCTTACAGGATCAAACCCTGAAATCCTATAAGAGATCTACCCAGATCAAGAGTCTCGGCATGAACATCATTCTGATCATCGTTACCATCTTCATGCTGACTCCCCTTTTCTGGATGCTCTCCACGGCATTCTCCCCCAACACCATGATCCCTCCCGCAAAGCTTCTTCCCCATGACTTCACCTTCGCCAACTTCAAGGATGCATGGTTCTTCCCCAGTGCTATCGGTCTGAATGACAAGCTGACCATGGGTACCTTCCTGATGAACAGCTTGATCGTTACTATTGCCATTACCATCGGCGGTATCATTACCGACTCTCTGGCAGCTTATGTTCTTGCATTTAAGGACTTCCCCGGCAAGAACCTGCTGATTTTCCTGGCTCTGGCAACTCTGATGATCCCCTCTTATGTTACTCTGGTTCCCCAGTACATCATCATCAGTAAGCTGAAGTGGCTGAATACCTATCAGGCACAGATCGTTCCCTTCCTGGCTTCCGGTATGGGTATCACCCTGTTCCGTTCCCACTTCCTCAGCGTTTCCAAGGAGCTTGTGGAATCCGCTAAGATCGACGGCGCATCCGACTTCCGCATTTACTCCACCATCGTTATGCCCATCGCAAAGCCCATCATTGCTACCATGACTATTCTGAAGGCTATGTGGTCCTGGAATATGTATATGTGGCCCCTGATCGTATGTAAGAAGGTCGAAATGATGCCTCTGCAGGTTTCCATCGGCTTCTTCCAGGGTCAGAACGTTACCCAGTGGGGTCTCCTCTGCGCAGGTATGACCATCGCTATGCTCCCCTTGCTCATCGTCTTCCTGTGCTGCCAGAAGTTCTTCGTCGGCGGCATCCAGGCCGGTGCTGTTAAGGGCTAATACCGAACTATAACGGTGACCTCTAAAAACATTTCCGGTGGAAATCGTTTTTAGAGGTCACTATGCAATTATACCCCCAAATTATTACGATTCTGAAAGGTGAACCATATTATGAAGCTTTTCGCAGGTTATGACGGTGGCGGTACCAAGACCGCCTGTGTCCTCACTGATGAAGAAGGCCGACTCCTGGGTACAGGCATCGGCGGCCCTTCCAACTATCTCTACTGTGGCAAGGAATTAGCCGCAGAATCCGTTCGCACCGCTACAGAAGAAGCCTTCCGTCAGGCAGGTCTGGAACCTCAGCGTTTGGATGCCGCCTATATGGCATCTGCCGCCATTCTTCTGCAACATGGGGATGCTCATGTCCCCTTCTTCAGCACCTGTATCGATGCAGAGTTGGTGCTGTGCGACAGTGATATTTATCCCATCTGGTACGGCTCTGTCCGTGAAAAGCCCGCTGTTGTCCAGATCGCAGGTACCGGTGCTCTGACCTATGTTTGCAGTACCGATGGCTTTACCCGTGTCAGCGGTTGGGGCCCCTTGCTTGGTGACGAAGGTTCCGGTTATGATGTAGCCCTCCGCGCCCTTAAGAAGGTCTGCCGTATGTATGACGGTCGTGAGCCTATGGACAAGGAGCTGGTAGATACCATCTTCGCTCACTATGACGCCGAGACTCCCTTTGGCATCCTCCGAGCACTCCGTCAAGGTGATAACCGCAGTAATGTAGCGTCCTGTGGCAAGATCATCTTCGATCTCTACGCCAAAGGCAACGCTACGGCAAAGGCTCTGCTGGAAGAGACCGCAGATGAGATTGCCCTTGCCATTACCACTGCGGCTATGAACTCCGATCAGCCCAAACCTCTGCCCGCTGTCTTCTCCGGCTCACTGGTACAGCCCGGTCGTGCTCTGTACCCCATGCTGGAGGAACGGCTCCTGAAGGAAGGCTCCCCCATTTCCTATATGTGTGGCTTAGAGGCACATCCTCCCGCCGCCGCTGCCGCTCTGGCTCTCCACGCCCGTGGCTTGGATGAAGCCGGTGACGCCCTTCTGGAAAATGCAAAGGGGGTCATGCTATGATCTCCGGTTTCGGTCGTGCAGACATCACCCCTACAAAGGCCATGTTCATGGCAGGCTTTGACCGCCGTAAGGATCCCTCCACCGGAATCCTGGATCCTCTGTATGTTTCCGTCCTTCTCCTGAAGGACGAACAGGATCAGCCCTTTGTATTCTGTTCCTTTGATGTACTTGGTGTGGATTCCAAGCTCTGCGAGCAGGTTCGCACCACCGTTGCAAAAGTCATTAAAATGGATGCCAAAAGGATCTGGGTCAGCTCTACCCATACCCACAGCGCCCCCTCCCATATTTTCTCCGGTGGCGCATCCTACGATCCTACCTTTGTTTCCTTCCTCCTTAGCAAGACTGAAGAAGCCGCCAAGGCCGCTGTTGCGGATCTGGCTCCTTACGCTCCCTATGTTGCCGAAACTCACGCTGTAGGCGTAGCTTCCCTGCGGAACCAAGGCAGAGAGGGCGCAGACTTCCCCATGCCCGTTCATGTAACCAAGCTATGCCGTAAGGACGATTCTCTGTCCTTCGCCCTCTTTGCCTGCCATCCCACTGTCCTTGATGAAAAGAATACCCTGTATTCCAAGGACATCCCCGGTGCCGCCGCAAAGAAGCTTCCCAAGAACCAGCCCTGCATCTTCCACAACGGAGCCTGTGCAGACCTGTCTACCCGTTTCACCCGTACCGCCTCCACTTCCAAGGAGCTGGATCGTCTGGGTGGGATCTTAGGTGCTGCCATTGCAGATGCTCCCTACTCCCCCGGTACCACTTTCGGTGCCACCATTTCCTGTTGGGAGGAAGACATCTACCTGTGCCGCTCTGCCAGCTTAGACGGAGAAGAAAGAACCAATCTTCTCAACGCTCTCCGTGAAAAAGCAGAGGCTTGTGAGGATGCTCAGATGCGTCGTGAATACGATTCCCGTATGGCAGTTCTGGAGCGTGCAAGCGTTGGAGCGGAGAAAGACCGCAAGATTCACGTCGCCGCTGTAGATTTTGGTCCATTTATTTACATTTCTCTTCCCTTTGAGGTTGACAACAAGGATGGAAATGAGTTACAATTAACTTTGTCGGAAGCTGCAGGCAAGCCTGTCTATTTAGTTTGCTACACCGGCGGCTACGACGGCTACCTGCCCAGCGGAAAACCCCTGAGCATTGACAGTAGCTACGAAGATATTGCCTCACGGTACTTACCTCAGTCCCGTGGACAAGTATGGGAGAGTGCAAAAAAATGTGTACTGAACGCAAAAGTTTAACCACCTTAGAAGATTTCCTGGCTCGTCTGGAACACTATGTCAATATTGACACCCCCAGCGGCTATAAGGAAGGACTGGATTTCCAGTCCGCACAGCTCAAGGCTGAATTCGAAGCCATCGGCTGTAAAGTCATCACCCACGAACGCCCCGGTGGCAATCTCTTAGAGTGCCGTCTGGGTACCGGCTCCAAGCAGATCCTCATGATCGGACATATGGACACCGTCTTTGATGTTGGCACCGTAGCAAAGCGCCCCTTCCGTCGGGAAGGCAACAAGCTCTACGGTCCCGGCGTTCTGGATATGAAGAGCGGCGACCTGATGATCTTAGAGATCATGCGAAATCTGGCAGATAAGATCCCCGAGGATTACTGCCTCTGCGGTCTTCTCAACTGCGACGAGGAGATCGGCTCCAAGGAAAGTAAAGAAAAGATCATGGAACTGGGTAAGGCTTCCATTGCCTGTCTGTGCATGGAACCCTCCAAGCCCGGCTACTGCACCGTTGCCCGTAAGGGTCTGATCACCTTCCGTGTAAAGACCTCCGGTGTTGCCGCCCACAGCGGTGTCAACTATCATCTGGGCTTCAGCGCTATCCAGGGTCTGTGCAATATTATTACCAAGCTCTATACCCTCCGTGATGATGAGGCTTGTATCTCCATCAACATCGGCGGTATGGTTGGCGGTGTAGACAAGGGCAACATCGTCGCCGACGCTGCGTCCTGCATTGGTGAGGTTCGCTACTATAAGCCCGAACTCACCGACGGCATCTTGGAAAAGCTGAAGGAATTCACCGGTGACACCGGTGTTGACAATGTCACATCTCAGCTGGTTATCGAAGCCATCCGTCCCCCCATGCAGCAGTCCGAAGCCTCCAAGGCTCTCTACGAGCTGGCTCGTCAGGCAGCCGAAGCCAACGGTCTGGAAATGATCGGCAGAACCCACGGCGGTGGCAGTGACGGCTCCTATGTTGCCTATGTAGGCACCCCCGTTGTTGACGGCATGGGCTCCGAGGGCGAATTCAGCCACACTGTGGAAGAATATGTCCGCGTAGATACCCTTATGGCTCGTCTGCAAACCTGTATCGACCTCATTGCATCTTTAATGAAATAATTCTCTTACAAAGGAGACTCAATTATGAATAAGCAATATTTACAGAACATCCGCGCCCTGCTGGACAAGCTGGAAAACACCCAGGAAGAAGTCATCGACAAGATCTCCGACATCTGTGCCAAGGCTATTTTTGACGGTCATCTGCTGTACTTCTTCGGCACCGGCCACTCCCACATGATCTGTGAGGAGCCCTTCTACCGTGCAGGCGGTCTGGCTTGCATCAGCCCCATTCTGGAGTCCGATCTTATGCTCCACGAAGGTGGGGCAAAGTCCAGCAGCTACGAGAGAGTCGAAGGTCTGGGCAATGTTGTTATTTCCCACACCGCCATCGAAGAAGGGGACGTTCTCTTCCTGATCTCCAACTCCGGCAGAAACTGTGCTGTTATTGATGCCGCTCTGGAAGCTAAGAAGAAGGGTGCTATTACCGTAGCCATCACTTCCATGGAGCATTCCTCCAATGTTTCCTCCCGTCACTCCGGCGGCAAGAACCTGTATCAGGTTTGCGACTACATTCTGGATAACGGCGGTGTTTACGGCGACGCTTCCATTGAGTTGGAAGGCCTGAAGCAGAAGATCGCTCCCACATCCTCCGTTCTGGACATCACTCTGGTCAATCTGGTTATTGCCAATACCACCGAAAAGCTTCTGGCTATGGGTATGGTTCCCCCTGTATTCACCAGTGCCAACACTGACGAAGGCGACAAGGCCAACAAGTCCATCCTGGAGACCTATCGTCCCCGTATCCGCATTCTGTAATTGATTTTTAAAATATAATCGGAGGTAATCCCATGAATCTGGAACTCAAGAAGAAAATCGGTCAGCTTCTGATCGCAGGCTTCCCCTCTCCCGAATTAGACGATCAGGCCAAGGCTCTGGTCAATGATTTCTATGTCGGTAACTTTGCCTTCTTCGGCAGAAATATCGTCACCCCCGCTCAGACCAGCAAGCTCTGTAGCGATGTGACCTCTCTGGTCTACGAAAAGACCGGTTTCGCTCCCTTCATCTGTGCCGATCAGGAAGGTGGCGTTGTTACCCGTGTCAATCTGGGTGCTTCCCTCATGCCCGGCACTATGTCCGTTAACGCCAGCGGTACCGACAAGGCTTACCAGCTGGGTGCCAACAACGGCAGAGTCATCCGTGCTCTGGGTCTGAGCTGTACTTTCGCTCCCATTCTGGACGTAAACCTGGAGCCCATGAACCCCATTATCGGTTCCCGTTCCTTCGGTGATGATCACGAAGTCGTTGCTAACCTGGGCGTTCCCATGGCACTGGGCTTCCAGTCCTCCAAGATCCTGCCCTCCGTTAAGCACTTCCCCGGCCACGGCAATGTTGCTACGGACTCCCATCTGGATGTTCCCTTCAACAACACTCCCCGTGAGGTTCTGGAAGCTACCGAGTGGCAGCCCTTCTACAAGGCATTTGCACAGGGTGTTG
>JAZOXB010000234.1:0-6859 GCA_045659585.1 Faecousia sp. | reverse complement strand
GTCCATAACTTCCTGGGTGTTGGTCTCGCAAAGCATAGCAAAGCCGGTCTGACGGCATGCGTATACGTCGGAGTGATCACCGAAGATGTTCAGAGCGTGGCTGGCTACGGTACGAGCGGATACGTGGAACACGCAGGGCAGCAGCTCGCCGGCGATCTTGTACATATTGGGGATCATCAGCAGAAGGCCCTGGGAAGCGGTGTAAGTGGTGGTGAGAGCGCCTGCTGCCAGGGAGCCGTGTACTGTGCCGGCTGCGCCTGCTTCGGACTGCATCTCAACAACCTTTACGCGGCTGCCAAAGATGTTCTTACGACCCTGAGCGGACCACTGGTCAACATAGTCGGCCATGGGGCTGGAGGGGGTGATGGGGTAGATGCCAGCTACTTCTGTAAATGCGTAGCTAACATGAGCGGCGGCGGTATTGCCGTCCATTGTCTTGAGTTTTCTTGCCAAAATGAATACCTCCTAAAAGTATTGATTTACAGACAGATTCATTTTATCACTAAATCCTCGATTTGTAAACAACAAAAACGAGGAAATGACAAAAATTTATAAATCGTCTTTTAAATCTATGGGGAATATCCTATTAACCTGAGGAAATATACTTGTAATTGGGGGGATTTTATAGTATGATATAATAGATGTAATAGTTGGACTGAGAGGAATGTGTCTTATGAGCAAGAAAAATATTCATAAAAAAAGAAATAAGCTGAAAAGGCCACCTCTGTCTTTCTGGGATAAGTGTGTATATCTATTGTTGCTTTTGGTGTTTATGGCAATTATGGGGATCTATCTTCTTTTTGCCGCCGGAGTGTATGGCACAGAACGATTTTTTACCTCACGGGAGATTGTTGCTGTTACATTTACGGGACTTGGTTGGCGGTTTCCTTTTCTTTTTTACTTGCTGTTGACTTTTTTACCTCTATTATGTTTTGGCTATGAGGAAAGGATTCCTTTTTTCCGGAACCAAGATAAAAAATATAGATCCGGACAATGGAAAGAGGTTGATCCGATATTCTCCAAGGAATGGCGAGAAAAGAGAAGGTGTGAAAGACCATCTCGCATTCGATTCAGAAGACAGCTTTGGACTATATGGATTGTGGGTCTACTTATTACCGTATTATTGATTCCGCTCGGCCTTTTTGGGCGCATGGAACTGGATAATCGGAATATTTTACACCGATACAATTTTATGAATCAGGAAATCCATTCCTACTCTGTCGATGAAGTCGAAGAAATGAGCATTTCCCTATATTTGAAAAAATCTGTAGCTAATCCTCGTCTGTCAGCTATTCGTGCTTTGAGCAATCAGTACAAGCTGTGTGTATACCTTCATTTGTCTAGCGGAGATACAGTGAAATTTGATTATGCCCAATTCTCCGGTGAGGATCGAGAGGCTGTATTCCGCCAAATCTTAGATCTGAAGGAACAAGTGGATCCTGACAGAATCCGCTACAATAATTCTCGCAGACTCGAGGATTATATTGATAGGCGGGATCTCTCATCTTCAGAGGAAGAAATTCTAAGGTCTATCTTTGAGATACAGAAAGACTCCCAGTAGTGGACAATAAAGCCTGAGTTCAGATGTTAGGTTAGATGTGTTTGAGAAATTTTTGAAGATAATCTTCGAATAGAAAGTGAACTAAAATTGAGATATGAATTTTTCGGACTATACAATGATGAGGAGGTGAGTCCATGATCGCAAGAGTAGAATCTCTTGGCTTAGACGGTATACGGGGTTATCCTGTTTTAGTTGAATGTTTTATATCCAACGGCTTACCTGCCTTTGATATTGTTGGCTTGCCGGATACGGCGGTCAAGGAATCCCGCGAGAGAGTCCGCGCCGCTATTAAGAATTGCGGATTTAAGTTCCCGGTGGGGCGGATCTGTTTGAATTTGGCCCCTGCGGATACCAAGAAGAGCGGTACGGTGTACGATCTTCCCATTCTTCTGTGTATATTGTCGGCTTCCGGTTTCTGCAAATTGCCGAAACAAAGGGCGGCGTTCCTGGGCGAATTGAGTCTGGAAGGGAAACTTCGGCCTGTTCGCGGTGTTCTTCCTATGGCAATTGCGGCACAAAAGGCGGGGTTCGAGATTCTCTTTGTTCCTGCGGAGAATGCCCGTGAAGCTACTTTGGCGGGGAATATCCGTGTTGTGGGTGTTTCCGATGTAGGACAGCTGGTATCGACGCTTCGTGGAGAGACTACCATGCCATTTGAAGTCCCATGGGTTCCAGAGGTAAAGGCACGGGAGATCTTTGACTTTGCAGATGTAAAGGGACAGATGCTTGCAAAACGAGTTTTGGAGATCGCCGCTGCAGGTGGTCACAATGTACTATTGGTTGGCCCTCCCGGATCCGGAAAGAGTATGCTGGCAAAACGCCTACCATCCATTCTTCCGGATATGACCATGGAGGAGACTTTGGAAGTGACCCAGATCCATTCTGTAATGGGACTCCTTTCTCCCGAGGCACCGATCGTTAACGCCAGACCCTTCCGTTCTCCTCATCATACCATCTCCTCAGCGGGATTGGTAGGTGGCGGAACCAATCCCAAGCCCGGTGAGATTTCACTGGCCCATAAGGGGGTTCTGTTTTTGGATGAATTACCGGAATTCAAGAAGGAAGCTTTAGAGGTTATGAGACAGCCACTGGAAGAGGGCGTCGTAACCATAAGCCGTGTAAACCAGACTTCCACATTCCCCAGTCGGTTCCAGCTGATTTGTGCTATGAATCCCTGTAAATGCGGATGGTACGGACATCCTTCCGGTCGTTGCACATGCACGGATCATTCCGTTCGGATGTATCATTCCCGAATCTCAGGCCCCTTGTTGGATCGAATTGACTTGATCATTGAGGTTCCGTCCTTAGACTTTAAAGAATTACGGACAGATGCTCCTGCTGAAAGTTCCTCTATGATCAAAATGAGAGTGGATCAGGCGAGATCCACCCAGAGATTGCGTTTTGCGGGGACGAAGATTTCCTGCAACGCCAATATGCAGACAAAAGAACTGCGACAGCATTGCAATTTATCGGAGCCTTGTGCGGCTCTGATGGAGGCCGCCTTTGAATCTCTGGGATTGACGGCCAGAAGCTATGACAGGATCCGAAAGCTTGCCAGAACCATTGCGGATCTGGACTTTTCACCGGAGATCCAGCCTCAGCACATTGCGGAGGCAGTACAATACAGATCATATCAATTTACACAAAGGTAGGATAATAAATTATGAACGAAATGTTTTTGTTAAAGTTAGGCGAGATCGTCCTGAAGGGCGGAAATCGTTTCCAGTTTGAGAATCGCCTCAAGACCAATATCTCTCGCCGTATGCGTCCCTTCGGTGACTTCCGTGTTCACATTGTACAGTCTACTGTTTATGTAGAGCCCGAGAATGAAAATTGCGATCTGGACGGTGCATGGGATGCTTGCCACTATATTTTCGGTGTTGTCAGCCTGTGCCGTTGCCGTCCCTGCGAGAAGGATCAGGACAAGATCTTCGAGACCGCTCTGGCTTATCTGGGTGACGATCTCCGCAGTGTTCGCTCCTTCAAGGTGGAGTCCAAGCGTTCCGACAAGCGGTATCCTCTGACCTCTATCGGCATCTCTCAGGATATCGGTGGCAGATTGGCAGAAGCCATCCCCGAACTGGAAGTAGATGTTCATAAGCCCGATTATACCGTATATGTAGAGGTTCGTGACCGTGCTGCCTATGTCCATGGTCCTGCGGAGCAGGGTGCCGGCGGTCTGCCTACCGGTGTGGGCGGTCGTGCAATGGTTCTCCTCTCCGGTGGTATCGATTCTCCCGTAGCAGGCTATATGATCGCAAAGCGTGGCGTGGAGTTGGAATGTGTCCATTTCTTCTCCTATCCCTATACCAGTGAGTTGGCCAAGGACAAGGTGCTGGAGCTTGCTCGTCTCATGACCCGTTACTGCGGCAGAATGACCGTGAATGTAGTTGGTTTTACAGAGATCCAGGAAGCTATCCGTGATAACTGTCCCGAAGAATACTTCACCTTGATCATGCGTCGCTTTATGATGAAGATTTCCGAACGGATCGCAAGAGATCACGGCTGTGAGGCTCTGGTTACCGGCGAGAATTTAGGTCAGGTTGCTTCTCAGACCATGCAGGCCATGGCTGTTACCGGTGCGGCTACCACTCTGCCTATCTTCCAGCCCCTGATCGGTATGGATAAGGAAGAGATCGTCACTATTGCCCGTAAGATTGGCACTATGGAGACTTCTATTCTGCCTTACGAGGATTGCTGTACCGTCTTTACTCCCAAGCACCCCAAGACCAAGCCTACCATTTCCGGTGTGGATAAGGCCTGTGAAAAGCTTGACTTCGATGCTCTCATTGAAAGAGCACTGCAGAATACAGAGCTGGTAAAGGTTCGCTACAATGGATGAAGCGAAAAGGCTCATTGCCCTGCTGACAGAAAGAGGGAAGACCCTGGTCACTGCGGAAAGCTGTACCGGGGGACTCTTAGGGGCAATGCTTACAGAGGTTCCCGGAGCGTCCAAGGTCTATTTGGGCGGTATCATTTCCTATGCCTATGAATTAAAGGAACAGTGCTTGGGCGTTGATCATGCACTGTTAGAAGAAAAAGGTGCAATTTGCGCCGAGGTCGCCCGGCAAATGGCGGAAGGTGCTCGAGAAAAGTTACATGCTGATTATGCCCTTGCGGTTACGGGCAATGCAGGCCCCGGTACCGATCCTATGAATCCTAACGTAGGGGAGATTTATATCGCTTGTGCCGACTCCTGTGGTTGTACGGTCAGCCGTTTGGATCTACGGGGCGACAGGAATCAAAATCGTCTCGATGCCTGCAAAGAAAGCCTGAAACAAGGTTATTTTAAGGCTGTTTCAGCTATATAAGTGTTTTTGTAACGCTCTATGTTCTAAGCATGGAGCGTTACATTTACTTTAATGAAAAAAATACAAGAGCTTGTATATTTTACATAATTTTGGTTGACATTTATGGGATTTGATGGTACGATATTTCCGGAGATCCTATGGAAACTCATAGGAAACTTGAATGGAGGAACAATAATGTCTAAAAAAGCAACAAGATTGACAGCGAAGATCCTGTGCATGGTACTGGTCATTATGACTCTGGTAGCCTGCATCGCTCCCGCTTCTGCAGCAACGCCCGCATCCACCAAGAGCGCTAAGGCTACTCTGGCATTCACCCTGAAGGGTCTGCCTCTGGGCCGTGCAATTCAGAACTTCTACATGGGTTCTACTTACATCTATATTACCCAGCGTGTTGATGCAACTACTTATGTCTCCCGTCTGAAGATGGATAAGACCAACAAGGTTGCTAACTATGTTGATCGTATGACATTTACCAACGCCGGTCACGGCCAGAGTTTGGATATGTACACCTACAACGGTGTTAACTATATGTATCTGGGCGTTAAGTCTGATACCGACAGTGGCTACAACTGGTCTCTCCAGATCGCTCGTATTAAGTATGAAGCCGGTAAGACCTACAATTACACCAGTCTTGCTCGTTTCTCTTATATGAACTATGCTAACGGCACTGCATATCGCATGGGTGATACCTATCGTGTAGCTGCTGCCGTCTGCGGTGACACCACTGTTTTCCGTATCCAGACCAAGAACAGTTCCAAGGTCAACTATTCTGCCTACAGCACCGAGGCTCTGAACAAGCTTCTCGACAAGAATAAGAGTGTTGATATGCGTACCTCCGGTGCCAAGAAGGCTCACCTGTGGACCAACGTTCAGTCCGGTAGCGCTATCATTCGTCCCAATGATTCCTTCCAGGGTATGGACCTGTTCTCCAAGGCTCGCATCTACCTGTCCGGTGGTGCTCATGGTGACACTCCCCAGATTGCAAAGATCAACAGCTCCGGCTCTTACAAGAAGCTGGTTAAGATCAGCAATGTCGGCAAGCTGGAGATCGAAGGCATCCAGTGCAAGGACAGCAAGGTTTACTTCCTGATCGTTCCCGGCACTACTGCCGCCGAGAAGAAGAACCAGCACAAGATCTACTATCTCAACGAGTCTGTATTTGACTGATCCTTTCTGTAGAAGATCATACGGAATAAAATGAAATAGTCCCCTTAGCATGGATTTTATTCCGTGCTAAGGGGACTGCTATTATATTTGGAGGGTTAGCTATGATAAATAGAGCGTTGCCGTGTTTACTGCTATTGGCAGTTCTGATATCTTGTATTCCGGCAATTACATAACAGGTAAACGCCGTTATCTATTCTGCCACAGATGACTACAGTATCGCTGACTATGCGTATTCCCAGATGAATAAGTCTGCTGCGAAAGAAAGCTTGAAAATCCTATGTGCAGATCTTCTGCAATACGGGGCAAAAGCTCAGATTTTCAAGGGGTATCGCACAGATGCCCTTGCGGATGCCGCAATGACAGAGGAGAAGAAAACCTATCTGTCCGAGTTGGATGCTGTGATATTTGGAAATCATAATCTTGTGATCGATGGTTTGGAAAATGCCATGGTAAAGTGGGAAGGTAAGGCGTTAAATCTGGAATCTAAGGTTTGCGTGAAGTTTATCTTCTCTATGGAAAACTATGCAGGCGATTTGGAAGAACTGACGCTTCATGTTCGCTATAGGAGTTATAATGGGAATGAGAAAACTTTGATTCTATCCAATGCGGAACTGTATAACGCAAAATATGGATTCTATGTATTTACGCCGGATACTCTTTTCGCTGCTGAACTTCTCTCTGTGCTGACAGTTCAAATCTATAGGGGAGAGACGCCTGTGTCTCATGTACCGGAATACCGAGCAGATACCTATGGTCTCAATAAGTCCGGAGCCTTAGGAGATCTGTGTAAGGTCTTATTCGCATACAGTGACAGTTCAAG